>NZ_AP018049.1:0-326500 GCF_003609775.1 Prevotella melaninogenica
AATAAGAACTAATTTACTGTTATAAACGAGTTAGATTACCAAAAATAAATAAAACGTAGATGATGTCTTTCATGTTTATAGTTCGTATAGAGATAAAAAGAAATTCACAATTCAGAATTTAAATTACTATTTATTGGAATTATTATGCTTAGGATTTCCCTTTCATAACACCCAAAATAAGTAATCATAATTATGAATTGTGAATTTTGAATTATGAATTACCAAGGTAATTATAATTATGAATTAAGACTTACAAGTCATCAATCAATGCTGTACTCTTAGCGTATGCTGTACTCTTAGCTTCGAAGAAGTCGGTCTTTACCATGTTAGCATTTGAATACTGACCTACCCACTTCATGTTCTCAGGTTCCTTTTGGTTGTCATCATAGAGGAAACCAAAGCCGAGTCCAGACCAGCGGAGATTGCCCAAATAACGGATATAATCAGACACCATCTGAGCGTTAAGACCTTGTACATCGTTGCCGATAACATATTGTCCCCATGCTATCTCCTGACGTACACCCTCACGCATCATATCTTCATAAACCTTTATTTTCTCTGGAGTAAACATATCAGGCTCCTCTTTCTTCAGCTCAAGAATAATGCTACGGAAGAGCCAGAGGTGTGTATTCTCATCTCGGTTGATATAGCGAATCTCCTGTGCAGAACCCGACATCTTACCATTTCGGCTGAGATTATAGAAGAACATAAATCCGCTGTAGAAGTAGATACCTTCAAGGATAAAGTTAGCAATAAGCGTCTTCATCAAACTGAACTTATCTCTTTTCTCATGGAACTCATTGTAACAGTCGCCAATAAACTTATTACGGTTCAAGAGATGTTCATCGGTCTTCCACTGATAAAGAATATCGTTACGCTCTTCAGGACTACAAATAGTATCGAGCATGTAGCTATAACTCTGACTATGGATACACTCTTGGAACGCCTGAATATGCAGACAGAGGTTTACCTCGTTTGCAGTGATATATTCACTAAGCGTTGGGAGGTTGTTGCTTTGAAGCGAATCAAGGAAAACAAGGAAGCTCAGAATCTTGTCATAAGCTACACGTTCAGCCTTTTCAAGACGTGGATAATCCTTAAAGTCCTGTGAAAGATTGATTTCTTCTGGAATCCAGAAGTTGTTCATTGCCTGTCTGTACCAGTCACTTACCCATGAATACTTCATATTATTGAAGTCATTCAAATTAGTAGTATTACCACCAATCATTCGTCTCAAGCGCAAGTCAATATCACCTGAAGGATTGAATAAGGTATTACGTTTTAATTGATTGTCCATTATTTCTTATTTATTAAATCCATTAACTTGATTAATTCATAATTTATAATTCAGAATTCATAATTATGATTACTACTTTAATTCATAATTTATAATTCAGAATTCATAATTATGATTAGTGATGTAAACTATTATTTTGTTTGTCTACTTACTCAATGAATTTCTGCTATTCAGTAAATAGTAGTAATCATAATTATGAATTATGAATTTTGAATTTTGAATTTTGAATTTTGAATTATTATGATGAGCAACTCTCACACTCTTCTACCTCTAATGACTTACTACGCACATAATAGATAGTCTTAACACCCCTTTTCCAAGCAAGTAGGTAAAGGTCGAGTATCTGACGCATTGTGAAGTCATTGGTGATATATAAGTTCATACTCTGTGCCTGATCAATATGACGCTGACGTACACCAGAAGCAAGAACACTCCACTTTTGGTTGATAAGATAAGCACTCTTATACATCCAGTAGGTCTCATCTGAAAGCTCAGGAGCAACACGTGGGAGCATACTTCCCTTCTTCTCTTCCAAGAAGAAACGCTTCATAATTGGGTCTAAGCCAGCTGTTGTACCTGCAATAATACTTGTACTGCTGGTTGGTGCGACTGCAAGTAGATATGCATTACGCATACCCTGTAATGCAACTGTCTTACGAACATCCTGCCATTCAGCACTGTCATAACCACGCTTATCAAAGTAAACACCCGTCTGCCAGTCACTTCCCTCAAAGAATTGATAGCTTCCCTTCTCCTTGGCGAGGTTTGAGCTGGCAAGAATAGCTGCTCGGTTGATAGTCTCGAACACCTTATCCATAAACTCTAAATGCTCTTCACTCTCCCACTTGATGCGACGTTTAGCAAGAGCATGGTGATAACCACTAATACCCAAACCAATAGAACGATAACGCTGGTTGGTAAGTTGTGCGTAAGGAACAGGATAGAAGTTGAGGTTGATAACGTTGTCAAGTGCGCGAACAACAGTTGCAACCTTTTCTTTCATCTTCTCTTCGTCCTCCAATGGAAGTCTACCAAGTGAAAGACTTGCCAAATTACATACTACAAACTCACCCGGACGAGTTGTTGTTACAACAACAGTATCACCATCGTTTGTCTCTACTTCCTTAGAAACAGTTTCTATTGGAGCCATGTTCTGAGCAATCTCTGTACAGAGATTAGAGCAGTAAATCATACCCTTATGTCCGTTAGGATTAGCTCTGTTCACCGTGTCACGGTTGAATGTGAATGGTGTTCCGGTCTCAACAGCAGAACGAAGAACTAATCTAACAATATCCTTAATGCTAATAACACGACGTGAAAGGCGCTGATCATTAACACAATCAAGATACTTACGTTCCCATTCTTCGCCGTAACAATCCTCAAGGCAATAACCCTTGATACGCATAATCTCGTTAGGACAGAAGAGCGACCAATTCTGATTCATGTCTTCCTCAGCCATCTTCCAGAAAAGATCAGGATAGCAGATAGCTGGGAATATATCGTGAGCCTTCATACGATCGTCACCGTTGTTGGTACGAAGTTGCAGGAATTCAGGCAGGTCTTTGTGCCATACATCTAAGTAAACGGCTACAGCACCTTGGCGCATTCCTAACTGGTCAACAGCAACAGCAGTATCATTAACGAGTCGCATCCAGCGGATTACACCACCTGCTACACCCTTGAAACCACGGATATTACCACCGGTTGCACGTACTTTACCGAAGTACATACCCATACCACCGCCAAACTTACTCACTTGTGAGAAGTTATCCAAGCTACGATAGATACCATCCAAACTATCTGGTACGGTGTCAATGAAGCAACTTGAAAGCTGATGACTTGGCTTACGAGAATTAGAAAGGGTAGGTGTTGCCATCGTTACTTCTAACTTGCTAAGCAAGTCATAGATACGACGTACCCACATAAGACGACCTTCCTTCTCCTCTGGCATAGCAAGATGCAGCGCAATACCAAGGAACATTTCCTGTACTCGCTCAATCACTTTACCAGAGTAATTCTTTATAACATAACGCTTTAGAAGTAAATCAAGACCTGAATAGTTAAGGAGCTTATTGCGTTCAGGATCAATAAAGGTAGCAGCCTCATTGATTTCTTCTTCGCTATAATTCTGAAGAATATAATCACCATAAAGTCCTTCTTCGGTCATATATTTAACCTTACGATAGAAGGTTTTGAGTCCCAATTCTTCCTCCAAACGAGTGATTTTCTTTTCAGAGCGATAAGAAAGAATACGTGCAGAAATCATTTCCCATGCTGGAGCCTCAGGTGTTGTCAACTCCACAGCAGCCTTGATAAGAGCTTCAATAGAGTCCTTTTGTGACATACCAGGCTTAGTGAAGCTGGCGAACTTCTCCTGAAGTGTCACCATACTATAAGAACGCTCGCGGTATTCGCGTGCTACACTGTGCAACACATCAGCCAACTCACGATCGTCAGCAGTCCACACAATGTAATTAATAGCTTGTCGCTGCTCATTACGCTGATAGCGGAAGAGAATATAATTCTTCGCTTCATCGTAATGACCATGTGCCATAAGGCACTTCTCCACACGGTTCTGGATATCCTCTACAGTGCGCAGTTCAGGGTTCTCTTTGATGAACTGCTCTACTTCGCTAACCATTCCGGCTATCTCACTGTCTGAGACATCCTTTCCGGTGCTGATAAAACTCTTTTTAATGGCTATTGAAATCTTTTCGTTATTATAGACTTCTATTTCTCCATTACGTTTTGTTATATTCATTACTTGTTTTATATAGTTTTCTTTTTTATTCTACTATAACTCTCTATTGAGATTTACTTATTTGCATATAAGTAACACATTATTAGTAACTTATGCTGTTTAGTGTATTTTTGTATGGACAAAGTTAAGAAAAAAAAGTGATATGATAGTTATCCAAAACGGAATATTTTGAGAACAATCTTACTTTTAATTGTTTTCCAAAATAGAAAAGAATTAAGTGTTTTTTTTATTTAAAAATAAAATACTTTTAGCTGTTCAAAATCTCTATCTATAGCTTACAAAAAGCATTTATTTCGCTATCTAAAATTATAGTTTATGGTTTTATTAAATGAAATAAATGCCTATCACTATTCTCATAAAAATTGATTTTTATTTTTGTTATCTTTTCTTTATTTTCGATCGTCTATTGATTGCGAATTATTCTCATAAACATAATTTTGCTAAAGACAATGATTAGAAGAATAAAGATAAAAAAAATAAGGAGAAAAGTAAGCCAATTGAGGGCTTATTAATGCTGTTTTCTGTGTTAGAAAATAGTATTATTATACCGTTGATAAAGTTATTTCATTCTTCTATTCAGACTGCAATCCATCTTCAATGCGCTGAATAATCTCTTCAGGAAGAATATTATTCATACAAGCAAAGTCGCCACGATGGCAAGGTTTATTACCAAAGACAGAACAGGGACGGCAAGAGAGCGTATTGATTTGTACGGCATCTTCTTCCTTCTGTTGCCAACCCATAAATCCACAATAAGGATGGGTTGCGCCCCACACACTAACCACTCGTGTGCCAGTGAGGGAAGCAAGGTGCATATTAGCACTGTCCATTGAAACCATTGTGTCGAGATGACTCATGAGAATGAGTTCCTTTTCGAGTCCTTTAAGGACGTTAGCAACACAGAGACATTGCGGATATTGTGCTGCCCATTGGTTCAACACTTCTATTTCATGTTTGCCACCACCAAAGAGGAAGATACGCCAAGAAGGGTGTGTTTCAGTTAGTTTGCGAACCACTTGTTCCATCCTTTCTTGTGGATACATCTTCCCTGCATGGGCTGCAAAGGGTGCTATACCTATCCAGCGTTCCTCTGGTTGTTTTACACCTATTACATTAGGGAGATGCTGTAAGTCGCCTCCTTCGGCTGGGAAGATACTTGTAAATTCTGGTTTAATAGGATAACCCAATGCTTTAAGTACATCAGCATAGTTCTGAAAGGAAGTAGGCTGCTGTATGAATACCTTGTTTTCAGCTTGACATAAGCGTTTCTTTCCCTGTTTATGTTTGTCGATATGTGCCACAGAATATCCACCAAGGAGGAAACGAAGGCGGAGAAAACGTGTTCGAAGCACGTTATGGAAATCGGCAATAGCTGTAAATTGTTTTGCTACTAACCGACGGTAAAGTGTGTTAAGTCCTCTAAAACCTTTATATTCTTCTTTCAAGTCGGCAGCCATAAACTCAACATTCGGTGCTAAATGCTGGAAGAAAGGCTGTGCAAAAGGACGAGAAAGCACACTTATTCTCACATCTGGATACTGCTTAGCAAGCGAGTAAACGATGGGAACTGTCATAGCAATGTCGCCCATAGCAGAGAATCGAATAATAAGAATATGTGGGGTTTTCATAGGCTAACAGAAATAAATAAGCAGGATAAAGAATAGAGAAAGAGCTATTATTGGTAAGAATAAGCAATTAAGATATGCTTATTCAATAACTAATAATGTTCATTGGCGTTTACTCTAAACGAGTAATTACGCCCCTCCCCTATGCAGAGTGGGAGGGGCATCATATTATTTCTTGTTGTAAAGAATCGGATTGGTTGCAGGGTCGTTGTACATCTTCATCTGACGATAAACCTTCATGTACTTACGGCCTTGCTGAATGTCATCGAGCAACTGGTCGATGGCAAGACTGAGATCCTTCTGCTGTTCGAGGAGGATATTCAGCTTAGACTTACACTTCTCAACGTGCTCAGCTGAAGCATCCGTGCGCTCAGTCTGCTCCTTCATGTGATAAATCTTCAATGCAAGGATAGACAGACGGTCAACTGCCCATGCTGGACTCTCGGTATTGATAGTCGCTTCTGGGAGTGGAGTCACGTCAGAGTAGAGCTGACGAAAATACGAGTCAATCTGCTCAACGAGGTCAGTACGATCCTGGTTAGAGCGGTCAATACGATGCTTGAGACTCATTCCTTCGTCTGGGTTGATATGTGGGTCGCGGATAAGGTCCTCGAAGTGCCACTGTACTGTGTCAATCCAGCATTTCAGATAGAGACGGTTTTCGATGGAATCTCTGTCGTAAGGGTTATTAATCGGCGTATCTACGTTGTCCGTAATATGATAATCACGGATTGCCTGATTGAAAATCTCGTTACAATGTTTTGTAAATGACATTCGGTTTTTATTTTTCTGTTTATTCTGCAAATATAAAGTAAATTCCTTAAAGGACAAAATAAAAACTCTTGTTTTTAATAGTTAATCGTTTAAACCCAAATAGGTCATAAGAGGCTAAACCTATTTTGTTTTGTTATCGAGCATCTTGACTGTCTTTACAACGCAAGCGTAGCGGACTATGTCAAGTTACAGAGGCAGACAAGTTGCCGATAAGAAATATCCCTTCTAAGTAGATTTCATATTCTTATAAGCCCCTCTGAATATAACACATATCTATACAATAAGTTTATATTTTGTTTGCTGTCATTTTAACAGTTTGTTGTAACGATTTGTGAATTAATTGTTTATAAGCTTATAAATAGTGACAGGAGTGACAGGAAAATTATTTTGCTACACTGACTATATACAAATGAATTCCGTTTATTTTTTGTTTGTTCTAAATATGGAGTGATATAGTTTCCTCCATACTAATGATATTTCTTAGTTAATATATTCTTTTTCTCTATATTTTACGGATGGTGAACACCAATGGTGCGAACGCTTAGCACTAATGGTGCGGATGGTTGATATTCATGTAAAAAAACTATTACAATCAAAGTGGAAACTACTATTAACGTGTTACATTGTAGCGGATAGAATACGCATGATGAGTGACAACAAACAGCGTTATTGCATTTTAGTCCCCAATATAATAAGGTGTAGTAATTTATAGAATCAATTTAATTTCTATCAGTGGCATAAATAAAGTTTTGAATAATCTTATATAATTGTTTGATTTATCGTATAATTAAGTGAGAAAACGGTAAAAAAGCTGCACAAAGATATATGGTTTGTGCAATAGAGAGTGCTTTTTTAATAAAAAAACTTGCATACATGGAAAAAAAACAGTTCCTTTGCAACCGCATTTTGAATTTGGAAATCAATATTAAACATTTTAAAACTTACAATTATGTCAGAAATTGAATCAAAAGTAAAGGCTATTATCGTAGAGAAGCTCGGCGTTGAAGAGGCTGAGGTAAAACCAGAGGCAAGTTTCACAAACGACCTCGGTGCTGACTCTTTGGATACAGTAGAGCTCATCATGGAGTTCGAGAAGGAGTTCGGTATTTCTATTCCAGACGATAAGGCTGAGAAGATCTCTACAGTAGGCGACGCTATCTCTTACATCGAGGAGAACGCTAAGTAAGGTTTACTCAAGATAAAAGTACCAAGCAAAGCGTATGCCTTTGCTTGGCTTTTTTTTACTTTACTTTTTTAATTTATATTTCACGCATGGAATTAAAAAGAGTAGTTGTAACAGGTCTTGGCGCCGTTACTCCATTGGGTAACACTCCAGAGGAGACCTGGCAGAACATGCTGGCAGGTAAGAGTGGCGCTGCTCCTATTACACATTTCGATACAACCCAGTTCAAGACGAAGTTTGCTTGTGAGGTAAAAGACCTTAACATCAATGATTACATTGACCGTAAGGAGGCTCGTAAGCTCGATCGTTACACTCAGTTGGCTATGATTAGTGCTATTCAGGGTGTTAAGGATGCTGGTTTTGACTTGGAAAAGGTTAACAAGGAACGTGTAGGTGTAATCTATGGTGTAGGTATTGGTGGTATTAAGACTTTTGAGGATGAGGTGAGTTATTACGCTCAGCATCCTGAGAATGGTCCTAAGTTCAATCCTTTCTTCATTCCTAAGATGATTGCAGATATTGCATCTGGTCAGATTAGTATGCTGTATGGATTCCACGGTCCTAACTATACAACAACATCTGCTTGTGCTTCTTCAACCAATGCTTTGGCTGCAGCATTCAACCAGATTCGTCTGGGTAAGGCTGATATCATCGTTAGTGGTGGTGCTGAGGCAGCTATTTGCGCTTGTGGTGTAGGTGGTTTCAATGCTATGCATGCACTTTCTACACGCAATGATGACCCAGAACACGCTTCACGTCCATTCTCTGCAAGCCGCGATGGCTTCGTAATGGGTGAGGGTGCTGGTTGTCTTATCCTTGAGGAGTTGGAGCATGCAAAGGCTCGTGGTGCTAAGATTTACGCAGAGATGGTAGGTGAAGGCGAGTCAGCTGACGCTCATCATATCACTGCTTCTCACCCAGAGGGTCTTGGTGCTAAGCTCGTTATGAAGGCAGCACTTGAGGATGCAGGTTTGAAGCCAGAGGATATTGACTATATCAACGTACACGGTACATCAACTCCTGTAGGTGATATCTCAGAGGCAAAGGCTATCAAGGCTTTGTTTGGTGAGGCAGCTTACAAGTTGAATATCTCTTCAACAAAGAGTATGACAGGTCACCTCCTCGGTGCAGCTGGTGCTGTAGAGGCTTTGGCTTGTGTCATGTCTGTGAAGGAAGATATCGTTCCTCCAACCATCAACCATGAGGATGATGATCAGGATCCTGAATTGGATTACAACTTGAACTTTACGTTCAACAAGGCACAGAAGCGCGAGGTACGTGCTGCACTTAGCAACACCTTTGGTTTCGGTGGTCACAATGCTTGTGTTGTATTCAAGAAGTATGCTGAATAATATAATTGATAGAATAAAGCTCCCTTTCCGCAAGGAGAAGGAGCTTTATTTGTCTTTGTACCAAATTATCGGCATTATTCCCCACGATATCAGTTATTATAAGACTGCACTCTTGCACAAGAGCGTAGCGCGTCGTAACGCAAAGGGTAAGCCAGTAAACAATGAACGACTTGAGTTCCTTGGTGATGCTATTCTCGATGCCATTGTAGGTGACATTGTTTATGAGCATTTCCCAGGTAAGCGTGAAGGTTTTCTGACGAATACTCGTTCAAAGATAGTACAACGCGATACGCTAAACCGCCTGGCTAAAGAGATGGGAATCTGTCAGTTGATTCTCTCTAACGGGCATACGTCTTCGCATAACAGTTATCTCGGTGGTAATGCTTTTGAGGCACTCGTAGGCGCTCTCTATCTTGATCATGGCTATAATGCTTGCATGAAGTTTATGAAACAACAAGTCCTTGGACAGCTTATCAATATTGATAAAGTGGCTTACAAGGAGGTGAACTTCAAGTCAAAGCTTATTGAATGGAGCCAGAAGAACAAGGTCAATATGGAGTTCAAGCTGATTGAAAACCAAAAAGATAAGCAGGGTAGTCCTACCTTCCACTTCCAAGTGATTATGGAAGGTATCCCATGTGGTGAAGGACACGGCTATTCAAAGAAGGAAAGCCAGCAAGAGGCTTCCAAGCTTACGCTCCAGCGTTTGCGCCGTGAACCCCAGTTTATAGATGAGGTATTTGCCGCCAAAGCCAACCGTACAAAGATGGAAGAAGAGCCAGTACTTAATGTTCCGGAAACTTCACAGGACATGAACTTCATTGAAGGCTCTGAACCCAAGGTTGAAAAGCATGAGAATCCTTTCCTAACAGAAGTCTTTGACGAGAAGTCATCGGCTGCTGATGAAGTGAAAGAAGAGTTGGCTGATTCCCCAGTAGAGGAAGAAGAGAAGACAAACAATGAGTCTTTTGACCTCTCAGATATTTCTCATTCAAAGCCTATTGACCGCGAAGCTATTATCGCAGCTGCTGAGGCAGAAGCGTTTGAAAACAAATAAATAGCGGATTAGAAGAATAAAAGACAGGCGTTTACAGCCGATGGTAGGTGATAATATGTAATTACACTCACTATCTTCTGTAAACGCCTGTTTTCTTTTGGCTATTTTCTTACCATTTATTAAGGCTTATTTTCCCATAAACTCAGGTACTAAATACCATTCAGTTCAGGTCTACTTACCATGTTCTACGAATTATTTTCATGAAAAGAAATATTTCTTTTCATGAAAAAAAATATTTATTATCGTGAACAAAAATATTTCTTTTCATGAAAGTAATTTGTGCGTGATAGATTTTTAGGGAATAAAAGGATAGAGATAAACATATTATTGGGTATCATTTAGAGGTTAAAAGATGCTCTTTTCTTTCCTTATAATTCTTTTATTTATTTGTAATTCTTCTTGTAATATCTTCTAAATACTGATAAAAAATTGGAGCTGAAATATTGTTTATTTTCCCTTCTTTATATACGCTATTGCATATATACAATAAGTCATCAATGTTTCCATGTAATTCCATAATCCTTCTTGTAAGATTATTTGTAGCAAACATACGTTTCATGAAAATGGCAGAAAGCTGAGCTGGTAGTTTATATACCCATAATTCATTTCTGTAATATTTCATGTTAATACCACGTGAAGCTGCTATTTTTATTGTCTCACGAATAGTTTTAATCGTAGTTGCCAATAACTTTAGAGAGTTTATAAGTTTATGAACTGATGTTATGCTGTCATTGATGTCTCCATTTTTCCCTATGACTGAGATAACTGCAGCGTTGATAGCCATGTGTATCCATATCCATTCCAACATGTTATAAGGGTTCTCAAGTTTGATGTTAGAGGACTTGAATAGATTGCAGATAGCCTCATAATTTGATATTGTTGTCTTATTTTTAGACTCTATCATGAAATGATCGAATAAACAACAATCAAGTTCAGCCTTTGTGACAAGCCCTTCTCTTTTTATCTTTATGCAACCTCCAGCAACGGGAAAGGCTAAGATATAATCATATCCTTGCATAATTTTATCAAGATATTGCTTGTCATACCATAGATTACAGCATAAGAGTATTGTTCCTTTGAATGCTTCTTTTCGTAGCATCTCCATCACATTGGCAATCTTTCCTTGTGAAATACTTACGAAAATCATGTCATATTCTTTCTTTGAGTGTGGATTTACTGTATACTTGTTTTTGACTTGAATACCTTTTGATGATTCTCTTCCATCTAATAATGTAACTTCAATATTGGTTATGTCTTTTTTATCACTTCCTTCCCGAATGTAATGTTCAACATTGTGACCAGCCTCTTTAAACACAGAAGCATAAGTTGTTCCGATAACTCCTAATCCTATAATCAATATATCCATGTTTGTGTTTATTTTTGACAAAGGTAATTAATTATTTGGGCTTTCCTCCTTATTTTTGTAATTTTGTAAGTCTAAGGATAAAATAGAAATAGACTTAATAAGGAAGTAAAAGATATGGCAAAAGACGACAAGGGATTGACCCCGATGATGAAACAGTTCTTCTCAATGAAGGCGCAACATCCTGGTGCATTGATGCTCTTTAGGTGTGGTGACTTCTATGAGACGTATGGTGAAGATGCTGTGGAGTCGGCAAGAATACTTGGTATTACCCTTACTCGTCGTAATAATGGTGGCAATGGCGACTCGATAGAGATGGCTGGTTTCCCCCATCATGCCCTTGATACTTATCTTCCTAAGCTTATTCGTGCTGGAAAGCGTGTGGCTATCTGTGACCAATTAGAAGACCCGAAGAAGAAACGTGAGGCCATTAAAGGCAAGAAGGGTCTGTCGGCAATGGACAAGATGGTGAAGCGTGGTATCACAGAACTCGTCACTCCGGGTGTTGCTATGAGCGATAACGTGCTGAACTATAAGGAAAATAACTTCCTTGCAGCGGTACACTTCGGTAAAGGTGCTTGTGGAGTCAGTTTCTTAGACATATCTACTGGTGAGTTCCTAACCGGTGAAGGCACCTTTGATTACGTCGAAAAGCTGTTAGGTAACTTCCAACCAAAGGAGGTACTCTATGACCGTGCAAAGAAACAAGACTTTGAACGCTACTTCGGTACACGCCTTTGTACATTCGAGATGGACGATTGGGTGTTTACCGATCAGACGGCACGTCAGAAGCTACTAAAGCACTTCGGTACAAAGAACTTAAAGGGTTTTGGTGTCGATCATTTGAATAATGGTGTTATTGCAGCAGGTGTTATCCTTCAATATCTGGAGATAACACAGCATACACAAATCAATCATATCACTTCATTGGCACGTATTGAAGAAGATAAATACGTGCGAATGGACCGCTTCACGATTCGTTCTTTGGAGCTGATTGCACCAATGAACGAGGGTGGATCATCGCTTTTGAACGTTATTGACAATACCGTTACGCCAATGGGTGGACGTATGTTGCGCCGTTGGATGGTCTTCCCTTTGAAGGAAGTGAAACCTATCAATGAACGTTTAGACGTAGTAGATTATTTCTTCCGAGAGCCTGATTTCCGCGAATGTATCAATGAGCAGTTCCATCGTATTGGTGACTTGGAGCGTATTATCTCAAAGGTAGCAGTTGGTCGTGTGTCACCTCGTGAGGTAGTACAGCTGAAGAATGCTCTTATGGCTATCCAACCCGTTAAGACGGCTTGCCTTTATGCAAAGAGCGACACGCTCAAGAGGATTGGTGAACAGCTGAATCTCTGTGAGTCTTTGCGTGATAGAATAGAGAAAGAGATACAGCCTGATCCTCCACAGTTGGTCAATAAAGGTGACGTGATAGCCTTAGGTTATAACCAAGAACTTGATGATTTACGTTCTATTCGTGACAATGGAAAGCAGTATCTGTTGGAGATTCAAGAGAAGGAGATTGCTCAGACGGGTATTAGCTCACTGAAGATAGGATTTAATAACGTATTCGGCTATTACTTAGAAGTGCGCAATACGTTCAAAGATAAGGTGCCTGAGGATTGGATTCGTAAACAGACATTGGCGCAGGCAGAGCGTTATATCACACCAGAACTCAAGGAATACGAGGAGAAGATACTTGGAGCTGACGAGAAGATATTGGCTTTGGAAAATCAGCTTTATATGGAGTTAGTACAGGATATGCAGGAGTTTATTCCGCAGATACAGATTAATGCCAACCTTATTGCCCATCTTGACTGTCTGCTTTCGTTCATGAAGGTATCACAGTTGCAGCGTTATGTGCGTCCAGTAGTGGACGATTCGGAGGTTATAGACATAAAACAGGGTCGCCATCCAGTAATTGAAACACAGCTACCGATAGGCGAACAGTACGTTCCTAATGATGTATTGCTTGATACGGAACGCCAACAGATAATGATGATTACGGGTCCGAATATGGCGGGTAAGTCTGCCTTGCTGCGTCAAACGGCTCTTATCGTACTCTTAGCACAGATTGGTTGCTTTGTTCCTGCTGAACGAGCACGTATCGGAATGGTGGATAAAATCTTCACACGAGTGGGTGCTTCGGATAATATCTCATTAGGAGAATCAACCTTTATGGTCGAAATGACAGAGGCTTCAAACATCCTAAATAACGTTACTTCACGCTCTTTGGTGCTCTTTGATGAGTTAGGTCGTGGTACAAGTACCTATGATGGTATTAGCATTGCATGGGCAATTGTAGAGTATTTGCACGAACATTCACGTGCACAAGCTCGTACCCTCTTTGCTACACACTACCATGAATTGAACGAAATGGAGAAGAATTTCCCACGTATCAAGAACTTTAATGTCTCTGTGAAGGAAGTGGATGGAAAGATAATCTTCGTTCGTAAGTTGGAGAAAGGTGGTAGTGAGCACTCCTTCGGTATTCATGTTGCGGAGATAGCGGGTATGCCTCGTTCTATTGTTAAGCGTGCCAATGTTATTCTTAAGGAGCTTGAAGCGGATAATGCACAAGTGGGTAGTGTCGGAAAGGCTGCTGTTGAGCGTCTTGATCAGAGCAGAGAAGGTGTTCAACTCTCCTTCTTCCAACTCGATGATCCCGTCCTTACACAGATTCGTGACGAAATCCTCGGTCTTGATGTCAATAACCTAACACCTGTTGAAGCCCTCAATAAACTGAATGATATTAAGAAAATCGTAAAAGGTTAGACGTTATAAGCACTGATATTGTAGTTTATAGACAGGGTAAGGAAGACAAGGTAACAGAGTAAAGAAGACAAAGTAACAGGGTAAGTAAGACATAGTAACAAAGTAAGAAAGACAAAGTAACATATAAACAAAGTGCAGGGTAACATAAGAATAGCCAATAAGTTCTTATGTTACCCTGTCTTCTTTTCTTATCTTAATACCTTCTGTTCCCTTGTTACTTTGTCTTCTTTACTCTGTTACCCTGTCTTCCTTACCCTGTCTTTCTAAAGCATTGGACTGTCTTTAGTGTCTTTTGTCAGTTCATCTATCTGGCTGATAATATCCGAGTTAATGCGTTGCATACGAAGATATAACCATATACCGATGGCTACTCCGACGATTAAGCCTATTCCACCGCCAACCAGCATACCATCGAACATGGATGTATGGTCTCCTCCCTTCGCAGCACCTGACCCATAGTATGTCTCGATAAAGAACCAAGGAGTCCATATAATCATTATGATTGTGCCACATAAGAAGGACTTTTTGCGTAATTTCTTCATCCTTTGCATTTGTAAGGAAGCCGCTATGAGGTCGCCATTCAGGAACTCCTTCTTATTAACATGGTTGATATAAGCATCGAAACAAACACTGAAAGTCATAACGAGTACGGTAAATCCGTAGAACCACCACGACATGTTAAACATTATCCGAACTTCATTGTAAGCGTAATAAATAAATAGTAACACTAAGAATGACACCCATGTGTACTTCTTCATAAACGACATCTTATTGAGCATTGACTGTCTGATAAGCTTATCGTTGATAAGTGTTTGGTTATCAAGTTTATTCTTGAGGATGCCTAATTGCTGGCGCATTTCCTCAAACTCTGTATGCTTTGTTTCCATTGTAGTTTTCTTTTTAATGTGATTGTTAAGTTTTGTAGGGTATTGGGCTAATTGGGCCAATTGGCCTAATAGGGCTAATAAGACCAATAAAACTAATCCCATTCCTTAATGGTTACTCCCCTACTCCTTTGTTGTTTCACCTGTTTTCTTAAGTTTCTCCTTGATTCTAAACAGTCTTACGGAGACATTCTTCGTACTGATACCGACGATTTCGCCAATCTCTTCATAGCTCATATTTTCCAACCAAAGTAGGATTATAGCACGGTCAAAAGCCCCTAACTGGCTGATACGACGATTAAGTTGCTGTATCTGTCGGCTGTCTTCATCACTATCCGTGAAAGGATTGATATCCATTGAGAGTGGAATTGTTTTCCGTTTCCGCTTCTTTCGGTCACAAGAGATGCAGGTATTGAGGCTGATGCGATAGAGCCACGTGCGTACATCGCTTTCTCCTCGGAAGTTCTGCAGACCCTTCCAAAGGTTTATCAGCACCTCTTGAAAGAGGTCGTTCACCTCATCTTCATCCTTTGAGAACATATAGCACACAGTATAGATGGTGCTTTTATGTTCTCTCACGATGCGTGAGAAGTCTTGTTCATTCTGTAGGTTGTCCATCTTGTTTAAAGGTTTATTTTGCCCATTAGACGCACGTAGTAAATGAAAAACTACACGATAGAGATAAAATATTTTATTTATCGTGTACAAAAGTATTGTTTTATAAGGATAAATACAAGCCCTTTAAGGCTTTAATTAGTAGACAAGACAGACTTGTTTTCATCATTCAAAATATTAGATTACTTGATTCCTAATGATTTATAACCGTTTTACCAAGGCTCAACAAATATTTTAAAACTATAATTTAATAGTTGAAAAGTTTTGCTGTTTGAATTATAATATCTATCTTTGCCAAAGATAGGAACGTCTGAAAGAATTAGAAGTAGTTTCCGGCGTATTCGCTGGAGTTTGATACGAAGTATCGTTATTATCGTTAACGAAGGTTCACGATAAAAGTAATTCCCTTACAGCGTTCCTATTTTTTTGTTTAAAACAAACGCACTATGGCTACCAGAACAATAAACGGAAAGGAATATACAAAGGTTGATTTTGAGAATAAACTGCGCCATTTAAGAGATGCACAGGAACTTGCAGCGATGCTGAATGAGCTGAAGTTACCTTGGTATTATTCTGACTTTCGTGGTAAACAACTAAGTTTTTTAGCTGATACCAATAATGTCCAACGACGTTGTAAGACTTTCCGACTTCGTAAGAAGCACGGTGGCTATCGCGAGATAACGGCTCCGAAAGGAGCTCTGCGTGGTATCTTACAGGCATTGAATTTAGTGCTTCAAACCTATGATAAGCCTACTCCTTGGGCGTATGGCTTCGTTTGTGGTCGTTCTGTGGTTGATAATGCACGTCCACATGTGGGAAAACGTTATATTCTGAACCTTGATTTAAAGGATTTCTTCCCCACTATTACACGGCAGCAGGTGGCTGAATGTCTGATGGCAGAGCCTTTTGGTTTCTCGTCATTGGCTGCAAAACTCGTCTCAGGACTGGCTACTGTGCGCACAAAGAACAATGAAGAAGTTTTAGCACAGGGCTTTGCAACATCGCCAACACTATCGAACTTTATTTGTCGGGAGATGGATAAGGAGATTGCGAGCATAGCTACTGCACAAGGAATCACCTTTACCCGCTATGCTGATGACCTCACTTTCAGTTCTGATACAGATATTCTTCGTCCACAGGGAGAGCTTGTACAGCAGGTAAAGACTATCGTTGAGCGTTATGGTTTCCGACTGAACGAAGAGAAAACCCACTTGCAACGTCGTGGAAGACGGCAGGAGGTAACGGGCTTGATGGTAACGGAGAAAGTGAATGTAAGCCGCCGTTATGTGCGTGAAATCCGTTCCTTGCTGTATATCTGGGAGCGTTACGGCTATGAAGATGCCTGTCAGGCTGCGTGGAATAGCTACAGGCAGCAGCATGGAAAGACAAAGGGACATCAGCATTGTGTACCTCTTAATGCTGTTCTAAGGGGTAAACTGAACTACATGAAGATGGTGCGTGGAGCCGATGACCCACTCTATCAGCGTTTTGTTAGTCGTTATACTTCTTTGCAACAACGAAGTAAGGGAGATATAAAAGAGGTGGCATATAAGGCTTATATGGGTAAGTATCTTTCTAATTCAACAGAAGATAGGATGACAAGTGCTGACGTTTTGCCAAATGACAACACATCATCACGTCAGCTCGGAGTTACAAGCAGCGACCCTTATGACCCAAGAAAAAAGAGCAAACGCATTCTTAACTTTATAGTGATGGTGATTATATTGCTTGCTATTATACTCATCAAATTGTTTTTAAAATCACTCCTGTAAGCTGTAAAAAGTAAGTTAATAAGTAGCGTAATTCTCATCTTTCGTCATGTAGATGACTGCCTTTTGCGAATTATTTTCATGAAAAGAAATATTTATTTTCATGAAGAAAAATATTTATTTACGTGAAAAAAAAGAATTATTTTCATGAAAATAATTCGCTGTTTACTTAATCTTATCGACTGGTAGTATAACTTCTCCCAATGAAATCATAGCATTGAAGAGGCTTATATACTGATAATTAGGAATATCAGAGACCATGATTTCACACTCTTGAATTAGTCCACAGTTGAGCAGTCGTTGGCGCATCGTACCGCAAAGGAGTGGCGTAGAGGGTGTAAACCATTGTTCTCCATCATAGAGTGCAATGTTGGTATAGGAAGTATCTGTAAGGTGATTGTCACGAACAATAAGTATTTCGTCGCAGTCACCTTGCTGTTTTTTTAGTTCGTTAAGTTGAGAGCGGTCAGTACTCTTATAAGGATAGCTGATGTTATTGTCGTAGACAAGGCGCAAGGAGTTGATTTCCTTACGTATATAAGGTGTACAAGTGATGTCGTGGATGCCCCCTTTATCGTAGACAAAGCGTAACTTCGAGCATTCCATCGGTAAGCTAACAGACTGCAAAATGTCTGCTATACGCAGCGGTTCTGTCAGTCCTAACATCTCTTTGCGAGTGCGGTTCAATCGTTCTTCGTGGTATGCAAGGTTGCAGATACAGCCGTCTACCACTCTTATCGTTTCAATATATTGGCACATAAACCTTCTCAATCACCTCTTTATATTCATCATCGTTATTGCTTTGAGCCGTAATACCGCCTCCAGCCTTATAATGGAACTGTCCTTTATCATCCTGATCAATAAAGCGAATCATCACGGCACTGTCTACTTGTCCTTTGCTATAACAACCCATCACACCCGTATAAAAGTCCCTTTCGTAGCCCTCAGCCTCATCAATTATCTCTATTGTACGAGGCTTAGGGGCACCTGTAATGGAGCCAGCAGGGAGCAAACGGAAGAGAAGTGTACCGATATTCTCACGATAGTCTGTAGGGAGTTGTCCTGTAATCTCTGAACTTGTCTGTAGGATTTCACCTTTGTTTGTTGTCAGATGGTCGATATAACGATAGCGTTTCACCTGCACTTGCTCGGCAATCATACTCAAGTCATTGCGGATAAGGTCGACGATGGTGGCGTGTTCAGCCGCTTCTTTCTTATTCTCCATCAGTTCCTTTTCAGCGTCAGGGCGTGTTGCATCAATCGTTCCCTTCATTGGAAAGGAACTGATAAGTCCTTCTTTGTTAATGCGAACGAATATCTCTGGAGAGAAACAAACGAACTTCTCTTTCAGCCAACAGCGGTATAAGGCTTTTGAACGCATGAAGATATCGTGCAGGGAGAGGTTTGTACGAACAGGAATCTTGCACGTGAGGTTGGCTAAATAGCTATCTCCCTCACGCTCTCTTTGCTTAACAAGATTGATACGTGGCTCATAGTCTTCTCTTGTTGGTGGTTCGGTAAACCATTCCACAGCCTCGTTGCTGTAGCTTTCGCCCTCAGGGACATTAGAAAGACTTGGGAAGGAAAAAAGCAATTCGTGAGGGTCAATATTCGTAGACTCCTCTATGTATGCACCATCAGCTTTATAATTGATGATAAAGATAAAGTCTTTACCTTCCTTAGCCAACGTGTTCATCCGCTGAATGGCACGTTCACGGTCGTATAGTATCATATTCTTTTGTTACAAGCAGGTGAGGTGTTTTGTCTCTTTGTTTATCTTTCTCCAATCTTGAAAATATCCTTTGGCTCAAATACTCCTGACTTCTCTGTTTTTGCAAGTTCAACCATACAACGCGCAACGACTTCTGTCTTCATAGGTCGTTGGCTCTGTAAGAGTCCTATTTGATTGAAGAATTGCAGTATAGAAACAGACAGTTTCTCAGAACTTCTTGTAGTATTCTTGCGAATTAAAGCAGGCGGACGAAGGATGGAGATATGCTGAAAAGGAAGCTGTTTGATAGCTTCTTCTAATTCACCTTTCATCCTTGTATAGAAGAAATAAGCGTTTGGATTAGCCATAGCAGAGGATACCAGGACGAAAGATGGTACACCTTGCTCTGCTGCTATCTTAGCGAAGTTGTATTGATAGGTATAATCTATCTTGTATTGATTCTCCTTTGAGCCAGCTGCCTTACGTGTTGTTCCCATACAAGAGAATACGACATCGCCTTGAACGGAGAGTCTCCACTTATCCGACTGGTCGAAGTCTACGATATGTGTTGTTACCTTTTCGTTGTTTATGCCTGGGTCTCTTCTGACGAAGATAGCTATTTGTTCGATAGTATCATCATTGATAAGCTCTTGGACAAGGTCTTTACCTATTGCGCCAGTAGCTCCTAATATTATTGCTCTCATTGAGGGGATTGGGTGTTGGGTGTTAAATGTTGGGTGTTGATGATTTGTGGGGATGGGGTGATGGGTGTTAAATGTTGGGTGTTAATGTTATGTGATGTTGGGTTTTAGGGGGTGATGATAACTATTATATTACGGCTTAATAATAATCTTAAGGTGGTAAACCTCTGGTGTAATACGCTGTTCGATATGATACCTATCAGGGTAAATCAGCTCTAAACGGCGGTACATATTCTCCAATCCAATACCCTTTCCACTCTTGTCTGTGTCGGTCTTTGGATAGTTACTATTCTCACAGAGAAAGACTATCTTACCGTTATCTTCTATGATAGATATGTGAATAAACGATGGTTTATTGGCACTTATACCATGCTTAAAAGCATTCTCGACAGGCGTTAGGAATACCAATGGCGCAATAAGCAACTGTGAGTTGTGGATGATGAATTGGCTCTTTATCTCTACATTGCTGCCTGATCGTAGTGACATTAGGTTGATATAGTTCTTGATAAAGGCAATTTCTCCATTCAAACTCACCTCCTTAGGCTGTGTCTCATAGAGTGCATAGCGTAGGAGTTCAGACAGTTGACCGATTGCCTTTTGGGCATTATTTGGACTTGTCTGGGTGAGTGAGGCTATGTTGTTGAGCGTATTGAAGAGGAAGTGTGGGTTTAGCTGGTTCTTTAGCCACGCCAATTCGGCTTCCGTCATCTTCTGTTTCTCCTCTCTAAGCTGTCTTCTGAGCGTACTATGGCGGATATAGTAACGCACAAAGATAGCCGCAACGACCATTGCATAGTTGAGAATCATCCACATCACACCAAACTGATAGAAGCCTATTCGTATAGGTGCGTTGGGTAAATCGGCATTATAGATGCTGAAAATGTGGTGGTTCCAAAGGACGATAAACAGCAGATTGATTACCCAGAATGCCCAATGCTTTATCTTGCTTTTCGCCTCAAAGAGGTAAGGAACAAGCAGATAGAAGTTTGCCATGAAGACAATCAGCAGCAAGAAGAGTACGAAGGCATTGACACACATGGACTCCTTGGCGGCTTTGACATCATGCTCAAGTAGCATAATGACCAATGACCAGATAGATACAAGGAGCGCATAAATGCCCACCTGTGCGCCAAGAACGGACAGGTTATAGCGACTCAGGCAATACTTCTTTATTTCCTCCAATACCTTCATGTTGCAAAGATAGTCTTTAAAAAGGAAAGAAGCAAGCAGAATCTATACTACATTTTTACTTTTTCTTGTTTTAACACAGCAAGGTAATTATCGGTAAATCAGGGCTTTATAAGGGTAGATTGTTTCGCTTGTTAGGCAAATAAGCCTGATTGGTACATTCTTTCAAGCTGATTAATCGGCTTTTTATGCCTAATTATCTAAGCTCTATTTGCTATTTACCCCTAATCATTAAGCCCCAAATCTCTCCTCTCCTCTTATCAAAAGTATGGTTTATTGTAGAGGAGTTAGCCCTCCGCACCATTGGTGTTGACGGTCCGCACGTATGGTGCTAAGCATGAACACCATGCGTGCGGAGTATTAACACCACAGTAGGATACCACAAAAAAGAGGTATTCCTGCCGTTGGGATGATAACGAAAGACACCGATGTTGAGTTACATCTATTAAGTCCTAATCACTGATTTACGCCTTATTCTGATCTGCCTTAATCAAAGCAAGCAATCGCTCGACCGCTTCTTCTTCAGGTATATTATGCTCAACGCATACCTGTTTGCGGTAAAGACTCACCTTCTTTGGGCCTGCACCTACATATCCATAGTCGGCATCAGCCATCTCACCGGGTCCGTTTACAATACAGCCCATGATACCTACCTTCAGACCTTTCATGCCCTTGGTAGCTTCCTTGATACGAGCAATTGTCGTGCGGAGGTCATAGAGCGTACGACCACAGCCCGGACAAGAGATGTATTCTGTCTTCACCATACGCAAGCGACCTGCTTGAAGAATACCGAAGGCAGTTTGCTCAACATCCTCTTGTGAGAGGTTGCCATGGTTCATCAGCCAGATACCATCGGTGAGTCCGTCCATCATCAGTGCACCCATATCTGCTGCAGCCTCTAATTGGAACTTCTCTTTAGCCGTAGTTGTCTCTGCCTGTTGGCTGTTATTGCTTTCTTCCTTCTCATCAGTTGCAGAATGCTGATACATCTGTGCAAAGATAATAGGGTTCTTTACCCCTGCTATCATCAATTGATGCGCCAATGCACGCTGGTCGCCGAGGCGGTTCTGATGACTTGTCATACAAACCACTACCACCTCTGGATGTGCTTTCAGACAAGCAAGGAACTCCTCAGAAGGTGTACCATACTTCAAGACGAGGAACTTAACATCAGTGTTTATTGCACTGATGAAAGGCATTCCCGTCACAGGGAAGATAGGATAGACGTTCTCTAAGGACTGCTTACCACTGTTGGCAAGGTCCATATAGGCGTCATAATCAAGGATATACTTCTGTTTCTTACCTAATTTCTCAGGCAATTCACCCTGTACATAGATATAGTCGGGCTTTGGTAGCTCTGGTGATGACACCTCGGCAGTTGCTTGATCAGCCTTTCGAGTAGCAATAACAACAGGAACATTCTCGCCACCGATATTCCCTGCAGCCACTGTCTCACGTCGGTTAGGGTGGAGATAGTCAAAGCCTTCATACTGTTCTGCAGGGATGAGGAGATGTTT
This sequence comes from Prevotella melaninogenica, assembly GCF_003609775.1. Classification (NCBI taxonomy): domain Bacteria; kingdom Pseudomonadati; phylum Bacteroidota; class Bacteroidia; order Bacteroidales; family Prevotellaceae; genus Prevotella; species Prevotella melaninogenica. Next base: position 22,576 of record NZ_AP018049.1, read on the forward strand.
CTCGTGTCGACGGATATACCATGTAAGGTGTTTAGCCACTGGAATCTCGCACTCTGGTTCTTCACTCAGAGACACACGGATAGTGTCACCAAGGCCATCAGCAAGCAAAGCTCCAATACCTACGGCACTCTTAATACGTCCGTCTTCACCTTCACCCGCCTCAGTAACACCGAGGTGGAGTGGATACTGCATACCTTCCTTGTCCATCTCAGCCACAAGAAGGCGTACGGAACGAACCATCACAACCGTGTTTGAGGATTTGATAGAGATGACAATGTCATGGAAGTCGTACTTGCGGAAGATGCGGAGGAATTCCATACAGCTCTCTACAATACCTTCTGGTGTATCGCCATAACGGTTACGAATACGGTCAGAGAGGCTACCATGGTTGACACCAATACGTACAGCGGTGTGGTTCTCCTTACATATATTGATGAAAGGAATCAGTCTGTCCTCAATCTTCTGTAGCTCTTGCGCATATTCCTCATCGGTATACTCCAGTTTTTTGAACGTACGAGCAGGGTCGACATAGTTACCCGGATTGATACGAACTTTCTCTGCATAGAGTGCAGCCACGTCTGCAACGTTCGCATTAAAGTGAACGTCTGCACAGAGCGGAGCCATATAATTATCTGCACGAAGTTGTGCATTGATATTCTTTAAGTTCTCAGCTTCACGCTTACCTTGCGTTGTAAGGCGTACAAGCTCTCCTCCAGCATCAATGATACGCTTAGCTTGTGCAACACTTCCTTCGGTATCATCCGTTGAAGTAGTTGTCATTGACTGTACGCGTACAGGGTTCTCTCCACCGATGTTGAGTGCACCAACATGGGTGACAGAGGTTTTCCTTCTTTCAAAGTTGAATAAATCTATCATGTTCTATTTGGATAATGGGGTGTCTTTCAATGCCCTTTTGGGATGATGAAAAACCTCCTCCAAGCCCCTCCGAGAGAGGGGTTATAGTAGAGGTAATAAGTGGTAACGACCTTTATCCTAATGGCTTCCCTTCGTTACTCCTTCCTTTGAAGGAATTAGGGATGGTCTTAGCACTTAAACTTATAATCCTTTAGCTCAGCTAACTCCTTGTTAGCCTTCTCTATTTTCTGGCCTAATGAAGCCTTCCAGTTGTCAATCTTCTTTGCAATAGACTCATCACCGAGTGCTATCATCTCAGCTGCAAGGATGGCAGCATTCTGTGCTCCATTAACGCCAACAGTAGCAACTGGAATGCCAGGAGGCATCTGAACGATAGAAAGTAAGGCATCAAGGCCATCGAGCATACCCTTAATTGGCACGCCAATGACTGGAAGTGATGTTGAAGCGGCGATAACTCCAGGCAAAGCAGCAGCCATACCAGCTGCAGCAATGATAACTTTTACGCCACGACCTTTTGCTTCCTTGGCAAAAGTCTCTACTGCGTCAGGTGTACGATGAGCTGAGAGTGCATTCACTTCAAAGGGAATCTCTTGCTCTTCCAACCACTTACAAGCTTTTTCCATTACGGGTAAATCGCTTGTTGAACCCATGATAATACTAACTAATGGCTTCATATTCTTAATGTATTAAGTGTTTATTCTTTATTTATTTTGTAACTATATATTATGTAGACAGATATTACTTTCTGTCAGTTTGCTGTTTATTCTTTTCTAATCAGTTGTCTTACCGATTCTTAGTCATTCTACACAACGATAATCGTAATGAATGAACAGATGATACCTAAGAAGAAACCCGATGTCACCTGTTCTAATGAATGTTGTCTAAGAATCATTCTACTGCTACCTACAAAGCCTGAAACGATGAGTGTAATACAAAGCCACCACATCGGATTGAAGTTGAATAGCAGTGAAAAAGCTATTAAAGAGCCTGTCACACCACCGATAGCTGCCGTATGTGTTGATATCTTCCACCACACGTTAATGATAGCACAAAGAATCTGAATAATCAATGCTACCATGAGTATTGATGTCAGCATGTGAGGCAGGTGTAGGATGTTCATGATGTAGAAGCACGTGAAGTAGCAAAGAATAGAAATCACGTAAGGAACCATTCTTCGCTCTCGTTGCCCTAATTGAATCAGTGTCCAGCCGTGGTACTGACGATAAAGGTGGATGAGTAAGGTAGGGATAAGCACTGTAAAAGCGTAAACCAAAAAGACATACGACAGCTTCGCCTGCCACGGGAACATACTAAGATAGCTAAAAGTAAAGATAGCCAATATGCCCACAACGGGTAAATAGAATGGTGTGAGAACCATACTCACAACCCTTGCTGTTAATATAATATTCTTTTCGTTCATACTTTAACACCTAACATTCACCACCCATCATCCCTCAACATCACTCCTTCCTCAGTCTTGCCACAGGCAATCCGAGTTGTTCACGGTACTTGGCAACGGTGCGACGGGCTATTGGGAAGCCCTTTTCTTTCATCACCTTTGCAAGCGCATCATCACTGAGTGGCTTACGCTTGTCCTCTTTGTCGATTACTTCTTTGAGTGCCAACTTGATTTTACGAGTAGACATTTCCTCGCCATCTTCCGTTGTGTAGCTATCAGTAAAGAAGAAACGCAATGGGAATGTACCCCAACGTGTCTGTGCATACTTGATGTTGCTCACTCGTGATATGGTAGAGATATCTAAGCCTGTACGGTCGGCAATGTCTTTAAGAATCATTGGTTTGAGGTCTGCCTCATCTCCATCTTGGAAGAACTTCCGCTGAATATCAATGATAGCCTTCATCGTCATCTGTAATGTATGACGTCTTTGCTTTACCGCTTCAATAAATCCTTGCGCCTTTTCCACCTTTTCTTTGGCATAAAGCAACGCCTCTTTCTCCTGTCGGTTCATATTAGCTTTGTTGTTGCGGTAGGTCTCCATCATATCGTTGAAGGCCTGCGAAACGTGCAACTCTGGTAGATTGCCGTGGTTTAAGCTGAAAGTAACCGTACCATCATCCTCTGTGTCGATGATAAAGTCAGGTGTTATCTGTTGCAGGTTACGTCCTTGCGTCTCACCCATAGACGACCCCGGCTTTGGATTCAACTTACGAATCTCACGCTGAAGTGCCTCTACTTGAAGGTCAGACAGCGACAGTGCGCTTTGAATCTTATCCCAATGCTTCTTTTTGAAAGCGTCGAAATGATGTGAAAGGATGTTGTAGATGTATTTATACAGATGACTATCTTTCTCCCATTCACCATTCTCAACCTTACGATCTATCTGTAACAAGAGACATTCTTGCAAGTTTCTTGCACCGATACCAGCTGGGTCAAAGTCCTGCAGAATCTTCAGTACCTCTTCTAATTCCTTAGTAGACGCGTCTATCCCATAGTAGATAGCCAACTCATCGCTGATACTATCGAGGTCTTTTCGTAATAGTCCGTCATCATCAAGACTACCGATAAGATATTCCAAGATACTCTTCTGACGCTCGGTAAGCTCTCTTTCGCCCACCTGCTCATTGAGTTTATCGATGAAAGAAGTTGTGTCTCCATACACAATCTCCTCATATTCAGCATTATTTCGTTGCTGTCTTGAATCGTATGTAGGAAGATCATCATCCGAACGCATACGCTCTAATGCCGAGTCGAGCGCATCTTGTCGCTCTTCTCGTTCCTGAAGTGTGTCGAAATCATCGTCTTCTGAATGCTCTACAGTATCGTTGTTATCAATGCTATCAGTCTCTTCTCCGCCTGCTTCTAAGGCAGGATTATCGTCGAGTTCGGCATTGACACTTTCCTCTAATTCTGTCAGTGGCATCTCCAACAACTTTACTTGCAGCATCTGCTGTTGTGAGAGACGCTGCACCTGTTGTTGTTTCTGGGTCTGAATTTGTACTTGTTCCTGTGCCATTGTTTACCTGAATTGTGCTACAAAAGTACTAAAAAACAAGTATAATCAAGTGAAATATTCCTTTAATTGTGCTGCTAAGGCAGAAAGTTTCTCTGGGTTATCATTTCCATAGCGGTTCCATACCTCCTGACATGGCATTAATAAGGGCGATATCATGAGGTCATCACGGTTCAGATAGGGGTCGCAGAATTGGAACACATCCATCACCTCTACAACCATTTGCGGCTTTATCTTCATCAGCTTAGCAAGGTCTATCACCTCAGGTGTCTCCGCTACCATCGTAATAGGAGTGAGACGGAAATAGAGATCGAGAATCATGATGAGCATAAAAGGCTTCAACTCCGTAACGCCCTCCACTGGTAGGAAGTCATGTTCAAAGGTTTCGCGCACCTTCACACCATCATAGAACTCCCTTGGTTGCCCAAACCCCTTCATCGAACGCAGTTTCTTTACGTCTTTGTTGAGCTTTCTTGTGTTCTCTCCATACGTCTCCCAAATCAGATTAATGATGGGCATATCACGATGTCGCAACTTAAAAAGCTGTTCATAAAGGTTCTTTGGTGGTATGTGTAGTTCCAAACTGAGGTCTACCAATGCACGTGAATACATCGGTTTCATTCCCTCTGGCTTTTTTAGGTAAAGCTGTAGGAGTAGTAGCCAATAGTCATCAGACCATAAAGGATGTGTTGCCATAAGCGTAAAATATCCACTCTTGCTCCTCGTCTTTTAGTGGAGAAGAGGAGAAATACTTGTCTAAAGGGTATCTATATTTGTCTTTCGCAAAGATACTCCTTTTTTATTATAATGGCAAAAGAAAGTGACAGAAAGTTAACGAGTTAATGGGTAAACGAGTTGACAAGTTGTTTGTGGCAAATAAGTTATCCTAAGCCTATTTGTTTATAGGTATAAATACGATTTAAATTGGGCATAAAACAGGTATGTTAAGTTGCCGTTTTATTTCCTAATTTCCCCTTGTGAGCCTACCTATAGTTACTTGTTTTCAAATTATTTTCATGAAGAAAAATATTTTTCTTCACGTAAAAAAATATTTCTTTTCACGTAAATAAATATTTTTCTTCATGAAAATAATTCGCTTTTGATAAGTATCTTGATCCCTAAAAGAGGGTCTATCTAATGATTTTCTATGCTAAAATGGGTGATTAAAAACCATTATTGGGACTTAAATTAACGACATTCATCAAGCCAAATAACGTATGTTATACAGTCCTAACGACCTGTTTCTACTTCTTTTCTCCACCCACTAAGTCATCATTTTTAATGCTTCGTTCAGCATTCTTGACACTTGCTTTTAACTTACCAAAGCTCCACGAAAATCCGATGTTAAAGTATCGAGGGTACATAACGGAGCGTTCATAACCAGTATAATCGCCTCGAACGATACGATAAGTACTTGATCTTTCTTTGCTGAAAGGCGAATTGGCTGATAAAGATACTGTTAGCTTGTCTTTAAAAAAGCGACGTGTCAAGGTGAAATCATAGTAGAACCAATGCCCCTCAATGGCATACGGATCATAAACTCGGTTGCCATATTCACCTCCAATACTGGTTGTCAACGTTAATTCCCAAGGTATTTTCTGCTCCCAATTAAAGTAGATACCACCACCGCATCCGCTGTTCTTGATGTAAGGTGTGGGTAAGGTGATTCGGGCATAACGAATGTTAGCGTTGAGTGTAAACGATGTTCCGGTGAAAGGAGTCCATTCTGTGTAAGATGAAATACCGAACACTTTACTCTTCAGTACGTTCTGATAAGTAGAAACATCTTTACGATTCTGTTCATAAATGATGTTAGTGATACCATTGTTGGTAAATGAATAATAGGGACTTAACTGCAAAGTAAGTTTTGAAGTAACCAACATATACGCAAGTTGTAACGCTTGGTTGCGACTGCTTCCTAAGTTTGCATTACCGAAAGAGACTGCCGTTGGTGTGCTAATGATGGCTGGATTGAGATAGCCGATGCCGGGTCTGTTGATGCTGGTATTATAGCTAAATTTCAGTGTCTGTCCATCACTAATCTTGTATTGTAGGCTTGCTGATGGTACCCAGTCATTGAGATTAGCATGGTAATCAGGGTTACTACCATCGGGATAGGATGCTTTCATGCGAGTAAACTCGTATCTCAATCCTGCACGAGCAGCCCATTTGCCAGCGGTGAAGATATATGAGAGGTAGGCAGCAGCCACTTGTGCGTTATGCTTAAATTTGCTTTCCATGTCAGGGGTAGTCCCTTGATAGTCCATTAATGACGTACTGTTGTTGTTACGAAGGATATATTTTGTTCCGCTTTCTAACTTATGGTGCTTTCCAAAGGGGCGTACATAGTCAATCTGGAAAGTATGTTCTGTGAAGCGTTCACGGGTGTTCTGGTCGTAACTTGTATAGCTGACAGGGAAGTTAACCATGTTGTTATACATCTGACGGAAGATGGTGTGTTGGCGTGTAGCTGCCAACATATAAGAAAACGTCAGGATTTCTCCATCTAAATGAGTCTTATGTTGATAATCCAAACGTCCTCCAATATTAAGATGAGAGTAGCCCGGAGTAGTCATATTATTGTCGAATTTGTAAATCAACTGGCTGTTCTTGTCCCATCGTTCATTCGTGCTTTGTGTGTTGGCATCAACTTTATAGCCAAGAAAATTGGTCGATGCGGTCAGCAAGTTGAGTGAGTCAATCTCGTAACTGGCACTGATATTACCGAAATGTATTGTTGCTGCAGTGCTGTTAGTCCCATATTCACGTTTTTGTTCGCCTGTCTTTACGTAGTCGTAGACCTCCTCTCTATTGTTTTCTGTTCGTTTTCTGCTTTGGTTCATGTAGTTATAATTGACGGTTGTCGTGAGCTTTCCCACCTTTGTTGTTAGATAAGTACCAAGCCTTGTAGAGCCATGAGTATCTACATCAGAGTTCACATTGCCTGATACTCCTTGTAGTTTAGTATTGCTCATCATGACGATGTTAAGGATAGCCGTGGTGCCTTCAGCATCATACTTGGCACCGGGGTCGGTGATAACCTCAATCCTTTTGATGGTAGAAGCAGGTATTGCCTTGAGAATATCCTTAAGATTCTGCCCTGAAAGACTTGGGTCAGGATGTCCGTTCCTATACACCTTAAAACTTGTAGAGCCTTGAACTCTGATATTTTCCTGTCCGTCAACGGTGACAAGGGGTATTTTCTTGAGTATTTCTAAGGTCGTCTTCGTCTGGGCAGTCTTGTCATGCTGTACGTCATACGTTAGCTTGTCAATATCATTCTTGATAAGCTGGCGCCTTTGTGCTACGACGACTTCCTCCAACTTCTGTGTCTTGGCGGAGTCCGTTTTGGTTGTGTTCTGGGCTGGCAGGGCTGTTGTTGAGAGGCAGGCAGTGAGTAATAGTATCAATTTATTGTACATAGTCAAAGTGTTAAGTTTATAGTTGTCAATATGATACAAAGATATGTTTTTTCTTAATAAGTTCCAATTCGTTTCAAAAGTATTTTTACATTCTTGTCCTTATGTCCCGTAGTTTAATCCTTTTTAGTGCTTTTTCTCTATTAATATGCAAGAAGATTACAATGCAGAAAAGCACACAGTGTTCGGTAAAAAAGCAGATTGTCAAACGGAATGAACCCTCCTTTTAATAGGTTGATTAATAGTGGTTTGATAAGATTTTGTCTATACCTATTTATCAATAGAACCTTACCAATGGTTTAATGTAACATCAAATCCCCCTATTCCTACCCTTAACTACTGACGTGTTAAGGCTTAGCACAAGTGGTGTTAAGGCTCCGCACCAATGGTGCGAACGCTTCGCACGCATGGTGCGGAGGAGTGAAAGTTATGTAATATACTGTTAAGATAAGAGCAGTTTATTGTTATAAAGAGCTTATTCTACCCTAAGTAAACAAAGAATATTATATTTTTTCGTTCTATAATTCCCATCGAAACGAAGTGTTTTACGGAAACTTTTTGTAAATTTGCACATTAGTTATAATAGAAATAAGAATGGAATACAACTTCATAGACATTGAGAAGAAATGGCAACAGAAGTGGGTTGAGAATAAGACCTACAAAGTTGTTGAAGACGAGAACAAGCAGAAGTTCTATGTGCTTAATATGTTCCCTTATCCATCAGGAGCTGGATTGCACGTTGGACATCCATTGGGTTACATTGCAAGTGACATCTATGCACGCTATAAGCGACTAAAGGGTTTCAATGTGTTGAACCCTATGGGATATGATGCTTATGGACTTCCTGCTGAGCAGTATGCCATTCAGACGGGTCAGCATCCACAGCTGACAACCGACACGAACATAGCTCGTTATCGTGAGCAGTTGGATAAGATAGGTTTCAGTTTCGACTGGGATCGTGAGGTACGCACCTGTGACCCACGTTATTATCACTGGACACAGTGGGCTTTCGAGCGTATGTTCGAGTCTTATTATGACTATACAGAACAGAAGGCAATGCCTATCAAGGACCTTGTTCGCCACTTTGAGGAAGAAGGAACACTGAACCTTAATGTCGCACAGAGCGAGGAACTGATTTTCTCAGCACGTGACTGGTCGAGCATGGACGAGCAGGAACAGCAGGAGAAGTTGATGAACTATCGTATTGCTTACCTCGGTGAGACAATGGTAAACTGGTGTCCGGGACTCGGAACTGTGCTTGCCAATGACGAGGTTGTCAATGGTGTGAGCGAGCGTGGAGGCTATCCAGTCGTACAGAAGTTGATGAAGCAGTGGTGTCTTCGTGTGTCTGCCTATTCACAGCGATTGCTTGATGGATTGGAGACTGTCAACTGGTCTGACTCAATTAAGGAAACACAGAAGAACTGGATTGGCCGTTCTGAGGGTACAGAAGTTGAATTCAAATATCAGACTCCAGTAGCAGGTGGAGGTCAGAAAGAGGGTAAGTTCACTATCTTTACCACGCGTGCTGATACCATGTTCGGTGTTAGCTTCATGGTATTGGCACCAGAGTCAGAACTCGTTGCAGAACTCACTTCAGAGGCTCAGAAGGCTGAGGTAGAGGAGTATTTGGCGTATGTAAAGAAGCGCACAGAGTTAGAGCGTATGTCTGACCGTAAGGTGACAGGTGTCTTCTCAGGCTCATACGGTATCAATCCATTCACTGGCGAGCAGATTCCTATTTGGATTTCAGAGTACGTTTTAGCTGGATATGGAACAGGAGCAATTATGGCTGTGCCTGCTCACGACAGTCGTGACTATGCTTTTGCAAAGCATTTCAACCTCCCAATCATCCCATTGATTGAGGATGCTGACGTCTCTGAAGAGAGCTTTGATGCAAAGGAAGGAATCGTAACGAACTCTCCTGCTGCAGGAAAAGAAAGCATGGACGGTTTCTCTCTCAATGGTCTTACGGTTAAGGAGGCTATTGCGAAGACAAAGCAGTTTGTTACTGAGAAGGGTATCGGTCGTGTGAAGGTTAACTATCGTTTGCGTGATGCTATCTTCTCACGCCAGCGTTATTGGGGAGAACCATTCCCAGTCTATTACAAGCAGGGAATGCCTTACATGATACCAGAGGAGTGTTTGCCACTTGAATTGCCTGAAATCGACAAGTATGAACCAACAGAAAGCGGTGAACCACCATTGGGTCGTGCGAAGGTTTGGGCTTGGAACGAAGCTGAACGTAAGGTTGTTGAGAAGTCATTGGTTGATGATAAGACGGTATTCCCATTGGAGTTGAATACAATGCCGGGCTTTGCTGGTAGCTCAGCATACTATCTTCGTTACATGGATCCACACAATGACGAGGCACTTGTGGGCAAAAAGGCAGACGAGTATTGGCAGAATGTAGACCTTTATGTCGGTGGTACCGAGCATGCAACAGGTCACTTGATTTACAGTCGTTTCTGGAATAAGTTCCTCTTTGATATTGGTATTAGCTGTAAAGAGGAACCATACGAGAAGTTGGTGAACCAAGGAATGATTCAAGGACGCTCTAACTTCGTTTATCGTATCAACTCTGACGACCACTCAAAGGCACCAGTATTTGTCAGCTTGGGCCAGAAAGACAAGTATGAAACTACTCCTATCCACGTTGATGTGAACATTGTTCACGCTGATGTACTCGATGTTGAGGCTTTCAAAGCATGGCGTCCAGAATATAACAATGCTGAATTCATCTTCGAAGATGGTACATCATCATCAGAACTCATCAATACCCAACACCCAACATCCGCCATTTACAAGTGTGGTTGGGCGGTAGAGAAGATGTCAAAATCAATGTTCAACGTTGTCAATCCAGATGTGATAGTTGAGCAGTATGGCGCAGATACCCTCCGTCTTTACGAAATGTTCTTGGGTCCTGTAGAGGCAAGTAAGCCTTGGGATACGAACGGTATCGATGGTTGTTTCCGTTTCTTGAAGAAGTTCTGGAAGCTTTATCAGCAGGAACTCACTGATGATGAGCCTTCAAAGGATTCATTAAAGAGCGTTCACAAGCTTATCAAGAAGGTAACTGGCGACATTGAGCAGTTCTCTTATAACACAGCTGTTTCAGCGTTTATGATTTGCGTTAACGAGCTTGGACAGCAGAAGTGTGCTAATCGTGAACTGTTGAAGAAGATGGTAATTGTCATCGCTCCATTCGCACCTCACATGGCTGAAGAGTTGTGGGAGCAGTTGGGGGGTGAGACAAAGAGTGTCTTCGATGTTGAATGGCCTGAATGGGATGAGTCTTATCTCGTAGAGAATGAGGTTCAGCTGACAGTGTCTTTCAATGGTAAGGCACGTTTCCAGATGACCTTCCCAGCTGATGCAACGAAGGAAGACATCGAGAAGTGCGCATTAGAAGACGAACGAAGCCAACACTATATCGACGGTAAAACAATCGTAAAGATTATCGTTGTACCGAAGAAGATTATCAACATCGTTTGCAAATAACTATTCAATAAACCACAGAAGAGGCTGTATGGAAATAGGGTTGTAAGTCCGTTTCTTCAACAGCAGTAATCTCTAACGGAAATGAAGTCCGTATGCAAGTATCCGCTTCAGCCGTGTTTCGATACCGCCTCTTCATCTTAACCATTCTAAGAGCCTATGACCATTAATCAACAACTCATCCGATCCGAAGCCAAAGATTACTTTTTCTTGACCGTTGGCTTAATTCTTTATGCTGCTGCCTTCACTGTATTTCTAATGCCTTATGAGATTGTTACGGGTGGAGTGACGGGTATGTCTGCCGTAATCTACTATGCTACAGGTTTTAAGATTGAGAATACTTACATGATTATCAACATTTCGTTGTTGATAGTTGCTTTGAAGATATTGGGCTTTAAGTTCCTGATGAAGACCATCTATGCTATCTTTGCCCTTTATTTCCTATTGATTTTTGCGCAGGATCTGATGCCTAAGGATGCTGCAGGACACATGGTGAAGATGCTCGGTGAAGACCAAGCTTTTATGTCATTGATTATTGGTTGTAGCCTTACAGGTACGGGATTGGCTATCGTCTTCCTTAATAATGGAAGTACGGGTGGTACGGATATCATTGCTGCCTGTGTCAATAAGTATCATGATATCTCGTTAGGACAGGTCTTAATGGGTGTTGATATCTTGATTGTGGGTAGCTGTTTATTCTTCCCTCAGTTTGGTGATGTCATGGAACGCTTGCATAAGATGGTCTTTGGTTACTGTACGATGTTCATCGAGTGTTTTATGTTAGATCACGTGATGAATATGAGGCGCGAGTCAGTACAGTTCATGATCTTCTCTTGGAAACATGAGGAAATAGCCAATGCCATTGTTGAAGAGACCGAGCATGCACTAACTATCCTTGACGGACACGGCTGGTATACTGGTAATGATATGAAGGTTATCTGCTTGTTGGCAAAGCGTAACGAGAGTAAGACTATCTTCCGTATCATTAAGATGGTTGACCCAACAGCCTTTGTAAGCCAGAGTTCAGTGATTGGTGTCTATGGTGAAGGCTTCGATCAGATAAAGATTAAAGCTAAAAAGGAAATGAAAAAGCAGGAAAAGAAGTTGGCTGAAGCCATGAAAAAGCCTGCGAATGAACAGAAATAAAGATGCTGAAGAGCTGTGTTCCAGTCGCTAATTAGCAGGGACGCACGGCTCGTGTGCCCACTGGCGATAAGCTTTTAAGGACATACGAGGCGTGCGTTCTTGTTGTTAGAGTAAGACTTGGAACTTTCAATTATAGCTCTTTTAGCATTCAAAAAACGTTTTATAGAAATGAAAATAGTATTCGCTACAAATAATAAACATAAGCTCGAAGAGATTAAGGACATCCTTGGAAAGGACTTTGAAATCGTTTCTTTGGCTGAGATTGGTTGTCATGAGGATATCCCTGAAACTGGGGCAACATTGGAGGAGAATGCGCGTCAGAAGTCTACTTATGTCGTTGAACACTATGGTCAGAACTGTTTTGCTGACGATACAGGACTTGAGGTGGAGGCACTCGGTGGTGAACCCGGTGTGCGTTCAGCTCGTTATGCAGAAGGAACCGACCACGATAGCGAGGCGAATATGCGTAAGCTATTGGTAAACTTAGAAGGTAAGGACAATCGTAAGGCGTGTTTCCGCACAGTTATCTCTCTTATTATTGATGGTGTTGAACATCAGTTTGAGGGTAAGGTAGAGGGTAGAATCGCTACCGAGAAGCATGGTACTGAGGGCTTTGGATACGACCCTATCTTTATTCCAGAGGGTTATGACAAGAGCTTTGCAGAGTTGGGTGAGGAAATAAAGAACCAGATATCCCATCGTGCAAGGGCTGTGAAGAAGTTGGCGGAATACTTAGGAAGGCTGAAAGGATAAAAGATTAAAAAGGCTAAAGGAGCCTTTTAATAGAAAAAGAGGTAATAAAGTAAAACCGTTAAAGCCTCCTTTTAGACTTCGATAAATATCCTTTTCCGAATTATTTTCATGAAAAGAAATATTTCTTTTCATGAAGAAAAATATTTTTTTTCACGATAAAAAGAATTTCTTTTCATGAAAATAATTTGAGGAAGGCTGTTTCTTTATTCTGCTTATAGGCTGATATAACAGCTGAAAAGGGCGGCTTTTGTTAGCTCGACAAGCCCCGATTCGAGGCTAAGTAGCCTATATGTTGTTTATTTGACATTAGGAATATAACTATTTAATATCTGCTATGTTGTCTATTCTTCTTCCTGTTTACAACTGTAATTGTGTAGCTTTGGTGACAGAGTTACAGCGACAGTGCGTGGAATGTGGTACTGAATTTGAGATTATTGTAGCTGATGATGGCTCTTTGTCAAGTTCCGATAGTGTGTTATCACCCCCTGATAGCATAGCTGCCAGCCCTCTCCTCCCCTGCTCTTCCGCTGCTGTTAGGTCCCGTGCTACGAGGCACAGCCTTGTAGAAGAGAACCGAGCAATAGCGAAACTACCCCATGTCTACTATATTATCAGGGAAAAGAACGTAGGCCGCTCGGCTATTCGTAACTTCCTTGTATCGCAGGCTAAGGGTGATAGGCTGCTCTTTATTGATGGCGATTTGTCGTTGGATAACCCTTCCTTCATTCGCAACTATCTGCAGACAGAGGGAGATGTTGTAGTGGGCGGAATAGCCATTGGAGGTAATCCTGACCAATGGAAAGGCAACCTTAGATACCGTTATGAGCGGCAATGCGAGGCAATTAATACCATTGAGAGTCGTCAGCGACATCCTTATCAGCATTTAGCAACAAATCTATTCGTACGCCGTTCGGTCTTAGGTGAGCAGCCTTACGATGAGAAGATTAGCCATTATGGTTATGAAGATGTACTCTTAGGCAAACGGTTCCAGCAGCAACAAGTAGTAATAAAGCATATAGAAAATCCCGTACTCTTCTGTGATTTCGAGGATAACGCAAGCTATCTCGCTAAGACAGAAGAAGCTTTGCGCACGCTATTTACCTTCAGAAAGGAGCTGAAAGGCTACTCTCGTTTGCTTGACAAAGCCGAACAGATTGAGCGTTTACACCTCTCTCCACTTTTTGTAACAGCTTATAAGCTATTTAATGAGCCTATAAAGAATTGCCTCTTAGGCAATAAACCGAACGTTTTTTGGTTTAATATCTATAAACTGTTGTATTATTTACATTACACAAAGAACGCTATATGACAATAAAAAGATATTTCCTATCGCTTATTCTATTCTTTTCTCTTGTTGTAACTGCCCTTGCTGGCGGTGTAGGAACATGGAAAAACTATCTTTCTTACAATAATGTACAATGGGTTGAAGAAGGAGGTAACAAGTTGTATGTGCTTGCTTCCAATAGCCTTTATACCTATAATAAGAACGACCAGAGCATAAAGACCTACGACAATGTCAATGGTTTGAGCGATTCGGATATCCGTTTTATCGCATGGAATAAGACAGCTCGTCGGTTGGTTATCCTCTATTCGAATAATAATATCGACCTATTAGACGATAGAGGTAATGTTACAAATGTACCAGATTACTATTTAAAGACAACAATGGCAGACAAAACCGTCAACGGTATTGATATGTCTGGCGTCTATTGTTATCTCTCTACGGGTTTTGGACTTGTCAAACTCAATGTTGCTAAAGCAGAAATAAGTGATAGTTATAACCTTTCTTTCCCAGTTAATTACAGCTATATTGAGAGCGGTTATATCTATGCTGCCAGTCAAAGTAACGGGTTATATCGTGCTGCGTTGTCTGCTAATCTCCTTGATAGAAACAATTGGACGAGCGTTGGAACTTATGTAGAGCGTCCAAGAACAGCTGATGCAACTCTATTGGCACAGGCTAAAACACTCAATCCTGGTGGTCCAAAGCGCAACACTTTTGTATGGACTACCTTCCTTAATAACCGTCTTTATGGTACCGGAGGAAACTTCAATCCGATCGTTAATAACTGGGAGAATCCGGGCATTGTACAGGTGTTACAGGGTGATGATTGGAGCTTCTTCGAAGACGACTTCTCTACTCGTACGGGTTATTCTTATATAGGAACAAAGGCGGTAGCAATAGACCCTCGCAATAGTAATCATGTGTATGTTGGAGCGCGAACAGGACTATATGAGTTCATGTCTGGTAAGATGGTAGCCTTCTACAATAAGGATAATAGTATTCTACAAGGAGCTATGGACGATGGCAGAGAACTTGGAAATGATTATGTGCTTATCTATGGATTGGCTTACGATAGAGAAGGTAATCTATGGGTACTCAATAACCAAACGAAGAAAGAAAACCTTATCCGTGTGTCGAAAGATGGGCAGATGGCATCCTTCAGTAAGCCAGAACTGATGAAAGATGGTGTAGGACTCTCAGGCTTGTCACAGATGCGCTTGGATAGTCGTAACCTTCTTTGGTTCTGCAATGATCACTGGATTCAGCCGGGATTGTTCTCTTATGACCCTAAGAATGATAAACTTAACGCCTATACCCGCTTTGTTAATGAGGATGGATCGAACGTAGATATTACCGCTGTTCACTGCTGGGCAGAGGACTTAGACCACAATATTTGGGTGGGAACAACGGCTGGTCCGATGCTCCTTCAACGCTCTCAAATGAACGAACAGGAGAACTATCGCTTTGTACAAGTTAAGGTTCCGCGTAACGATGGGACTAATCTTGCAGACTATCTTCTCGCTGGTCTTGATATTACTGCTATAGCGATTGATGGCGGAGGACGCAAGTGGTTTGGTACAAAGGGCAATGGTGTCTACCTCATTAGTGCGGATAATATGACACAGTTGCAGCACTTTACCACTACTAACAGTCATTTGTTATCTAACAATATTCAGTCTATTTCTATCAATGATATGACTGGTGAGGTGTTCTTTGCTACTGACAATGGTCTCTGTTCATATATGAGTGATGCCACAAAGGCCGTAGATTCGCCAGATGATGAGACTACATACGCCTATCCAAACCCAGTAAAACCGGGTTATACTGGGCCTATTACAATTGTTGGTTTGTCTATGAATGTAGACGTGAAGATTGTAACAACGAATGGAGTTCTCGTTGCTGAAGGTACCAGTAATGGAGGTTCTTTCGTCTGGGATGGCAAGGATAAGAACGGAAAACGTGTTGCATCGGGTGTTTATATGGTGCAGACGGCTGACGAAAACGGTGATAATGGCACTGTTTGTAAGGTTGCAGTGGTTAATTAATAGAGGCTATGAAGGCAGAAGTAGGGCGTAATCCAATCTTTTGGATAGTGCTAACAGCTCCGTTGGCATTGCTGTTGCTCTGTCAACTTCAGCCTACCTTTGATGATTGGACGTACTATACCATACCGCAGACGGAGCCACTCACACTTCAAAGTCTGCTTCCTGATGGTAATTACTGGCGTCCTTTTGATGTACTCTTTGGGCATCTACTCGGACTTAATCACCGATTTTTCCCCTTTTTAAACCACCTTTTTATCCTATTAGGACATATCCTAAACACATTGTTAATCTATAAGATTCTGCAATGGTTTAGGGTTAGTACGTTATCACGTAACCTATCCGTCGTTTTCTTTTATTTGTCGTCAGGCACCTTGGGGACCATCCTGAATATTGATTCCTTGAACCAAGTCTATTCGCTTTTATGGGGACTTCTTGCCTTATATAGCTACATCAGCCTGTCTGGTTATCGAAAGCTTCTTCTATGGTTAGTCTGTGCTTTGCTATCGGTTTTTGCTAAAGAGTCAGGCTACGTTTGGTTTCTTTTTCCACCCTTCATTGTATGGAGCATAGGAAAAGAACGTTTCAACTATGTTATCAGACATCTTTTTTGTGCCTGCCTTGTGTTTGTTTTCTATCTTGTTAGCCGTTTCATGCTGACCGATAGCTTTTATTTAGAGAACAATGTGTACATGGAGTTTACTCTAACTCGACTGCTACGCAACCTCGCTTTATTATTGGGAATGATCTTCTACCCTATCGATTACGCCAGTCTTATCCATCCACAGCATCGTCATCTTGCTGTTGTCGTAATCACAGGAGCCCTCCCCCTACCCTTTCTTTGGCTTTTATTGCGTTCCTATAGATGGCAGAAGCCGCTCATAATACTGCTTTTATCCTTCTTTATTGGGGCTTTCGTCAATCTGATGACAGTCTTCTCTGTGATGCACTGTTATGCAGTCCTGCCCTTTGTTGCACTGATGATAGCCCTACTCTGCGAACGATTCAAGAATAAGAAGGTATTGATAGTTTCAGCATTGCTCTATCTTTTGACAGCTTCCTTCACCCTACTCCATCACGCTTACGCCTCTTTTCTATCGGGGAAAGTGGGCGAACAGATGGCAAAGAGTATCGTCAGTCAATGCGACCGACCTGTTAATAAAGTAATGTTGATACACTTAGATAAAGGCGAAACGAAGTATTCTTCCTTCTGGGTGATTCCCTTCGAGGCTTTCGGTTGGGGTTATTCCGTTCTTCAACAGACAGGTTATCAATGGCCAAAGACCATTATTAACGAAGAGATAACAAACAGAAAGCAGTTGAATTCTTTGCTTCAAAAGGCAGAGAAAGCTAACTGCGATGGTGTATGGTATGTTGAAGATGACCAAGTAAAACGTATAAAATGAAACAAAAGATAGCTGAATTCTCTTTTCTCCATGTCTTTGCTATCCTCTTGGTAGTCATAGGACACTCCTTCTTTCAGATGGAGAGTCCGATTGTTGATTGGATTTATCAGTTCCACGTACCCCTTTTCTTCTTCGTATCTGGCTATCTTTTCAATGTATCAGTAAAGGGAAAACAGATTAATCCTCATATCTTCCTACGTCATAAAGCAGTGCGGTTATTACTCCCTTACTTTGCTTTGAGTACGCTGCTCTTTGTTCCAAAGGTTCTTTTATCGCAGTATATGGTTCGTCCGATACAAGCTAATTGGAGCGAATATGTGTTGATGCTCATCTATCCTTACCGCAATGTCAATAGCTCTTATTGGTTTTTACCCACTTTGTTCTTGCTTTTTGTCTTTGCAGTGGTTGCCATTCTCTTTTTCCAGCGACTGAAACATAGAACTTCGCTTACTGTTACTACTCTTTTACTTACCCTACTTGCTCTGGCAAATATCTCCCTCCCTTTCTCCCACGATACACTTTTTAATGTCGTTGGAGTAATTCATTATGCTTTTTATTTTGCCTTAGGTTACTTCGTATCAAGCTTTGGTTTGATGCGTTTTCTTGATAAAAGGAAAACTTCTTTCTTAGTATTCCTATTTACGTTTGTAGTATCAATTTTCGCTTTATACGTAAATAAAAGCCCTCTCATGGATTTATTCTTAGCAATGAATGGTATTCTTATGTCAGTTGCTTTGGCGCGCTTATACGCAAAATATGAGTTTCACTTCCTCAATCACCTTTCTCCATCCTCTTATACTATCTATCTTTATCATGGAATCTTTCAAGCATTGAGTTTACAAATACTTATGCGCTTTACTCATTTTGATAATGTCGTTTATATTATCCTTGCTTTTCTGACAGGCGTTTATGGGTCTTTCTTGGTCTATAAGTTGCTTTATGGTTATCGTAACAGCCGTTTGGGACGAATCTTGGCATTGATTTCTGGTGTTTCTACATCTTAGCAGATAGTAAGCTGTATTGGCTGAAAAGCAATCTTAATAAGCCTTCATAAGATTCTTTTTTCCCATTTTCAACAGATGTTTTATTGCTCAGCACATGTCGTGTTGACGGTCCGCACCAATGGTGTTGATGGTCCGCACCAATGGTGCGGAGCGTTCTCTATGATGGAGTTGATATAACGAAAGCACCCTCATCAATCCTTAACTTTAAGACAGTTGAGGATAGATGAGGGTGTTGATTGTATTGATAGGTTTTATTAAACCAGTCTTTTATTTCCTTATGTTGCTACTTTCCCGAGTTGAGAAGTTCGGCAGGCAGTGAGATATCAAGACTGCGAGCGCGTTCGGCATTACGTCTCTTTATCTTGCGTTGCGCATCAGCTTTCTGTTTTGTTATGGCTGCAGGCTTCTGCTTGTAGAGTGGGAGTAAGCGTGGATTCCACGTTCCCTGCACATCACGTTTTGCCTTACACTCGATAACCTTCGGGTAATAATAAACCGCTTCGGGCTGTCGTTGGCTTGCATAATCACCTGTATCCCATTTGCCGTTGTCGTTATCATCGACGATAAGACGGAGATAGTAGTTGCCAGGCTTGATGTAATGGAAGGTTGCTTGGTTGTTTTTTGCATACACCTCTTTCATTGGTTTGTCGCTTTCATTGAGCAACTGCACCAGACAGTTCTTACCTTCCATGTTCTGTAAGGTCATTATCAGCGTACCATACTCGTCCATTGATGGAATACGAACACCCTGCTTATACTTTGCAGAAACCTTACCATAGATGTCGGTAAAGGCTGCCGAATCGACCTCAAGACTATATTCATGTCCCGGATCCCACGTACTTACCAACTTTAAAGAGCGCGGTTTTCCGGGTTCAGCACCGAACTTATATTTCGCTCGATACCATAGGGAGTCAATCTTTTCATAAAGATGAATCTTAGAGGTATCCGTTTTTGCTATTGGGGTAGGTAACTCAAACGTTGGGTTTTGGTCAGGGTCCATTTGCGAAGAAACATTATATCTAACCTCCAAAGGAGTGATAGGCATTGCTGTTTCAAACGCTTTTCCACGTTCTTTTGCCTTTTCCTGCTTCTTAAACCATTTGTCGTATTCCTCCTGCTGACGTTTTAAACGCTTCGCGTAAGGCACCTTTGAGAGTATTTCTAACGTATCTGTCTTAGGGACGAGATTACCCATACTATCCGTCATATTGTATATCATCTGCATACGCAGTGTGTCTTGGTTGACGAGGGCAGTATCACGAAGCCAATAGATGATTGTATCTTGGTTCAAACTTGGCTCTGTTATGAAGGCATCTTTAGCGTTAAAATTGAGTCCTGTTATCTGTGGAAGGTCGGCATCACCATAGCTGAAGAATAGCGTAAAGTGGTTAGGGTCCTTGCGTTCAGACTTGAGGAAGAAGCGGTCTGTTTGTGTAGCTGTAAAGGAGTTCAGCACCACATCATCTGGGAGGAAGTGGGTGTAAGGAACCTGCTTGATATCCTTAATGTGCAAGGAATCAATCCAAAGCGTGTCTTGTCGTATGTCTGGCTTCCATGACGGCATGATGACTTCGGGCGTGAAAGCCAACTTCTCGCTCTTCTGATTGTACATGTAGTTGCCGTCCATGTCCTGCAGTGCATAGATACGATAGTCTCCCTTGGCAACACCTCGTATGCTGAAACGTCCACGACTGTCAGTACGTGAGACACGCAACATAGGTTGTTTCTGGAAAGCTGTATCGTTTTGATTGCTGTAAAGACCTACGAGAATACCCTTTACAGGCTCTAAATTCTCTGCTTCTAACACATAACCAGCCACTTCAAGGGTATCGATATGGTCGCCAGTAGAGAAGCTGTAGGTGTAGTTTCCTAATGGGTTACCCTCGTTGTTATCCGTGATAGCGTCAGAGAAGTCGATGGTGTAGGTGGTATTTGGCTGTAATTTGTCTTGTAAACTTACAGTGATTCGCTTACCAGTAGCCTTAATTTCAGGAGCTTCAATCTGTGGGGGAGAGACAACAACCTTCTCTGATGCGTTCTCCAACTTGATGAACTCGTTGAAATATATATTGACCTTCTTACTGTTTACATCGGTTGCTCGTTCAGTAGGGGAGGCACCCAATACTCTTGGAGGAGTCTCATCGTACCATCCACCATCAGGTTGTCCCATTCTGGCACAAGAAGAAAGGACTAAAAGTATGAAGGTAAAAAAGTAGAATGGTAACGCTTTTATATGGTAAAACACCGAAAGGCAATGGCTGACCTTAGCTGAAAAGTCATCCTTTCCACCCATTACTCCTTGGCAATATCTTTGTTTTATCTTCTTCATATCGCTGTTTTACTTTTTTACCTTTTTACTTTTTTATCCCTTAAAGGTGTTTTGTTCTTTTACCGTCTTCCGTTTTTACTGGTTCATACTCAGCAATTCTTCTAAGTTGTTACGGCTGTTTGAAAGGCGTGGAATCTTGTGTTGACCACCGAGTTTACCCTTAATCTTGAGCCAGTCATTGAAGAGGTCTTTGCGTGCAACAATAATCTCAAGTGGCTGAAGAGTAATGTTATGGAAGCGTTTTGCCTCATAGTCAGAGTTAACTTCTTGTAGTTTATCATCGAGAACCTTGGCAAACTCTTCAAATGAAGATGGTTCCTTTGCAAACTCAATGAGCCACTGATGGCGGCACTTTGCCTTCGCATCCATATACATTGGGGCTGCAGTATAATCTGATATCTGTGCTCCAGTAGCCTTGCAGGCTGCTTCAAGTCCCTTCTCAGCATTGTCCATGATAAGTTCTTCACCAAAGGCATTGATGAAATACTTGGTTCTACCCGTGATAACAAACTTATAAGGATTAGTCGAAGTGAACTGCACTGTGTCTCCAATCTCATATCTCCAAAGGCCGCAAGCAGTACTGATAAGCATCGCATAGTTGCGACCAATCTCTACACCTGACAATGGAACAATATTCGGATGTTCGCTCTCAAACTCGTCCATAGGCAAGAATTCGTAGAAGACACCATAGTCGAGCATGAGTGACATACTGCTGTCTGTTGGGTCGTCTTGTATTCCGAAGAAGCCCTCAGAGGCGTTGTAAGTCTCCATATAGTTCATGTCCTGCTTGGTAATGAGCTGTTCATACTGCTCACGATAAGGCGTGAAAGCAATACCACCATGGAAGAATACCTCTAAATTTGGCCATACCTCCTCCAGATGTTTCTTACCACTTAGTTCCATTACACGCACCAATACGGATAGCATCCATGATGGAACGCCCGATATATTAGTGATATTCTGGTTCAGTGTTTCGTGTGCAATTCGATCGCGTTTTACCTCAAAGTCGCTCAGAAGAGCAGTCTGTTTCTTAGGTACACGACATAGATTTACGAGTGGATTGATATTCTCAATGAGGATAGCACTGAGGTCACCTACAAGCGAGTTATATAAATTATAATTCGGAGAATGGCTACCACCTAAGATGAGACCCTTACCATTGAAGAGTCTACTTTCAGGGTGATTGCTAAGGTAGTAAGCGATAACATCCTTACCACCTTGATAATGAATCGTCTGCAATCCCTCGTGAGAAACAGGAATAAACTTACTCTTATCGTTGGTTGTACCTGATGATTTTGCGTACCATCTAACCTGTCCCGGCCACAGAATATTACGTTCTCCGTGACGCATACGGTCGATGTCGCTCTTCAATTCTTCGTATGTATTGACTGGAATGTTCTGTACAAAATCCTCGTATGACTTAATCGTTGAGAACAGGTGTTTACGACCATATTCGGTGTCTTTTGCCCGCTCAACGAGGTATTGCATGACTTCCCGCTGGACAGCCTCTCCATCCGTGACGTAGCGTTCAAGCTCCCTGCGGCGCGGCTGGAAGTATAATTTGTTTACTATCTTAGTAAGACTCATTCAAATTTCTCTGGTTGATTAAATTGCAAAATTACGCCAAAAAAGCTAAATGGATAGCCTTTTTCTATATTTTAACACTGCTTCTAAGGTGTTGAAAAGCCCTTTTTCAGTATTCTCTGCATGATAGATGATGGAATGTTTCACCCTTTTTTGACTTCTACTTTTAGCCCCCTTTCTAAATTATTTTCATGAAAATAAATATTTCTTGTCGTGAAAATAAATATTTCTTTTCATGTAAATAATTCTTTTTCTTCATGTAAGAAATTCGCTCAGAAGGGTAGGGTAGTTGTTTGCTCATGCTTTTTAATAACTTTGCAGTTCATATCTTCGATTTCTATTTGCCGTTATTAGCCTCTTTATTTACGCTTTATAAGGTCGAAGTTTACCCTCATTTTCGCACTTGTTGTATAATTATAGTCTATTTAATATTAAAATATAGTCTATAAAACGAGTATCAATTAATTTCCTATATACCCTTATCCCTTTTTCTATCTGCACTCCCCTCCCTTCGGAGGGGTTGGGGGAGGCTTTGGGGTGGAAGCTATTTTGTTTTATATATTTAATGTGCTTCCAACCAGTTCTTGCCCCATCCGGCATCAGCTATCAATGGGACATTCAGTGGATAGGCATTCTGCATCTCCTCGATAACAATGCGTTCCACCTGTTCACGCTCCTCTGGGAAGACAGAGAAGTTAAGTTCATCATGCACTTGGAGAATCATCTTTGAGCGAATACCTTCTTTCTTGAAGCGTTCCCAAATGCGTACCATTGCTACTTTGATGATATCAGCCTCTGTTCCTTGTATTGGTGCGTTGATGGCATTACGCTCGGCAAAACCACGAACGGTGGCGTTACGACTATTGATATCAGCGAGATAGCGACGACGATGGAAGAGAGTTTCGGCATAACCCTTAGCTCTTGCTTCTTCTTTTGCATGTTCCATATAGGCTTGTACCTTTGGGAATGTTCGGAAATAGCCTTCTATCAACTCTTTAGCTTCACTATTTGGAATGTCCATGCGCTGAGCAAGTCCGTAGGTGGTAATACCATATATAATACCGAAGTTGGCTTGTTTAGCCTTCTTTCGCTGTGCATCAGTCACCTTATCTATATCTACATGCCATATCTTTGCAGCTGTTGCACGGTGGATATCATGCCCCTCACGGAAAGCCTCCATCATGTTCTCGTCTTCTGAGAGGTGTGCCATGATACGCAACTCTATCTGACTATAATCGGCTGAAAAGAACAGACAGCCTTCTTCTGGGATGAAACACTTGCGTATCTCCTTACCATCATCCGTGCGCACAGGGATATTCTGCAGGTTAGGATCACTCGATGAGAGTCGTCCAGTGGCTGTAAGTGCCTGATTAAACGATGTATGGATATGTCCTGTACGTGGATTAATCAGCTTTGGAAGAGCATCGATATAGGTGCTAAGAAGTTTCTTCATACCTCTGTAATTGAGGATGTTACGTACGATAGGACTCTTATTTTCAAGGCTCTGAAGCACCTCTTCGCTTGTAACATACTGTCCAGTCTTCGTCTTCTTAGGCTTATCCATAATTTGCATCTTACCAAAGAGGATGTCACCTACTTGTTTTGGGCTTGATATATTAAATTCTTCTCCAGCCTCCTTATATATTTCCTGCTCGTATTGTTTCATACGTTCAGTGAAGATTTTTGACGTATCTTGCAGTGCTTCAGTGTCTAAGCGCACGCCATTTAGCTCCATATCAGCTAATACACGCACCAAAGGCATCTCGATATTCCAGAAGAGTTCTTCTACGCCAAGCTCTTTCAAGCGTGGCTCAAGTACGTTTTTCAGGCGCAAGGTAATGTCGGCATCCTCTGCAGCATACTCATAGATATCAGTAGGGGAGAGGTCGCGCATATTCTTCTGCTTCTTTCCTTTCGGACCGAGTAGTTCTTCGATGTGAATGGTTTGATAGCCGAGTAGAGTCTCAGCCATGTAGTCCATATTATGATGTAGCTCTGGTTGGATGAGATAGTGGGCTATCATTGTATCGAACATCTTACCTTGTAGTGTCACGCCATATCTGCTCAACACTTCATAGTCATACTTGATGTTCTGTCCAATTTTCATTATTTTGTCGCTTTCATACAATGGTTTGAAAATTTGGACATATTTTGTCGCTTCCTCATAGTCGGCAGGGATAGGTACATAAAAAGCCTTCTTTTCTTCAACCGAGAAGCTCAAACCCACCAATTCAGCACTAATTGCATCCGTTGATGTGGTTTCTGTGTCTAAACTTACAGACTCTTTTGTAATAAAAAAGTCACATAGTTGATGTAATTCATCCTCATTATCAACGAGTTTGTATTCATGTTGGGTCGTTTTTATACTCTCAAATTTCGCATTTTTCGGCTCATCTGACTCGTTGGTCGTGTTTTCAGCAAATAAATCAAGCTGATTATTGTCTACTTTTGGCTTTGCTTCACTTTTGTTAAGAAACTTGTTAATAAGTGTCTTAAATTCTAATTCCTCAAATATCGCACGCAATTTGGTTTCGTCAGGTTGCTCAACCTTGAGTTCATCCAAGTCAAGTTGTATTGGAACGTCTGTTCGAATCGTGGCGAGGAATTTTGACATTTTAATATCTTCAACGGCATTCTCAACTTTCTCACGTAGTTTACCCTTAATCTCATCAGTGTGTTGAAGCATATTATCAATGGAGCCAAACTG
This sequence comes from Prevotella melaninogenica, assembly GCF_003609775.1. Lineage (NCBI taxonomy): Bacteria > Pseudomonadati > Bacteroidota > Bacteroidia > Bacteroidales > Prevotellaceae > Prevotella > Prevotella melaninogenica. The sequence continues at coordinate 47,597 of NZ_AP018049.1, forward strand.
ATTGATTAGTTTGGCAGCAGTCTTCTCACCAACACCTGGACATCCCGGAAAGTTGTCTGCTGAGTCGCCCATCAAAGCCAGAAGATCGACGACTTGGGCTGGAGTAGGGATGCCATACTTTTCTCCCACCTCCTTTTCTCCTAATATCTCGTAACCGCCACCATGGCGAGGACGATACATAAAGATGTTTGGACCAATCAGCTGACCATAATCTTTGTCAGGTGTAAGCATAAAAGTATCGATTCCATCGGCACCAAAGCGCGTTGCTACAGTACCGATAATATCGTCTGCTTCGAAGCCATCTACTTGTAGAATAGGAATACGCATTGCCTCAAGCACTTTCTTAATAAGAGGTACAGAAAGTTTGATATCTTCTGGAGTTTCCTCACGCTGCGCTTTATATTCTGGGAAAGCGTCATGGCGGAAAGTCTTTCCATGATCGAAAGCTACGCCAATATGCGTTGGCTTTTCCTTTGTAAGCACCTCGTTCAGTGTGTTGCAAAAGCCCATAACAGCTGACGTATTTAATCCTTTAGAGTTGATACGTGGGTTTTTGATGAATGCGTAGTATGAACGATAGATGAGCGCGTAGGCGTCAATAAGAAAGAGTTTTGCCATAACTAATTATTCTATTTTTAGCTGTAAAATTACTAATTTTCTTCCATAATCTCCGATAAAATGAGTAAATTTGTATCAAATTTAAAGACAATAATGGATACTCTTTCACTCATAAAACAGCCAATTGAGACAGAATTAGGCGATTTCATCGACCTTTTTAATCATGCTCTCGACCACGAAGATGGCTTGTTGCGTACGGTTTTGAACCATATTAAGCAACGAGCAGGGAAGCGTATGCGCCCTATTCTCATCCTCCTGATGGCTAAGAACTTTGGTAAGGTCTCTGATGCAACACAGCATGCGGCTGTGGGATTAGAGCTTTTGCATACGGCTTCACTTGTTCATGACGATGTCGTTGACGAGGCAGATGCACGCAGAGGGCAGGCGAGTGTGAATGCTGACTATGATAATAAGGTGGCTGTGTTGGTGGGTGATTATGTGCTTTCAACAGCCTTGCTTCATGTTAGTTACACTCACTCAGAGATTATTGTACGTTACCTTGCAGAATTAGGTCGTACGCTGAGCGATGGAGAGATTCTTCAGTTGTGGAATATTCAGAATAAGGAAATCACTGAAGAGGTTTATTATAAGATTATTGAACGTAAGACTGCTGCTCTTTTCGAGTCGTGTGCTGCAATTGGTGCAGAGTCGGCTAATGCAAGTGCAGAGGAGGTTGAAGCGGCAAGACTCTTTGGTAAACATCTTGGAATTGTCTTCCAGATTCGTGATGATATCTTTGATTATTACGACTCAGAGGCTGAAATTGGAAAGCCTACGGGTAATGATATGGCTGAAGGAAAGCTCACTTTACCAATCATTTATGCGTTGAATTCGACGAAAAATGAGGAAATGCTTGCTTTGGCTTATAAGGTGAAGGCGCATGAGGTTACACGCGAAGAAATAGATAGATTGGTCGAATTTGCTAAGGTAAGTGGTGGTATTGAGTATGCTGAACGCCGTATGTGGGACTTCCATGCTGAAGCACAGACTTTTCTTGATACGTATGTTAAGGATGAAAGTATCCGATTTGCTCTTCAGACTTATCTTGATTATGTAATTAAAAGGAAGAAGTAATTGTATTAATACAGTGCTAAAATCTCCCTTTTCATCGTGAGATTGATTAATTTTTGTGATGATAACGACAGTTTCTCTTTATGATGATGGATTTTCCATCTCGTAAAGAGAAATTCTTTTTATGGCTTTTATTGACTTTTTGTAAGCTTAATATATTTACAGTTATCAGTTGATATTATATGTGTTAAGGCTTAGCACTAATGGTGCGGAGGCTTAGCACATGTGGTGCGGAGGCTTAATACGAATTGTGTTAATGCTGTTTTGTTTTGTTATAATGCTATTTGTAGAAAGTAATACGCACTAATAATCATGTTATCTATTTATAAGTAAAATTTGATAAAGACGCTAAGTGAATACTGTATGTTTTACTTTGTGCGTTTTTCTCTACGTTTGAGATAGTTTAGTTGATGCTCTTTTTATTTCTTTTCGATGATGTTTTTTATAATATAGTCTATATATTATACTATAATAGGTTATATTAGTTGATTTTGTTTAAACTTCTCTATCTTTGTAAGTAAGCCTTAGTGTATAATTTTTTCGTGAGCAGACACGATAAAGGGGCATGCTAAGTGTATGCCCCTTATTGGTTGTTCTTATCTCATTTTATCATCATCAGCATTTTATCTTCATGCTGATGATGATAGTAAAGTTTAGAAGAAGTTTGTTTCTGTTCCAATGATTTCACTTAACAAGAGGTTGGTAAGACGACTTGTACCCATGCGGAACCAGTAGTTCGTCAGCCATTTCTCGCCGAGAACTTCCTTAACAATGGTGTAGTAGATAACTGCATCCATTACTGTATTGATGCCGCCAGCAGGCTTTAAACCAATCTGAATACCAGTCTTCTCATAGTATTCTTTGATTGCCTGACACATAACATATACAGACTCAGGAGTTGCGCTAATCTTCTCTTTACCTGTACTCGTCTTTATATAGTCTGCGCCTGCGTACATAGAGAGGAGGGATGCGGTCTTGATAGCACTCGCATTGCCAAGATTGCCAGTCTCAAGAATCACCTTCATTGGAACGTCTCCACACACTTGTTTAAGTTCGTTGATGGTGTCACATACGCCTTCGTAATCGCCAGAAAGGAACTTTCCTACAGGCATAACGATGTCGATGTGGGTAGCACCATCCTTAATTGCGAGTGCTGTCTCGATGGTTTTCACCTCTAAGAAGGTCTGAGATGAAGGGAAATTGCCCGTTACATTTGTAATGTCAACGCCGTCTACTTCAAGACTGTCTACCATCAATTTTGTGAAGCAAGGATAGGCACAGAGAGCTGCAACATGTGGTAAATCAGGATACTCGGTATCGAATCGGTTTACTTTTTCTACCATCTCGAGTACCTTCTCTTCCGTGTCTGTTGTGCTAAGAGTTGTAAGCTCGACGCTACCCAAGAGAAATTTCTTTACTTCAAGGTTGTCGTTCTCTGATACTTTCTCTGCAATAATTTTTGTTACAGCAGCCTTTACTTCCTCGTCAGTGATGTTGAGGTTGTACTGTGATAAAGCCTGATTGTACTCGCTTTTTTCGACGATTCCACCGCTTTTCTGCGTCTGGACGTCTTTTGAAACAGTGTCTTTAATTGTTCCCATGATTTTGTTTATTTATATTATTTATTCTTGTTTGCTTATTGAGTAAGGGTAGGGGAGAAGTATGCTTTGAACTTTAAGCATTCTTCTTGTCCATTAATAAGTATGGAGCATAGTTTTTGTTGAAGCTTAATTCACCCTCTTCTTCCTTCAAAAATAGGCTTTGTTTTATAAATATAGTCTATTTTGTTGAACTAAATAGGCTTATTTTAATTTAGGATTGTTTTTATGTCTATCTTTGTCACGCTTGGTTTTCTTGTCAAAACTCCTTTGTAGTTCTTCAGTGAGATTGACGCCAGTTTGATTGGCAAGACAGAGTAACACCCATAGAATATCAGCCATTTCTTCTCCTAAATTGGGCTTTTCACCCTCTTTGAAGCTCTGATCTCCGTATGTACGGGCCATTACGCGAGCTAATTCTCCTACTTCTTCTGTGAGGCAAGCCATATTGGTTAGTTCGCTAAAGTAGCGTACACCATTTTCTTTTATCCACTTATCAACGGCTTGTTGTGCTTCTTGTATTGTCATAGTTTTTGTTTTACTTAATTTGTGTGATTGTAGAATATTATCGATTTAATCGTTATTTTTGCTGCATATCAGAGCTTTCTTTTCTCATTTTAATTCTATATTAGGAATAGGAAAAGGAGTTTGTAGATTCTATTCCTTATTCTTCGTGTCCATACAAATGGTGACAGGACCATCATTTAGCAGCTCTACTTTCATGTCAGCGCCAAACTCTCCCGTGTCTACAGGTTTACCCATTGCATTGCTTAGAGCGTTACAGAAACTATTATAGAGGGGAATTGAGAGCTCATGGGGTGCTGCGTGAATCCAGCTTGGACGATTTCCTTTCTTATAGCTTGCCATTAAAGTGAATTGAGAAACAACGAGAATTTCACCATTAACATCCATGATGCTACGGTTCATTACGCCCATTTCATCGTCGAAAATGCGCAAGGCTATAACCTTTTTTACCAGCCAGTTAATATCCTCCTCAGTATCGTCTTTACCAATACCCAGCAGGATAAGGAATCCAGCACCAATGGAAGACTTCACTTGTTTGTTGATAGTAACAGAAGCATGGCTTACTCGTTGTATTATAATTCTCATATCGCAAATGTACAATATTTATTTTAATTAGTTACTGATTAGCGTGGAAATAATTATAGACAATGGTTGCTTTGCTTGCTCCTATTAATTCTGTAAGTTCTTGTAAATCAGCTTCTTTTATGTGTTTTACAGTCTTCAGTTTCTTTAAAAGTGCATCCTTTGTCTTTGGTCCGATGCCTTTTATGTTATCTAACTCGCTGTGTAGTTGTGTTTTAGAGCGTTTATCTCGATGGAATGATATAGCAAAACGATGCACTTCGTCCTGTATTTGGGTTAGGACTTTGAAGAGTTCGCCTTTGACATCCAATGCTATTGTCTGCTGTGGGAAACCGAACAGGAGTTCGTTTGTGCGGTGGCGATCGTCCTTGGCGAGACCTGCAATTGGGATGTTTAGTTGTAGTTCATCTTCTACAACCTCTCTAACAACCTCCATTTGTCCCTTTCCACCATCGGTAATGATGAGGTCGGGTAGTGGAGTACCTTCTTCCTGCATTCGGCTGTAGCGTCGTCTTACAACCTCCTGCATGGATGCGTAGTCATCAGGACCTACTACTGTCTTGATGTTGTATTTACGATAATCCTTCTTAGAAGGCTTCATTCCTTTATAAACAATGCATCCAGCGACAGCATCGGAACCAGAGATGTTAGAGTTGTCGAAGCATTCTATATGATAAGGAAGCTTCGATAATTTCAGCTTATCTTGGAGTTCTCGCATTAAACGAGTCTGCTTTTGCTCTGGATTTAGCTTTTCAGTCTGTTTTAATCGATCGAACTTATATTGCTTAGCATTCATCTCAGAGAGTTCCAATAGGTGATGCTTATCACCACGTTGTGGGATAAAGAATTCTGCACCTTTTACCTTAAAATCAAGTTCAAAAGGTACGATAATCTCTTTAGCGGTACTATTAAAGCGTTCACGTATCTCTGGAATAGCTTCATTAAGTAATTCTTCATCGGATTCATCGAGCTTTCTTTTATATTCATAAGTAAAGCTTTGGTTGATTGCACCGTTGGTTACATGGATGTAATTAATAAACGCATTCTTTCTTGAATCATCACTTACAATAGTGAAAACATCAACATCTGTAATCGTATGGCTTACGATTTCGCTCTTTGCAGCGAAGTTATCGAGTGCTAAATAACGTTGTTTACAGAGTTCAGCTTCCTCAAATCGCAATTCTTCCGCGTATTTCTCCATTTCTTTTTTTAGGAGTTTTTGTACCTCACGTGTATTTCCTTTTAATACTTCTCGTGCTTGTTTTATCGCTTCTTGATAATCTTCATAACTCTGTTTATTGATACATGGTGCACCACAGTTGTGTAAATGATATTCTAAGCAAGGTTTATACTTACCCTGTTCTATACCTTCTTTTGTAATAGGGAAGCGACAAGTACGTGGTTTATATACCTTCTTTATAATATCAAGAATTGCATACATACTTCCAATATGGCTATAAGGACCATAAAAGGTACCAAAGCGTTTATTGATAGTACGTGTTTTGAATATACGTGGGAAATACTCATTCGTTACGCAAATACTTGGATATGTCTTACCATCTTTTAGCAATACGTTATATTTAGGCTTGTATTGCTTGATAAGTTGATTCTCTATTAGAAGTGCATCTTCTTCTGTTTTGACCACAGAATATGAAATGTCATGAATCTTAGAAACCAATACCTTCGTTTTAAAGCGGTCAACCTCTTTATGGAAATAGGACGACACACGTCTTTTAAGGTTCTTCGCCTTCCCAACATAGATGATTGTTTTCTCATTATCATAGAACTGATATGTGCCTGGTTTCTCAGGCATATTGAGTACAATGTTCTTAAGATATGCAGTTCGCTTCAAGTTATCTTCTTTATTCATTTTGCGTAACTCCTTTGTATAAAGGCTTTTTAAGGCGTTTTGTTTCACGTGGAACACGAGCGGTGTTTCACGTTGGCACATAAGGTGCTTCACATTGGCACGAACGGTGTTTCACGTTGGCACATAAGGTGCTAAGGCTTGGCACGATAGTTAGTGACCAAATCTTGGTATCATAGTGACGGTTTACAAGCCTCGATGATGTACTTTTAAAGACAAGAGGAGCGACCCTTTGTGTGGGTTACTCCTCTTCTTTTTATTTTCATTTCGTTTCCTCTTTTTCATATAAAAAAGGGTGGGGAGGAAAGATTTTTGTCACAGTCTTGCTGGTTAGAATTGGAGTAAAGAAGTAATTTCAATATCCTTATCAAACTGTTCTCGACTGTTAGGGAACTCTGAGTTGAGTTCGATAATGAAGTTACAATACACCTTCTTTGGGTTGAACTTCTTTACCAAGTCACATGCAGCCTTCATTGTTCCGCCAGTTGCAAGGAGGTCATCATGAAGTAGAATCACGTCATTCTCGTTGATAGCATCCTTGTGAATCTCAATCGTGTCTACGCCATATTCCTTCTGATAACTTTCCTGAATGGTTTCACAAGGAAGCTTACCAGGCTTACGGCAAAGTACGATACCCGCACCCAAACGGGTGGCAACGGCAGAAGACATGACGAAGCCACGGCTCTCAATACCCACAATTTTAGTTACACCCTTATCTTTGTAGAGATCAACCATCTCATCAGTAATTTCCTGAAGAGCTTCAGGTGACTTGAATAGGGTGGTAACGTCGCGGAAGTTCACACCCTTAATAGGCCAATCTGGGATACATCTCAGGTTGTCTAATAATAGTTTTTTATTCATTTTCAGTTTGTTATATAGTTTTGTTTTATACTATTGTTTCACGTGAAACAATGCGCTTTTAGCTCCTTTCAGGGTAGCTCTTTTGCTCACGTGTTAGGACTTTACAATCCTATGAAACTTATCTTCCCATGAGGACAAGCAGTACATTGATATCGCTTGGACTAACTCCAGGAATACGACTTGCCTGTGCGAGTGTCTCTGGTTGAATCTGTTCTAACTTCTGCCGGCACTCTGTTGAGAGGTCGTGTAGCTCACTATAATTGAAGTGTCCTTTGATTTTAATATCCTCAAGACGACGCATCTTTTCAGCGAATACACGCTCACGATCGATATAGCCTTTGTACTTTAGCTTGATTTCCGCTGCTTCGGCAATCTCCTCTTTACGGTTAGGTGAAGCCTCGATAGCCTCTTTAAGGCTTGGTATAACAGCTGAAAGGTTCTCGAAGTTAACCTGTGGGCGTGCAACAAGGTCTACTATCTTCGTTGCTCCCTTGATAGGAGAAGTGCCCAAATGCTCCAAGAATCCGTTTACAACATCAGGCTTAACAGAAGTGTTGTTACAGAAGTCAAGAATACGATTGATATTCTCCTTTTTCTGCATCCACCAGTCATAACGGTCCTGTTTAGCTATACCTATATTATAAGCACGCTCTGTCAGGCGAGCATCGGCATCATCTTGGCGCAAGAGAATACGGTATTCCGCACGCGAAGTAAACATACGGTAAGGTTCATCAACTCCCTTTGTTGTAAGGTCATCAATGAGAACTCCGATGTAACTCTCGTCTCTGTTCATTACGAACGGCTCTTTGCCAGCACAGAGTAGGGCAGCATTGATACCCGCTACTAAGCCTTGTCCGCCTGCTTCTTCGTATCCCGTCGTACCATTCACCTGTCCTGCAAAGAACAGACCCTCGATGACTTTCGACTCCAACGACTGCTTTAGCTGTGTTGGATCAAAGTAATCGTATTCGATAGCATAGCCAGGACGATAGATTTTAGCGTCACGTAGGGCTGGAATCTTGTGTATAGCCTCCAATTGAACCTCCCAAGGCATACTTGAAGAAAAGCCATTCAGATACATCTCATTCGTGTCAACGCCCTCTGGTTCGAGGAAGAGAGGATGGCTATTCTTGTCAGGGAAGGTGACGAGTTTCGTCTCAATCGAAGGGCAGTAGCGTGGACCTGTACTCTGAATCTGCCCATTGAATAGGGGAGAGTCAGCCACTCCACGTCGCAACACCTCATGTGCTTCCTCGTTCGTGTTACACGTCCAGCAAGGCAACTGCGGCAGATGACGATGCGGACCATAAAAAGAGAACTGGTGATAGTCCGTCTCTCCCGGTTGTGGTTCCATCTCGTCGAAGTGAACCGAACGGCGGTCTATACGCACAGGAGTACCCGTCTTCATGCGATCGGCACGAATACCATGGCGCGTAATACTCTCTGTAAAGTTGTGAACAGCAGGCTCTGCGCATCGTCCACCTTCTACCTTTCGTTTCCCGATATGCATCAGTCCGTTAAGGAAGGTACCTGCAGTGATAACTACTGTACGTGCGTAGATGTCAATACCCCATATTGTTCTGACACACAATACCTTACCATTCTCTACTAACAATTCGTCAGCTTGATCCTGAAAGATGTCAAGGTTATCCGTATGGTCGAGTATTGTGCGCCATTCCCAGATAAATTTACCACGGTCACACTGCGCTCGTGGACTCCAAACGGCAGGTCCCTTTGAGCGGTTCAGCATACGAAACTGTATCGCTGTTGCGTCGGTAACCAGTCCCATATAGCCCCCAAGAGCATCTATCTCTCTGACTATCTGACCTTTGGCGATACCTCCTACAGCAGGATTACAGCTCATCTGGCCGATTTTATTCATATCCATTGTTACCAAACAAGTGCTTGCACCCAAGTTGGCAGCTGCTGTAGCAGCTTCACAACCTGCGTGTCCACCGCCGATAACAAGTACATCATACTTGAATTTCATCGTCTTCTTTCAAAAGTATAGGGGCAGAATACCCCTAATTTATAACGTCACAAAATTAAGAAATAAAATCGAATTATACCTATATAATAGATAGAAAAGTGGTTCTTCCGTTAAATGCGTAGATTGTTAATAGGATGAGATTAATCTACATAAATGGTGTGTTTACTCTCAATAAGATGGTTTTATAAAGGGGAATAAATTACATAATAAATGTAATTAGGTGCGATGTCTATTTGTATTCTACAAACAACTTATTCCCTTATTAGTTGAGATTTGTAAACTAATTTTATGCAGTTCAAAACCAATACATGCTCTTTTGGCTTCTAAAAGACGCCTAATTGGCTTGCAAAAGATGCCCTTTAAGACGTTTACTAACGCCCTTTTGAAGTCCAATAAAGCACCTTTTGCCTTATTACTTTATAACTAATTGAATTCCATGTGGTTACAAGCCTACTCTTTGTCTGTGGTTTTGCCGTTATTTATAGATGTCTTATTTGAAAATATGTAATGATATTTCAAACCCTTGTGTGTATATTTTCGAAGCCTTAAAGTGTAAAGGTTTTCAATGAAAGAGGCTGATAATAGGATAGATAGTTGACTTTCTTAGCTATGTTTTTGCTTAATGAGTAACTTCGGTTCTTCCGTTAAAGCAGTACGAAAAGCATCCACGCATTTAACGGAAGAAGCCAGAAAAGTTCCCCTCTCAATATCCCTTTCCTTTTAGTTCAGTAGCCACGCAATGCCCAAACCAATGTTACTATATCGTGAGAATTCGTTGAAAGAAATGTCGTAGTAAGTGTTTAGGTGCAGTCGTGGTGAAACCTTATAATCCACTCCGACTTCACTCATAAAGTTGAAGTGGCTGGCATGTCCTGGTTTAGCCCAGTCATCCTGTCTCTTTGAGTTGTAACGATTATAGCTTTCTACGTAGAAACTCCACTTGTCAGTAGGCTGATAAGTGAGGTTAGCACCGAAGAAAAGGTCAGGATTCTCTGTATCTCCATCCCATTCACCTCCCAAGTCATAACCCAATGTAAACTTACTACTCAATTCGTTTTCGAATAAGAGGTGAGCTTGAATACCTACATGTTTGGGAAGGTAGTGTGCATTACTACCACCAGGAATGAGTATTGTACCCATAAAGGAAACCTTTGGAAGCACCTTTCCGCCCTCATAAACCTTGATTTTCGTACCAATAGCGGCATTAGCAATGCCTCCAAAATTCCCTTCAGGCGTACGAGTTATACATTCGTCTATCTGTAATCTTACCTCCGCTTGTGGGGTTAATCCAAGACGAAACATAGATGTGTTGATAGTGAAAGTACGTGCGTGTTCACCGTTTCTTCTGTCCCATTCAAGTACGATACCAGTTTCCCAATCAATCTTTCCTGGTTTCATGATACCGACACCAGTCGTGGCACCAGGCGCATCTGGCGAATAATCTTCAGTGTCTTGTGCCATTGAATGTACAGAGATGAAGGTAAGGAGAGATAGGCATAAAGTTCTCCTTAAACCACTTTTAAGATAGGCAATCATAGTCTTCTTTCTTATTGATAATGTTTTCGTTTGTTTTATTGAGGATTACAGTCCCTTATCCGTAATATCATCTTTTTACACTCATCTTCGAATAGGGGAATGTTATATCAGCTACAAAGATACGCATTAATCGTTTGAAAATGCGTATTGAATGGTAAAAGTCTTCCTTATCTGCGAAAACTAATGTCGTTTTGCTATCTTCTTTACGTCTAATAGCTATCTATTCCTCCCTTTTTTATTGTCGTGCTGATACTCCGCACGCGATGTGCTAACGCTCCGCACATATCGTGCTAACGCCTCGCACGTGTGGTGCGGGGGCTTCGCACCCTATAAGGAGAGGCTCATGTCGATGGATGAAATTCAATTTGTAAAAAGCAGTTGATGCTTCATCGTTATACAGGTTTGCATTCTTTGTTTATAAAGATAATATGTATCTTTGCATATTCGGATATAATAACAAACAAATGAAGCTAAATAATAAGATAGAAGCAGGAAACGAAGAACGTACAGCCTTAGGCATTCTGCTCACGATAAGTTTTTGTCATCTGTTAGATGACACGATGCATTCGATGCTTCCAGCAATTTATCCGATGTTGAAAGACGAGTTTGGATTATCCTTCTTTCAAGTCGGAATCATAACGTTGGTGCTACAGCTAACCTCTTCCATCATCCAACCCTTCGTAGGACTCTATGCTGATAAGCATCATGGTTGGTGGCAGTTGCCTGTGAGTATGGTGTTCACGCTCATCGGTATCTTTATGCTGTCGTATGCCGATAGTTTCCTTGTAATCTTATTATCTGTATCGTTATTCGGCTTAGGCTCTTCTATTTTCCATCCACAAGGTTCGCAAGTGGCACAACAAGCCTCTGGTGGTCGCAATGGCTTAGCACAGAGTATTTTCCAGGTAGGAGGCAATGGAGGCTTTGCAGCAGGACCATTGTTTGCAGCCCTGATAGTGATACCAGTTGGCTTGAGTGGTGTACGTTGGTTTGCATTTATTGCCCTTCTTTTAGCCGTTATACTGATTTATATAGGAAAATGGCATGTAAAACAATTAAAGGTCGTTCGTAAACGGAGTAGGGCAAGATGGACAACAGCAAAGGTATATACACGTAATCAGATTTATGGATTTGTATTTATTCTCTTCGTGTTGATGTTCTCCAAGAACTTTTATACAGAGAGTATGGTCAGCTATTTCACCTTCTTTCTGATAGAGAAGTTTGGGGTATCTATTCAAACATCCCAACTCTGCCTGTTTGTTTTCTTAGCAGCAGAAGTCGTCGGAACCCTTCTTGGAGGCTGGATAGGCGACCGCTATGGGCGTAAATACGTGATATGGTTCTCTATCTTTGGGGCAGCACCATTCACAATCATGCTCCCTTATGTGGGTAGTCTTGCTGGAACAATTATCTTGTCAGCTATCATCGGACTCATTATAGCATCAGCCTTCTCTGCAATATTGGTTTATGCAACCGACCTCATGCCCAATCATATCGGCACAATAGCCGGTATCTTCTATGGACTTTCATTTGGTCTTGGCGGTCTTGGAAGTACTTTCTTTGGATGGTTAGCCGACCAGACGAGTATTCTCTTCGTCTTTAAGGTAAGCACATTACTCCCATTGTTAGGTATTATAGCCGTCTATTTGCCAAAGATGAAGCGTGAGTAAGTCACATGGTTGATTATAGTCTTATCATTAGTAAAGTTATTTTATGCGTAATAGAGGGCTATGTTAGGCAATGAAAAAGGCAAAGAGCAGTTTGGAAAGACTATCGTTATAGATCCATACCTTAGCTAAAGAAATCCCTATTCTTTGCTTTTTGCTATCAGTTAATGGGTGAAATTCATTTTAATTCCTTATCTTTGCAAGTAGAATTCCTTTTCCTTAGAAAGGGAAACAATCATATTACTATTTTATAATCGACTTGTCTTGTGCGGAAGTATGTGGCAGGTCAGATACCAAATATTAAAAACCTACATGAAACAAAAGAAACTTTTAGTGACCTTCGTATTGGGTATGTGTGCCCTTACGGTAGCTCATGCACAGGATAATGACTTCGATTTAGGCAGTCAGCGTTCGGAAGTGCAGTTAGTTAATCCTGTTCCTGGTAAGAAGATTGACCATCAGGGACTCGTTATTAATCCTACACCACGTTACGTAAAGCTGACAGGTGAGGGAACAGTAGACATCAGTGGCGGTGTTAAACTTGACCAACCGCAGCCTGTTCGTAAGCAGAGTTGGGACTATTGGACTGATCTTAACTTCCTTTCTCGTGCTGATAAGGGCTTCCCAATGAAGATACAATTAGTGAAGATACCTGTGGTTTTGAAAGATGGAGAGCAGAGTGGGGCCGATGTAGACGGTGCTTACACACTAAGAATCACCAAGAAAGGAATCACACTTATGGCTGCTTATGACTTAGGAGTATTCTATGGTATACAGACTTTGCGCCAGATTATGGAGAACCCATCCGTAGAAGGCGGTAAGAAACTACCTTGTTTGGAAATCGGCGATGCACCAGTATTCGCTTATCGTGGTGTTGTTGAGGGTTTCTATGGTACTCCATGGTCACACGCAGTACGCCTGTCATTGATTGACTTCTACGGTAAGTACAAGATGAATACTTATATCTATGGACCAAAGGATGACCCTTATCATAGTTCTCCTAACTGGCGTCTGCCTTATCCAGAGAATGAGATGAAGGACATCAAAGAACTTGTTGCAGCCTGCAAGAAGAACCGTGTAGACTTCGTTTGGGCTATTCATCCGGGCAAGGATATCAAGTGGAATGAGGAAGATTATCAGAACCTTATGCACAAACTTGACCTCATGTATCAAGCTGGTGTGAAGTCATTTGCTATTTTCTTTGATGATATTTCAGGCGAGGGAACCAACCCTAACCGACAAGTAGAGTTATTGAATCGTTTGACAAAGGAGTTTGTAAAGGCGAAGGGCGACGTTGCTCCGCTGATTATTTGTCCTACAGACTATTCTAAGTTGTGGGCAAAGGCAGATGAGAATGGACCATTGAGCATCTATGGTAAGACCCTCGACCCATCTGTACGAGTGTTTTGGACGGGTGATGTTGTTTGTAGTGATGTGACAAAGAGTACACTCGATTGGGTGGATAGTCGCATCAAGCGTCCTGCTTTCTTCTGGTGGAACTATGCCGTAACAGACTATGTTCGCAACCTTGTATTGCAGGGTCCTGTTTATGGTTTAGATACATCACTCACCGATAAAGATATGTGTGGACTCGTCAGCAACCCTATGGAGCATGGAGAAGCTTCAAAACTCTCTCTCTACAGTGTAGCTGATTACACATGGAATCCATCTGATTATAACCCAATTGACAGTTGGGAGCGTGGCTTGGAAGTGATGATGCCACGTGCAAAGGAGGCTTACCGCACCTTCGCTATCCATTCTGCCGATACGGAGACAGGCTATCGTCGTGACGAATCTTGGGAAACAGAGACCTTCCGTTTGGCTGATTACACCAAGGAGAAGCGTGATAAACTCTATCAGGAGTTCGAACGTGTGGCTAAAGCACCTGCTGAGATTGAGGCTGGTTGCACTGATAATCTCTTGATAAAGGAGCTAAAGCCTTGGCTTACTGAGTTTGCTAAGTTAGGCGAACGTGGTAAGAACGCTATCGAATTGATGGATCTCTATCGTAGTGGTGACAACTTGAAGTTCTGGAGTAAGTATGTTAAGAGCCGTATGTCTGCGGAAGATAAGAAAGCTTACGAGGCTCATAAGTCGGGAACCATGAAGTTACAGCCATTCTATGACTTCGCTATGGACGACCTCGGTGATGCTTTCTATGAAAAGCTTTCAGGCGAAAAGGCATTCACACTACGTGGTATCGGTTCTTATAAGAATCTTAAGACGACTCAAGCTGGTTTGATGTTTGATGGCGATAGCATAACACATTACACCTCTGGTGAAGCACAGAAGGCTGGTGACTGGATGGGTGTGGCCCTCCCTGAACCAATGTCTGTACGTGAGGTGCATATCCTTCAGGGTCGTAACTCTACTGATGATTGCGACTTCTATGACCATGCGGCACTTGAATATTCTGTTGACGGCAAGACATGGAATACCATGTTGGGCGATATGAAGAACCAGTATGATATCCTTTGGCAGGGCGATCCGGTGCAAGCACGTTATATCCGTTTGCGTCGTCTTGACTCAGACCGTAAGAACTGGGCTGCTATTCGCTCGTTCGTAGTGGTACCTGCAGGTACTGCTTCACCTGAGTTTGGAGGTTCTAAGGCTGGAACAAGTGATGTTCTCCTTGCGTTCGACCGTCAGCCTGGTACATCTTTCAAGAATACTGGTGCTGTATCGTTTGAAGTACCAGCGGGTATGACTTCTTACACCTTCATGCTTTCATTGCCAGAGGGTGGCTCTGTTCGTGTTTGCCAGTACGACAAGCGTAACAAACTGAAGGCTGAGTTCACCTCAAATGAGCCACTCTTTACCGTTGATGTTGCTAAGAAAGTAACTCGTATGGAGTTGATTGGTAAGGCAGAAGTGTTCGAGATTATTCCTAAGAAGTAAGGTGTTGAGGAATTAGATTACTGTATGAAGTAATACAAGTATCAAAATAACGAGAGGGTATAAAAGTGGAATTACTTTTTATACCCTCTCGTTTTACGTTATGACTTTTGGTATTTAATTGGCGATATAATATTGATTACCGATATTGTTAATAGTGCGCCACCTTCTATAATCGTAGTAGTGTCTTTACTGTATAAACCTATTATTATGAAGAGTGCAGACATCACGATATCAAAGATGTTTTGCGTTCTATTACCAGTCAATGCTTTTAAAATGTTCTGTGTCTTACTTTTCGAACATCCCCAGATACAGAAAACAATCAATATAAGGGTAAAAGCAGATAGTATGTAAATAAAGCTGTCTTGTTGGATATGAGTTATTACCAAGCATAATATAATAACCATTCTCATAGCCCAAGGTAAGAAATAGATAGGTTTACTCATACTTTGAATCTTGTGTTTTATAATTAAAAAGTTATTTGTTCCTTGCAAAGATAGTTGTTTTCATTTAAAAAGAAAGTAAGTGTGGGTGATAAAAATAGAAAAAACGTTGTAAGATGATGATATAGTAATTCTTATAGCTTTTCAAGCATTCACCTCTCTACTTATTTCCAAGGCAAGAACGAAAAGGCATTGACAGACAAGATGAGTTTAAAAGTTGCTTGTTGAAAGACAACAATAAATAGAAATAGGGACAGACGATGGCGTCTGTCCCTATTGTTTTTAATATGATAGATAAAAGATGTTTCTACTAAGAAAGTAGGCTGTCATGCTTGTTTTATTTCTTTACATTGAAAGTTAGCACTGATCCTTTCTTCAAAGTACCTACACGTTTGAAGTTGTTGTTTAACAATGGAATATCTTTGGTGCAAGTTAGAACCAGAGTTTCACCCATTTGGGTCTTTGTGTATTGATGCTTCAAGTTTTTGATAAAAAAGTCACAAGCACCATCAATGGCATCGATTCCATAAGTTTTCTTGTTGATAGTCAGTTGTATTGCATCTGCATAAGCATAGGTGGTGTATTTCACATTGACACCCTTAAAATTAGCTTCATAAATCTTATAAGTCTTGTCATAAACCTCATCTTCGTCTGGCTTAACGAGGAATTTAGCTTTTAAAGCCTTCCCTTTGACAGACATTGCCTTGCCTGCAACGATATGGAGGTCGGCATAAGCGTCCATAGATAATTGCATCTTGTTTTCGCTGTTGTTGAACATAGAGTTTACAAAGGCTGGTGTGCCATTGTATTCGAAGTACTTTGATTGTGCATTGGCAGCTGTGCAGGATAGTGCAAGCAATAAGCTGAAAATAATCTTTTTCATTGTTTAATATTTTAATGGTGATAAATAAATTCGTTTGAAATCAGTGAATGTTAGGATTTAAGAAATGGTTTTTGTAGTTTTTGTTTGTGAAAGTTGTTATTTTGTTATAGTTTTTATTAAATAATATTTATATTGCTGCAAATGTAGATAATAGTTTTTAAATAAACAAGCATTCGATAGATTTTATGTAGGTTGTTTATGTTTTTGGTGCTTCCTAACAATAAGTTACCTCTATTTCGGTAATATGCTTTAAGCTGTTTTGCCCTCCGCACCATTGGTGCTAACGCTCCGCACCATTGGTGCTAACGCTCCGCACCATTGGTGCTTACCAATCGCACGACATGTGCTGGGCAACAACACATCGACTTAAGACGGGCAGAAAGGGGCTTAATGACAAATAGTAAAATGCTAATGGCTAACTAATATGAGAATGGTTTACCAAGCAGTATTCATCTTTTTTGCCACTTCACTGATGACTTAAAATTACTATACAACTCCGAAAGTTTTTGTTTAACTTTCAAGGTTTGCGCATCTTCTAAAACTATCCTCATTTGTTAGGATAGGCAAAGCCTCCTTATTTTAAGTCTAAATACTATACATTTTGTTTAAAATACTTTGATAAATCATTAAAATATAGTATTTTTGCATCGCATTATGCATGTATTCATACCAACATCTTGGTATCTAATTTAATGAACAATAATTACGATAGGGAGGCTTAAGCATAGTCTTCTCTCTATATTTATTTAGGAAAAATAATTCTAACAATTTAAATATTTAAAATTAAAACATTTATGTGGTTAATCAATTCATCTATTGGTAGAAAGGTGATTATGTCAGTGACTGGCATGGCCCTGATCCTATTCATGACGTTCCACTGCTGTATGAATCTTGTTGCGCTCTTCTCTGGAGAGGCTTATAACATGATTTGTGAGCTGTTGGGTGCCAACTGGTACGCAGTAGCAGCTACTGCTGGTCTTGGCGCATTGGCAGTTTGTCACATCGTTTATGCGTTCATCCTTACAGCGCAGAACCGCCGTGCACGTGGTGACAATCGTTATGCTGTTACAGAGAAGCCTGCAACGGTAGAGTGGGCAAGCCAAAACATGCTTGTTCTCGGTATTATCGTGCTGCTCGGTCTTGGACTTCACCTCTTCAACTTCTGGTACAACATGATGTTTGCAGAGCTTACTCATATCGATGTACCTTTCCATCCAGCTGATGGTTTTGCTTACATTAAGTACACATTCTCTAATCCTGTTTACGTAGTTCTTTACGTTATTTGGATTATTGCATTGTGGTTCCACCTCTCTCACGGTTTCTGGAGTGCTATGCAGACAGTTGGTATCAACGGTAAGGTATGGTTCAACCGTTGGAAGACTATCGGTAACATCTATGTTACATTGTTGATGCTTGGCTTCCTTTTTGTAGTTCTTGCATTTACATTCGGTTGTGCACCAAGCCTTTGCTGTGCTGCATAATTAAGTATCTAAGTTGAAAATTTAATTCAAAAACAATCATGACTAAGACATTAAATTCCAGAATACCAGAAGGACCAGTAGCTGAGAAATGGACCAACTATAAGGCTCATCAGCGTTTGGTTAACCCAAAGAATAAACTGAAACTGGATGTAATCGTTGTTGGTACAGGTCTGGCTGGTGCCAGTGCTGCCGCTTCTCTCGGTGAGATGGGCTTCAACGTATATAACTTCTGCATCCAAGATTCACCACGTCGTGCACACTCTATCGCTGCACAGGGTGGTATCAATGCTGCAAAGAACTATCAGAATGATGGTGACTCAGTTTACCGTCTGTTCTACGATACAGTAAAGGGTGGTGACTATCGTGCTCGTGAAGCAAACGTTTATCGTCTTGCTGAGGTGTCAAACGACATCATCGACCAGTGCGTTGCACAAGGAGTTCCATTCGCTCGTGAGTATGGTGGTATGCTTGCTAACCGTTCTTTCGGTGGTGCACAGGTAAGCCGTACTTTCTATGCAAAGGGTCAGACTGGTCAGCAGTTGTTGCTTGGTGCTTACTCTTCATTGAGTGCACAGGTTGCTACAGGTAAAGTGAAGCTCTATACTCGTTATGAGATGGAGGACGTAGTTATTGTTGATGGTCACGCTCGTGGTATCATTGCTAAGAACCTTGTGACTGGTAAGCTGGAGCGTTTCACAGCGAATGCTGTTGTTATCGCTACTGGTGGTTATGGTAACGCATACTTCCTTTCAACCAATGCTATGGGTTGTAACTGTACAGCAGCTATCCAGTGCTACCGTAAGGGTGCTTATATGGCTAACCCATCTTACGTTCAGATTCACCCAACTTGTATTCCAGTACACGGCGACAAGCAGTCTAAGTTGACCCTTATGTCAGAGTCTCTGCGTAATGATGGCCGTATCTGGGTTCCTAAGAAGCTTGAGGATGCTAAGGCATTGCAGGCAGGAACAAAGCAAGGATCTGATATTCCAGAGGAAGATCGTGACTATTACTTGGAGCGTCGATACCCAGCATTCGGTAACCTTGTACCTCGTGACGTGGCTTCACGTGCTGCTAAGGAGCGTTGCGACCACGGATTCGGTGTTAACAACACTGGTCTTGCTGTGTTCCTCGACTTCTCTGAGTCAATCAACCGCCTTGGTATCGATACCATTCTGCAGCGTTATGGCAACCTCTTCGATATGTATGAGGAGATTACAGACGTTAACCCAGGCGAGCTTGCTAATGAGATTAACGGCGTGAAGTACTACAACCCAATGATGATCTTCCCTGCTATCCACTACACAATGGGTGGTATCTGGGTTGACTACGAGCTGATGACAACCGTTCCAGGTCTGTTTGCAATTGGTGAGTGTAACTTCTCTGACCATGGTGCTAACCGTCTTGGTGCTTCTGCTTTGATGCAGGGTCTTGCTGATGGTTACTTCGTATTGCCATATACTATTCAGAACTATCTCGCTGATCAGGCACTCTGGGCAAAGGTTCCAACTGACCGTCCTGAGTTTGTTGAGGCTGAGAAGGCTGTTATGGCAGAGACAGATCGCTTGATGGGTATCCAGGGTAAGCGTTCTGTTGACTCTCTCCACAAAGAGCTTGGACACATCATGTGGGAGTATGTAGGTATGGGTCGTACCAAGGAAGGTCTTGAGGAAGGTCTCAAGCAGTTGAAGGCTCTCCGCGAGGAGTTCAACTCTAACCTCTTCATTCCTGGTAAGAAGGAAGGCTTGAACATCGAGCTTGATAAGGCTATCCACCTCCGTGACTTCATCCTTATGGGTGAACTCGTAGCTTATGATGCATTGCATCGTGAGGAGAGTTGTGGTGGTCACTTCCGTGAGGAGCACCAGACAGAGGAAGGTGAAGCTAAGCGTGACGACGAGAACTTCTTCTATGTTGGCTGTTGGGAGTATCAGGGTGATGACACCAAGACTCCAGAGCTTATCAAGGAACCTCTCGAGTATGAGGCAATCAAGGTACAAACACGTAATTATAAAAACTAGTTGACGAGTTGACGGGAGGACAAGTTGACAAGTTGTTAGCTTGTTCTGCCTTAAACATTTTCCATTAGTATAATACTGACAATATACAAGATGTAATACAAACAAGGTCGATGAATACTCACAAGGATTTGATCGTCTGGCAGAAAGCAATGGAACTTGTCTTAGAAGTATATAAGGCAACAAAGACATATCCACGGGAAGAACTATTTGGATTAGCTTCCCAAATGCGTAGAGCCGTTGTATCAATTCCCTCGAACATAGCAGAAGGCTATGGCAGAATCCATACTCGTGAAACTGAGAGATTCCTTAGTATAGCATTAGGTTCTGCGTGTGAGTTAGAAACTCAATTGATTCTATCGAAAGACTTAGGGTATATCTCGACAGAACTTGCACAGCAACTATGCGATAAGACCCAAGGCATAATTAGGATGCTAACGTCTTTGATTAAGACTCTGAACAAATAACTTGTTTACTTCACAACTTGTTTACTTGTCAACTAAAACATAACACAATGGCAAGAAATATATCATTCACAATTAAGTATTGGAAGCAGAACGGTCCACAGGATCAGGGTCATTTCGATACACATGAGATGAAGAACATCCCAGATGACACCTCATTCCTTGAGATGCTCGATATCCTCAACGAGGAACTTATCGAGGCTGGTGATGAGCCTTTCGTCTTCGACCACGACTGCCGCGAGGGTATTTGCGGTATGTGTTCACTCTATATCAATGGTACTCCACACGGTAAGACTGAACGCGGTGCAACAACCTGTCAGCTTTATATGCGCCGTTTCAACGATGGTGATGTTATCACTGTTGAGCCATGGCGTTCAGCTGGTTTCCCAGTTATCAAGGACTGTATGGTAGACCGTACAGCTTTCGATAAGATTATTCAGGCTGGTGGTTACACAACAATCCGTACTGGTCAGGCACAGGATGCTAATGCTATTCTTATCTCTAAGGACAATGCTGACGAGGCAATGGACTGCGCAACATGTATCGGTTGTGGTGCTTGTGTTGCTGCATGTAAGAATGGTTCTGCTATGCTTTTCGTTTCATCTAAGGTAAGCCAGTTGGCTCTCTTGCCACAGGGTAAGCCTGAGGCTGCTAAGCGTGCTAAGGCAATGGTTGCTAAGATGGACGAGGTTGGCTTCGGTAACTGTACTAACACACGTGCTTGCGAGGCTGTTTGTCCTAAGAACGAGAAGATTGCTAACATCGCTCGTTTGAACCGTGAGTTCATCAAGGCAAAGTTTGCTGATTAATCATAAGCAACTGGTAGTGGTCCGATAGATTACTACCAAGCTTATTCAGAATATGAAATCCCATAGCTCTGTATAGGAGTCATGGGATTTTTTTATTTATATTTTCGCTTGAGTTTGTATGAGTTATGGGTAATGTTTATCCCCCTTATTGTTTGTCTCAAACGAGAATATTGCTTATATTTGCAGTGTTATATTATCTATCTGATTGAAAGGAGGTTTATTTATGAGACGGAACTTAATTTTAGGAGTGTTTTCTATCGTTGTTTTATTTTGTACAACGGCTTGTTCAAATACTTCGTTTGTCGAGAGTAATGCCGTTGCATCTGATGTTTCATATAAGGTAAAACAAATCACAGAATTGTTTAAGAGCTATGGTTGGAAGTTAGATACGACAATCAATGAGGCAGAACGAAACCAGTTAATCGAGAATATGGACTATAATAAAGTAAAAGCATTATTAGAAGGAATGAAGAAGAGAAGTGATTCTGAGCCTTCTGACAGTGTAAAAATGAGGTATTGTAGGCGTTGTATTGATTAGCTTTTCAATGGTATATAACGTATCAAGACGATGAGAATATAGCTCTGAAGCACCATAGTTTATGCTCTAAAATACTTGAATATACCTATTTCTCAGTTTGCTTGAATGGCCTTATTACGAATTATTTTCATGAAGAAAAATATTTATTTTCATGAAAATAAATATTTCTACTCGTGAAAATAAATATTTTTCTTCATGAAAATAATTCGTAGAAGTACTTGTTTTATTGCAGGAAAGGTAATGTAAAGCATAGTAGTAGAGGGTTATTATTACCTATAAAGAGGATGACTTTAGTCGAAAAATAGTTTTTTTTAAGACATAGTAAGATTGGAATAAAGTTTGAAGAGTAACATGATTTATTTTGTTTTACCTTCATACCTTTTTATTCTTTACCTCTTAAAACTCTATTTTATCTCGTTTTTTTTTACTACTTTTGTACACAAAAGACGTGAAGTTAATTAAAACCTACGAATATCAATGAGTGAGAACAAACTTTCCACTAACGAACAGGCACCGACAGCTGATGCACCTGTAAAGGCCAGTTATACTGAATACAAGGTGATTCCATCGCAGGGACATTGTATGATTGTAAAGTGTCGCAAGGGCGACCAGACAGTCGTATTGAAGACTCTAAAGGAAGAATACCGTGAGCGTGTGTTGCTTCGTAATGCATTGAAGCGTGAGTTTAAGCAGTGTCAGCGACTCAACCATTTGGGTATTGTACGCTATCAAGGGCTGGTAGAAGTTGATGGTTACGGACTTTGTATTGAGGAAGAGTATGTTGAAGGACGCACTTTGCAGGCTTATCTCAAGGAAAATCATACTGACGATGAGAAGATTGCTATCATCAATCAGATTGCCGATGCATTGCGTTATGCTCATCAGCAGGGTACTACTCATCGAAATCTGAAGCCTTCCAACGTGCTTATTACAAAGCAGGGTGATTATGTAAAGCTCATTGATTTCAGTGTTCTTTCACCTGAAGATGTTAAGCCTACAGCTGATACAACTCGCTTTATGGCACCAGAGTTGAAAGACCAGACAATGGCAGCAGATGGTACAGCTGATATCTATTCGCTCGGTACTATTATGAAGGTGATGGGGCTGACATTAGCTTACAGTGAGGTTATCAAGCGTTGCTGTGCTTTCAAGCGTAGCGATCGTTATAGCAATATTGATGAGCTCTTTGCTGATTTGAACCATGAAGGCTCTTCGTTCAGTATGCCAAAGATTGGTAAAGGCACTGTTGTCTTAGGCTTGATAATTGCAGTTGTTATTGGAGTTGGTGCATTGCTTTATAACTATGGCGGTGCATTGGTTGACCAAGTAGGGAAGATAGATGTGTCATCTATGTTTAGCTCTGATGCTGAAACAGCTCCAGAAGACACTATAAAGGTTAATGTAGCAGAGCAGGCTGATAGTCTTTCTACTGAAGCAGAGGCTCCTGCTACTGGTAAGCTTGCCTTTATGAATAAGATGAAGCCAGCCCTTTATAAGGACCTTGATGATATTTTCGAGCAGAACTCTGCAGATAGAGCACAGTTGACGAAGGCTATCAAAACTTACTATCGTGGTCTGATTCATGCTAACGACACACTCGATAATGAGCAGCGTGCTGAGGTAGATCGCGTATTTGGCGATTATGTAAAGCAGAAGAAGGCAGCATTAAACTAATAAAATCCAGACACAACAGAGGTAAGGGTTAAGTCACGTTGATGTGATGTTTGCTCTATTCGGAAGATGTGTTTATAGAAGGCAGGGGCAGAGGCTGTGCTTTCTTTCAGAACCTTGAGAGGGCGTGAGAGGAAGACAGTGTCTGCCCTTGTTAGCTTTCGTATATAGGTATGTGCTCTATTGTCGACAAATGAATGATAATTACTGCAGCTATTATTTATGAATAGTTGTAGGATATATAATAAATAAAAGGAATGAAACAAATCTTTTATCTGCTATTGGCAGCTGTTCTGTTTGTTAGTAGTGTACAGGCACAGACACCAGCGATGAGTCGTCGGCAGGCTGCTGGGCGATCAATGGAACAGCAGGGATTGGTGAATATTAAGCATGTGGACCCTTCTATCAAGGTGGCTTTGATGTATGCTCGTACGGATAACTTCTGTAATCGGGTGCTTTATCATGACTTGCGTGATGCCTATGTGCTGCCCGCTTGTGCTGATGCATTGCGTAAGGCGCAGGCGGAATTGAAGCGTCGTCGTCCTGATTTGAGCCTTTGTATCTTCGATGCTACACGACCAATGAGCGTACAACAAACGATGTGGAATGCAGTGAAAGATACCCCAAAGTATTTCTATGTGTCTAATCCTGCGCACGGAGGAGGTATGCATAACTATGGAATGGCTGTAGATATCAGTATCTGTAAAGCCTCTTGGAGCGATGCAACATGGCGTGATGGTGCCACACGTTGTTTGATAGATACGATACCAATGGGTGTGAAGGTAGACCACATGGGGATAGCCAGTCATATTGATAAAGAGGCTGATCTCGTTGCGCGTCGTCTTATCTCTCGTGAGGCATTAGCCAAGCGCCGCCTTCTTCGTGAGGTGATGAGTGCTGCTGGTTTCATGCCCTTACGTACCGAGTGGTGGCACTTCAACCTTTGTACAAGGGCTTGGGCAAAGAAGAATTTGAGGGTGGTGAGATAAAAAAAGAAGCCTCACCCCCGCCCCTCTCCGAATGGAGAGGGGAGTGATTACCGACTTTGCTACAGTATTAGCATGGTAAGAATAATATCCTAAGAACTATTATGGCAACACAACAATAGGATTAGATGAAGCAAAAAAAGGATATAAGTCATTCAGAACTACCACTGCCAAGATATGTGCGGGACGTTCTAAGCAAACATAACATTTCACTCCCCTCTCCCCTCGGAGAGGGGACGGGGGTGAGGCTTCTTGCCCTCCAAGCCCACCGCTACCCTGATATTGATATGCCCTTCTTGCTCGACCAGTTGGCAGGATGGCAAATAGCACGCACGAAACTGCCGTCGTGGGCAGCAAATGAGGATATCATCTATCCACCGCATTTATCGATGGAACAGTGTTCAAGTGAGCAGACAGCGGAGTATAAGGCACGATTAGTAGCACGCCTTGTAGGAGTAGAGAACTTTGTAACGTCTGACCTTAATAACGATTGTAAAAGCCCTTTGGCAATTGAAGAAACTAAGCCTATGCCGCAACAAGCGTGTGCTCAGAAATTCAGGGAAGGTTCCTTCTGCGATCTAACAGGCGGCTTTGGAGTTGATTTCTCCTTTATAGCGCATAGCTTCAAACGTGCTATTTATGTTGAACAGCAGGAGAATTTATGTGAATTGGCACGTCATAACTTCCATGCCTTAGGCTTAACACAAGCAGAAGTGGTCAATGGTGACGGTACAGCTTACCTCCATCAGCTCGACCATGTGTCTGTGTTATTTCTCGATCCTGCCCGTCGCAATGAGCAAGGAGGTAAAACAGTGCTGATAAGTGATTGTACACCCGATGTCTTGGCATTGGAAGAAGAACTCTTAGAGAAGGCTGATACGGTTGTTATAAAGCTATCGCCAATGCTCGATTGGCATCGCGCAGTGGACGAACTCAATAGTTTGGGCAATGTTGTTCGTGAGGTTCATATTGTCTCTGTACGCAATGAATGTAAGGAGTTGCTGTTAGTATTGCAGAGAACGAAAGATGAAAAAGATGACAAGAGGGCTACGGAAAAAGCCCTACAAGTGTTCTGTGTGAATGATGAAAGTATCGTTTCTTATTCTCTTGATGAAGCTTTAAGTACATCACAGCGGCTTCTTTCGGCTGTTCCTAAAGCTGGTCAGTATCTCTATGAGCCCAATGCTTCATTGATGAAAGCAGGCTGTTATGCTTTGCTAACTGCCCGTTATCCACTTTTAGCACTCAGTCTTAATTCTCATCTTTTTGTTTCTGAGGAGGCTATTGATGATTTCCCAGGACGAAAGTTTGAGATAACAGCGGTTTCATCGTTCAATAAGAAGGAGCTACGACGCAGTTTATCGGGGATAGATAAAGCCAATATTGCCGTACGCAACTTCCCTATGAGTGTTGCAGATCTACGCAAACGATTAAAGATAAAAGAAGGAGGAAACGTCTACCTCTTTGCAACCACGGATGCAGAAAGCAATCACCTGCTTTTTGTTTGCAAGAAAACAGCGATACCAACTTGTGACTCTCAATAAATTTACCTAACTTTGTAGTCTTTTCGTTGCGTAACAGAAGCTATGTTTTTTGTCCGCTGAATATGGCTGGTCAGACACTGTTTGGTTAATAGCATAACGACTTGTAAATAGAAATATATGATAAATAATTACCGATAAAACCTATTAAAACAATGAACAGGTATTTCAAAATGGTCATCGCTGCAGCGTTGATTGGTGTAACAACATCGGCTAATGCGATTGATCGTAAGACATTAGCGCAGTACGCTTCTTCGTTACAAGGACTGAAGAAAGAGCAGTTAAAGGCAGCTTTACACAAGCTGATGGACAAGAAGAAAGTCTTACCATACGGTGGAGGTGGTAAAGGAACGTGGTGGGGATTCTGGTATTCAGACCGTGATCCGCAGACAAACGAGTGCTATAATCGTTATAGCGACAAGAAATTCTACTTTGAAAGCACGAATACTGGTAAGTCTATTGCTGGTATGAATATCGAACATTCTTTCCCTAAGAGCTGGTGGGGTGGTCATAAGAATGATGCTTGGTGCGATCTCTATAACCTCTATCCATCCGATTCTCAGGCTAATAGCTCAAAGAGTAACTTTGTTATGGGCGTTGTTGTCAACGTTAAAGAAGAAGCTGGTGTGGGTTATGACAAGGTCGGAACGGGTTATGCTGACGGCAGGCTTGTGAAGATGTGGGAGCCGGGCGACCGTTTCAAGGGCGAATTCTCACGTAGTTATATGTATATGGCTACTACCTATCAGAACTTAAGCTTTGTTTCAGAAGGTGCCAATCAATTGCAGACGGGAGCTTATCCAACGCTGAAAAAGTGGTCATCAGACCTCTTCCGCCAGTGGAGTAAGAATGACCGTGTTGACGAGATGGAAATCAAACGTAACGAAGCTGTCTATAAAATTCAGGGCAATCGTAACCTTTTCATCGACTATCCTAACCTTGCTGAGTACGTATGGGGTGATAGTATGGATGTGGAGTTTAATCCTAATTATGCTATAACAACCGCTTCAGACGATGCACGATACACAAGCGTGATAGTTCCTGAAGACCCAGTAACGCCAGACGATCCGCAGGTAACACCGCAGGGTGGAACTTTCGTAAAGACAACAACAGTCCCCGTGTCAGGCAAGCGTTATGTTCTTGTAGCTAAAACTGGTAGCAATTTCGTTATAGCATCTACTTTGAAGGGTAAGAATTTTGGCTATCTGCCAACAAAGGGCATCACTGATAATAATGAAAAGGTGAATGTTGCTGATGACCAGTCGGTTCTTACTTTGGAGCAGGGAACAACAGGTTTCTATATCAAGGATGCTAACGACAAGTATTTCGGACAGGAGGATAAGTACAAGACCGTTCAGTTTGTGACTAAAGATAAGGCGGTAGAGTGGACACTGGAGCCAAAGGCTGATGGTACATTTACTATCACCGCCTCTACGGGTCACGTACTTCAGTACGATACCAAATATAAGACATTTGGTGCCTACAAGCCTGCTTCAACTAATGGAATCTATCCAATGCTCTACGTAGAGGACACGACAGCAGGGATTGGAACCGTATGGACTGTAACAATCACTGATGATGCTGTTTATAACTTGCAGGGTGTTCGTATGCCAGCTGATGCACAACTCGCACCTGGTATCTATATCCGTGGTGGTAAGAAGTTTATTGTGAGATAAATAATCCAGAATAATAAGCGAAGTTATTGATAATAAATGGCTTCATAATTCCTTGTGAAAAGGGGGATTATGAAGCCTTTTTTAATGGTCGAATGATAATATCTTGTAGATTTGATAAGGCTGAACAACTTTTCTGTTGACGTCAGACACATATAGTGCGAATGGTTAGCACGAGTGGTGCGAATGGTTAGCACGAGTGGTGCGGATGCTTAGCACGTGTGGTGCGGATGCCTAACACGAGTCCTTATGACTGAGTAGTAGGGTAGTGATAGTCAATAAAAAGGAGCGTAAATTTGCCAATCTACCTTTTTTTTAGTACTTTTGCACGTTTAAGATTAGGAAAATAACGAAATTAAAAATACTAAATGTCATCAGTTCAGATAAAGAGAGTAGAAACGAAGAAAGACCTAAAGGATTTCATTGAGTTTCATTATGATCTCTACGAGGGCGATCCTTATGATGCCCCAAACCTCTATAGCGATGAGTTGAATACGCTGTCAAGAGACAAGAATGCTGCTTTTGACTTCTGCGAAGCTGAGTATTTCCTCGCCTTGAAAGAGGGGAAAGTGGTGGGGCGTGTAGCTGCCATCATCAATCATAAGGCAAACGAAAAATGGGAAAAGAAGGATGTTCGCTTCGGTTGGATAGACTTCATTGACGATATCGAAGTGTCAAATGCTCTGTTGAAGGCTGTTGAAGACTACGGCAAAGAGAAGGGCATGACCTCTATTGTAGGTCCACTTGGTTTCACAGATATGGACCCAGAGGGTATGTTGACATGGGGCTTTGATCAGCTCGGTACAATGGCAACCATTTACAACTACGATTATTATCCAAAGCACATGGAGAAACTTGGTGGCTGGGAGAAGGATAATGACTATGTAGAGTATCGTCTTGATGTTCCAGAAACAGCTCCAGAGAAATACACTAAGATTGCAGAGATGGTGGAGAAACGTTATAATCTCCATGCGCGTAAGCTGACCAAGAAGGAAATTTTCGAGGGTGGTTATGGCAAGAAACTCTTTGACTTAATCAATGTGACTTACTCTCATCTCTATGGCTTCTCAGAGTTAACAGATCGCCAGATAGACCAGTATGTAAAGATGTATTTCCCACTTGCCGACCTTGATCTCATCACTGTTATTGAGGATGGCAATAAGGATAACCAGTTAGTTGGTCTTGCTATTACGATTCCATCACTGACACGTGCTTTGCAGAAGTGTCGTCGTGGACGCCTATTCCCATTCGGATGGTGGCATTTGTTACGTGCAATAAAGTTCCATAAGACAGAAGTAGTAGACCTTCTTTTGATAGGTGTTCTGCCAGAATATCGTTCAAAGGGAGCGAATGCACTTGTCTTCGCTGACCTCATTCCACGTTATGTGAAGTACGGCTTCAAGTGGGGTGAAACGCACGTGGAGATGGAAACCAACGAAAGCGTACAGAGCCAGTGGGGACCATTAGACCCAATTATGCATAAGAAGCGTAGATGCTATAGGAAGTCGATTGGGTGATGGGTGTTGAATGTTGGGTGTTGATGAATAGTTTTATCATGTGTTCTTTCTATATTTTCACGTGTTTCTTCTATTTCAACACCTAATTACTCATTAATGAACACTCAATATCATTAAATAGTCAAGCCCTTATTACCTAATAATTAACCCTCAATAACCAATCATTCACAGTCAATAACCCAGCACATGGATAAATCAACAGCAACCAACCCTCAATCCTCAACACCCGTATCTTACACCGATGATAATATCCGACATCTATCGGATATGGAGCATGTACGTACTCGTCCAGGTATGTATATTGGTCGTTTGGGCGATGGAAAGTTGCCTGAAGATGGTATTTATGTACTCTTGAAGGAGGTCATTGATAACTCTATTGACGAGTTTAAGATGAATGCTGGCGACCGCATTGAGATTGATGTGGAGGATAACCTTCGTGTTAGTGTACGCGACTATGGTCGTGGTATTCCACAAGGAAAGCTTGTTGAGGCTGTGTCAGTACTGAATACGGGTGGTAAGTATGACTCTAAGGCATTTAAGAAGAGTGTCGGCTTGAATGGTGTCGGTATCAAAGCGGTTAACGCTCTTAGCTCTCGTTTTGAGGTGAAGAGCTTCCGTGATGGTAAAGTACGTGAGCTTTCGTTTGAGAAGGGTAATATTCAAAGCGACAAAACAAAGAAGTCTGCGGATGAAAATGGTACTTACATCTACTTTGAACCAGATGCTACTCTCTTTAAGAATTATAGCTTCCATGATGATATCGTGGAAGAGATGCTCCGTAACTATACCTATCTAAACACCGGATTGACCATTATGTACAATGGTCGTCGTATACTTAGTCGACATGGTTTGAAGGACCTTTTGACTGATAATATGACCGTTGATCCATTGTATCCTATTGTTCACATGAAGGGAGAGGATATTGAAATCGCTTTCACTCATACCAATCAATATGGCGAGGAGTATTACTCTTTCGTGAATGGTCAGCATACAACGCAGGGCGGTACACACCAGACAGCCTTCAAGGAGCATATTGCCAAGACAATAAAAGAGTTCTTCGGCAAGTATGAGTATGGTGACATTCGTAACGGATTAGTAGCTGCTATCGCTGTAAACGTTGAGGAACCAGTGTTTGAATCACAGACAAAGATTAAGTTAGGTTCTACACAGATGTCACCTGATGGTGAGTCTATCAATAAGTATGTGGGCGACTTTATCAAGACAAACGTTGATAACTACCTCCATATACATAAGGAAGACTTCACCGATATACTTGAGAATAAAATCAAGGAGACCGAACGAGAGCGTAAGGCAATGGCTGGTGTTACGAAGTTGGCACGCGAGAGAGCGAAGAAAGCCAACCTCCATAACCGTAAGTTGCGTGACTGTCGTGTACACTATTGTGACGTAAAGAACAATCGAAAGGAGGAGAGTTCAATCTTTATTACAGAGGGAGATTCAGCCAGCGGAAGTATCACTAAGAGTCGTGATGTCAACACACAAGCAGTCTTCTCATTGCGTGGTAAGCCGCTAAACTGCTTTGGTTTGACAAAGAAGGTGGTGTATGAGAATGAGGAGTTTAACCTCCTTCAGGCTGCACTTGATATTGAGGACGGACTCGATTCACTGCGTTATAACAAAGTGATAGTGGCAACGGATGCCGATGTTGACGGTATGCATATCCGCTTATTGATAATCACCTTCTTCCTTCAGTTCTTCCCAGAGTTGATTAAGAAGGGGCATGTATATGTCCTTCAAACACCACTCTTCCGTGTTCGTAACCGTCGAACAAAGATTAAGAACAAAGAAGTAATTGCTGAGGCTGACGCTCGTCGTGCGAAAGGTGAGAAGAAGAACGATTTTATTACACGCTATTGTTATTCAGAGGAGGAGCGTATCGCTGCTATCAGTGAGCTTGGACCAGATCCAGAAATCACTCGATTCAAGGGTCTTGGTGAGATTTCTCCTGACGAATTTGCCCATTTCATTGGTCCAGATATGCGTTTAGAGCAGGTTACCTTACATAAGAATGACCAGGTAGCTAAGCTCTTGGAGTATTATATGGGTAAGAACACGATGGAGCGTCAGAACTTCATTATTGACAACCTCGTTATCGAAGAGGATCTTCCTGACGTGGAAGAATAATAAAGAAAGTCGGTAAAAGGGATAGAATTTCCAAATGATGTCCGTACGATTGTTGGTACATCTGTGAATAATATAAATTAATTTGGCGAGCAAACGGAAGGCTCTAAAGAGGCTTTTTATTGCTTTATTCAATCGTATAACAAAGCTATTAAATTATAAAATTAGGATATGAGCAAGTATATTTATCTTTTACTGTTTAACTTTATTACGCTTTTACCTTTGTCGGCACAGCAGGGTAGCGATTCTCCTTTGCGGAAGTTGCAGTTGGCAGAGATGGCAATTAAGAACTTCTATGTGGACTCTGTGAACGAGCAGAAGTTGGCGGAGGATGCTATCAGGGGTATGCTCGAGAAGCTTGACCCACATTCTACTTACACCGATGCAAAGGAAACCAAAGCGATGAACGAACCATTGCAGGGCGACTTTGAGGGTATTGGTGTACAGTTTAATATGATTGAGGATACACTTGTCGTTATCCAACCTGTTGTCAACGGACCATCTCAGAAGGTGGGCATCCTTGCTGGCGACCGTATCGTCAGTGTGAACGACTCTACTATCGCTGGTGTGAAGATGGCACGTATCGATATCATGAAGATGCTTCGTGGTAAGAAGGGTACGAAAGTGAAGTTGGGTGTTGTACGTCGTGGTGTGAAAGGTGTGTTGACCTTTGTTGTTACACGTGCTAAGATACCTATTCATACCATCAATGCTTCTTATATGATTCGTCCTAATGTAGGTTATATCCGAATTGAAAGCTTCGGAATGAAGACCCATGACGAGTTTATGTCGGCTGTTGACTCACTGAAAAAGAAAGGAATGAAGACCCTACTTCTGGACCTACAAGACAACGGTGGAGGTTATCTTCAGTCTGCTGTTCAGATATCAAATGAGTTCCTCAAGGACAATGACATGATTGTTTACACCGAAGGACGTCGTGCTCGTCGCCAGAATTTCAAGGCAATTGGCAACGGACGTTTGCAGGATGTAAAGGTTTATGTAATGGTGAACGAGCTTTCGGCTTCGGCTGCTGAGATTGTCACTGGTGCTATTCAAGATAATGACCGTGGAACGGTTGTTGGTCGTAGAACCTTTGGTAAGGGACTTGTACAGCGTCCGTTCGACCTTCCTGATGATAGTATGATTCGTCTGACGATAGCCCATTACTATACGCCAAGCGGTCGTTGTATTCAGAAGCCTTATACAAAGGGCGACCTGAAGGATTATGAGATGGATATCGAGAAACGATTTAAGCATGGTGAGTTGACCAATCCAGACAGTATTCAATTCTCTGATTCTTTGAAGTATTACACCATCCGCAAGCATCGTGTTGTCTATGGTGGCGGTGGTATTATGCCTGATTACTTCGTTCCACTTGATACCGCAAAGTTCACACGTTATCATCGTATGTTGGCAACAAAGAGTATTATCATCAATGCATATTTGAAGTATGCTGATGCGAATCGTCAGACTTTGAAGGCGCAATACAGCTCGTTTGACGCGTTTAATAAGGGTTATGTGGTACCGCAGTCGTTACTCGATGAAATTGTGGCAGAGGGTAAGAAAGAAAAGGTAGAGCCTAAGGATGCTGCCGAATTAAAGGAAACACTTCCTCATATAGCTTTACAACTAAAGGCTCTTACTGCCCGTGATATCTGGGATATGAACGAGTATTTCCGTATATGGAATGAGCAGAGTGATATTGTCACCAAAGCTGTTGAACTTGCTACGGGTAAATAGAAAGGCTGCATCATACGCTCTTTTAAAGGGTTTAGTCTGTTTTGTAATATAGCCTTGTTTGGCTAATAATATAAGAAAAAGTGCTTAATTGGACTTCCAATTAAGCCCTTTTTTGTTTCTATCTAAACCCCAATTAGCCGTTAGAGTCTAAACAGATTTTATTTTATTATCGAACAGACTGGGGTAAATTATCCCTATAATTACTCTGCAACTTAGACTAACTCACACGTAAATTTATAAGTTATTCTCCATCACAATACATCTTTTTCACAGAGAGCTAAGCCTCCGCACAACATGTGCTAAGCCTCCACACCATACGTGCTAATGCTCCGCACATCACGTGCGGAGCATGAATAGATAGCTTATAAGTAATGCTAAGCACGGCAAGACGAGGTTTGTTAAGTCCTAATACTATTCCTTTCTCTTGTTTAGCCTAAATCAGTCATCATAGCATAAACATATTTTTGTTTTGCTGTCGTGCAGATTAAACTGTCTTTGCAACGCAGGCGTAGCGAACAACGTCAAGTTACAAAGATAGACAAGATGTCGAAAAGAAATTAAAGCTGTAGGAAACAATACTCAAAGTAAGAATTATGAATATTGTGGTCTAATGATTGATTTGGATTTAGATATGGCTTTTGACAAAGAAGAGCAGATAAACAATAAGGGCTGAAACCCAAAATTGGATTCCAGCCCTTTACTTTTTAATGTGGGAAACTTTACCTATAATATAATAAAAGCTTATTATTCGCCACTCATTTCCTTTAATAGAGCGAGAGCTTTATTTTCATTTTCTTCCATAATCTCACGTTCACCAGGACCCTTGTCGTCGATACCACAGAGGTGAAGGATACCATGAATGATAACTCGGTTAAGCTCGTCTTCGTATGACTTCTTGAAAAGTTCGGCATTAGTGCGGACCGTGTCAAGCGAGATAACGAGGTCGCCATTGAGTACGTCATCCTCATCATAGTCGAAAGTGATGATATCCGTGTAGTAATCATGTCCTAAATACTCGTTGTTTACTTCGAGAATCTTCTCGTCATCTACGAACATATAACCAATTTCTCCAACCTTTCGTCCATGGGTTGCAGCAACTGCTTTAATCCAACGAGTAATCTCTCGCTTCTTGATTTTAGGCATCTTAACGCCT
Source organism: Prevotella melaninogenica (assembly GCF_003609775.1). Lineage (NCBI taxonomy): Bacteria > Pseudomonadati > Bacteroidota > Bacteroidia > Bacteroidales > Prevotellaceae > Prevotella > Prevotella melaninogenica. The sequence goes on from NZ_AP018049.1 coordinate 81,866, forward strand.
TCAGCACTATATGTTATCATCGTGTTTTTTTTTATCAATGTGCCTTGTGAGCATCTTTCGAATCGTTAATATCCCTTTGGTAGGAACTCAGTGATGTCTCTTCCAAAGTTTTTCAGCTCTCTTACAACGCTTGAGCTGATACTTTCTAATTGTGGTTCAGCGTAGAATAAGATGGTTTCAATACGGCTCAAGCGTCGGTTGATGTCGGCTTGTTCACGCTCATATTCGAAGTCTTTTACGCTACGTACACCCTTAATGATATATTCGGCTCCCTCTCTTTGTGCAAAGTCTATGGTGAGGTCGCTGTATGCCTTTACTTCAATCTTTGGCTCGTTAGCATAGAGTCGTGCTATACGTTCGGTCCGTTCCTCCGTACTGAGCATATACTGCTTCCGCTCATTGACGCCAACACCAATCACCACCTTGTCAAAGAGGGGCAAGGAGCGGCGTACAATAGAGTCGTGCCCTATTGTAAATGGATCAAAGCTTCCAACAAATATACCTATTTTCATTTGTTTATTTTCTGCAAAAGTACTCTATTTCTATTATATAACCAAAAAAGCTGGTGGATTATTTTCCACCAGCTATTCCTTGAATATCCTGTAGTGAGATATTACCAAGTAGGTTGATAATTGTTATTTCGTTGCGTTCTATGGCAAGCAGGGCAAACTCGTTCTTTCCATTCGGGTAATGCCGCTCGTAGATAGTAGTATGTTCGCTCCCCTCATTGACTTGCATTACAATCGAATACTTTTGTTGATTGAAGATGCTTTGGGCAGACTTCTTGATAGAAGGAATCAGTGAAGGACGCTCGCAGGAGAGTATCTGCAGATAGTCGAGACGGCTGGCAATCTTACTAATATCCTTGTTACCTGCTTTCACATTTCCCATCATACGCATCATATTACGCGATATATAGACGGTAGAGACACCATCTGTTTCGCTGTATTTATCGAACAATGCCTTTTGAGCGAATGCCGTTATACAGGCTATCATAGTCATACAAAGCGTTAAAATAATTCTCTTCATAATCTAATCCCTTGTTTTATTAGTGATGTTCTCGGTAGCGTCAATACCCTTATTGAGCGTCTTTGAGAATTTCATCAGTGCTCGTGAGGTTTCTGCATAGGCATCTGTTGTGTTGGTGTAGGTATCCTGCTCTGTCTGTGGAGCTTTGCTCTCGTTTTGATAAACGATAGCTCCCGCGGCAAAGAGAAGCAACAAACTGGCTGCTATCCCTACTACCCAGCGGAGGTTAATATGCCTTATCGTGTGGCGAGTAGTGACTTCTAAAATGTTCCACTGGCTAATCTGGCGACTGAGTCGCTCTTCCATCCCTGCTGGTGTAGGGCATTCTGATGACTGAAGAGCCGTAAAGAAGATGCTTTCCTCCTTCAAATTAGCATCGATGTCTTTGCTATTGAAGTATGTACGCAGCGTGTTCTCCTCCTCTTCGGTGGTCATTCCATCGTAGTATCGGTCAAGCAAACGCTTTATATCTTCAGTCTTTATCATATCTCATTGCTTTTATCTGTTCTCTAATCTTCTTTCGGGCTCGGCTGAGAATACTTCTTACATTCACCTCCGTAAGCCCTGTTTCGATGCTGATTTCCTCAAAACTACGGTCTTCAACATCACGCATCAGCATGATTTTAGCTTGTGGTTCGGGCAGATGGGTAATTAACTGTCTTACTCGTTGATATTCGTCAGCCTGCTCTAATTGTATACTTATGTTCTGTGATGAGGTGATTTGTAGGCTTCCCACATCTTTGTCGACTTCTTGAAGGTGTCCTGCTCTTATTTTGTCATAGAAGATTCGGCGTAGTACTGTTATACTATAAGCCTCAGGATTGTCCACCATTCCCATCTTATCACGCTGTATCCAGAGCTTTAAGAAGGTCTCTTGCACCATATCCTCAGCAGCTTGCGCGTTGCTCATCAGCCTATATGCCACCGAAAAGAGTTTCCGATGGCAAGGAAGGAATAGCTGTTTGAATTCGCTTGCTTGCATAGGCAGATGTGCGCTTTAGACAATAATCGGCTATGATGTAAGGTTGTCCGCCCTATAACTTATAGCTTTTCAGATTCTTCTTGTTGGTACTTTCTTTCACAACAGAGTCGACATCGTTAGGACTTATCTTACCCTTAATCCGCACAATGGCGCCATCTTGTTTGTCAATAGCAAGAATGAGCACTTCACGAATGCACCCTTTCTTTTCTTTGAGGTAAACATAATTAGTCTCATCTGCCTGCTTATTGTAGATGATTGGCGTATATCCCTTAGGATGGAAGGTCTGAACCGTGTTTCTAAAACGACTTTTTACAATCGAATCACAGTCGTCAAAGACAAGTATACGAAAGGATGATACCGCTTTCAGAGCCTTGGAATCGTCCGAATGGCTTTTAGCAAGCACCTTCAAGAACGACATTAAGGCAGGTGTTATATGAAGGTGAATAACGTTTTTCTCGTGCCTATATTGCTCAATCAGCCCTTTTACGCTCTGCGCTGAGGCTGATAATGTACAGAGAGTAAGGATGCCTATGATGATAATCCGTTTCATAATGTGTCCTTGTTTACTTGGTTTGTGACTTTACGATATCATCAATGTTAGCTGGATTGATGTGTCCTACAATATTGATGAGTGAACATTCTTCTTTGTCCATAGCGAAGACAACAAGACTCTGCACTTCCTTCTCGTTGCCTTTAATGAATATTCTGACCTTTTCGCCGTCCTCATTTGCCTTTACCATAGGCTCATATCCCTTTGATTCCAACTTACTGATACGGTTGTATAAGCCGTCTTTTGTCTTTTGATCAGCCTTTTCGAAAGTTAAAATTTGGAGTCCGTCGATTTGCTCAGCGAGTGCATTAGCAGTCTTGTCGTTGGCAGCCTTCAGTCCAAGCTTTATGAGTGTCTTAGGCAAGTTGACGTAAGTAACGTTGTCTCCACTCTTAAACTCTTTGATAATAGACTCTACCTCATCATTCTTAGGCTGTGTGATGAGCGTCGTTGGGTTGGCTTTTACGGTGCAGCTTGAGCATAGAATGGCTACAGCGAATGCGATAGTAAAGATTGTTGTTTTCATTGTCTTGATGTTTAATTAGGTTGGTAAATCAGTAATTGTTCACATCTATAGAGACGGAAGATAGGGCAGATTTGTGGCAAAGAAATGTCCTTTTTTTCAGTATCAGCGTCTTTTATGGTATTAAGATACTATGCTAAAAGATGATAACAACCGCCAGCCATAGCCCTTATTACCCCTTTCATTTCCAGTGTAAAGAGGAGTCCTGTGAGCCTTGCGATAGGAATATTCGCTTGAATAGACAAGAGATTAATCTGCAAGTCATTGTTTTTAGCGAGCACGCGAACAATTGCTTCCTCTTCTGAAGACAAATTAGGGAAAAGCGTTCGTTCAATTCCTCGTTGTTGTGCCTGCCCCAATTTGATATCATCATCCCATCCCATTGCCTTCACAAAGTCTGTTGCTGATGTGATGAGAGCCGCACCATTGTCACGAATAAGGTTATTACAGCCCTCGCTATAATCCGAATGAACAGAGCCAGGGAAGGCAAATACTTCTCGTCCATAGCTACGAGCGATACTGCAGGTGATAAGTCCTCCACCCTTCGCAGCCGATTCTACGAGGATTGTTGCATCTGCACAACCTGCCACGATACGGTTACGCTGTACGAAGTTGCGGGCAACAGGCTGCGTATGCGTGGTATATTCCGACAGCAATCCACCTTGTTCAATCATTTTTAAGGCTGTCTCTCTGTGTCCACGTGGGTAAATGTCATCGAGTCCGTGGGCTAATACTCCGATGGTTTCAAAGCCATTCTCTAAGGCTGCTCGGTGTGCATGGATATCTACTCCGTAAGCCAGTCCACTGAGGATGAGTACGTCTGGGCAAAGAGCCTTCAGTTCTCTGACAAACGAACGGATGATATCTTGCCCGTAGGTGGTGCAGTGTCGTGTACCGATAATATTGATAACGTGTCGATTGTTGAGGTCTGCATTACCGAGATAATAGAGTAGGATAGGTGCATCTGGGCACTCTTTGAGTCGCTGTGGATAGCGTTCATCATTCATACAGATAGGCTCAATGTGATGCAGTTGGTCGTATTCCAACTCTTGTTCAGCCCATTCTCTCAAGCTGTCAACATCTTTCAAGGCTTTTATAAGATGAGTTGAGGCTTCAGGAAGAATCTCTCTGATGTCTCTTTTATGTTCTATGACGGCAGTAGCAGAGCCAGCTCGCTTGTAAAGTTCAGCCAGTTCGCTGAGATTAAAGCGAGTAAGTCGGGTTAGTAAGATTGAGTTTAAGGATTCCATGGTGTAGGTATTGATAGATAGTAGCTCCCTACCTCCCCCGAAAGAGGGGAAGGCTTAGAGAGTAGATAAACTTTTACAATACTCTTGCAAACGCTTCATCGTATTCCTTGCTACTGCCTAATTTACCATTGATGAGCGTCACAAGGTCTACATCTGCATGGAAGCAAAGGCGTTCGTCACTGGCACGGAAGAGGTCGTGAGAGAACACCCAGCGTAGTCCATTCTTCTTTAATGACATACGTGAGATAATCTCGTCATCACAAGTAAACGGTACTTTATATGTGAGTTGCATTCGTGCAACAACAGCATCAACGCCTTTTGCGTGCAGTTCAGAGAAACTAACACCCAATGATTTAAGGAATCTATGGCGTGTATGTTCGGTGTAATGCAGGTAGTTTGCATTGTTTACGATACCTTGGATGTCACATTCATAGTCGCGAACATCCAGTCTTGTCTCAAAAATGTATTTCTTCTTTTCCATAATCTATTTTGTTTTTAGGCTTTTATTGGGCATATTAGGCCTATTAGCCTTATATGCCCCATTAGGCTTATTAGCCCAATTTTCCTAACCCTTTAATGATGATTTTCCCTTCAAATATTCGTAACCAATCCTGCAACGCAGGCAATCTTTTCGGTCGCAATACTCCTTCTTTAGTTGTATAAGGGCTTGCGAATCGCCCGCTGTTTCAACCATTAACCCCACTTCTTTCCACATCCTAACGATGTGATTATCCTCTGCTTTTAACGCTTCGAGGAAGTCGAAGGCACGTTCACAGTACTTTTCAGCGTTCTTGTGTTTGCCGTAAGCGAAGAGGATAGGTGCAACGGTGTTGATAATCAGCAGATTCAATGATCCTGTTGATAGTTTCTTCTCACTCTTAGCACTCTCTTCTCCAAAGACATAATGCGTTTCCCAGTAGCGTGTTACCTGTGTTGCTAATAGTTCGCGCACCTGCTTTACGCTCTCACATTCCAACAATTGCGACAATCCTGCCCGCTGTTCATAGTAGAGTCGAGCGAGTTGTGCGATGCGGATATGCGGAAAGTTCTGTGGTCGTAAGCGAAGGAAACGCCATTGAGTAGCATCCATCGCTTGTAGACTGAACTTATGTGCTAAGTACTGATATTCGCTTTTCAGCTCTGTGAAATAGCGATCGTTCAGTGCCTGCTGTTGGTATCGTTCTGGGATAGCTGCTATATCTAACAATCCAGCCTGCCCCAAGAAGAAGGCTTCAATCTGCATAAGATTGTCCCGATGATGGGCTATGCTCTGCAGCGGAATCAGTTTTGCCCATGTCTCGAAGGCATCGCCATTGATACCGAAACCATAGTTGCGGGCAAGCGTTACGAAGTAGGCAGCTTCCCAAGAACCGTCACAGTCTTTCACTCGTTGGGCTATCGCCTCTGTCTTCTGTTCCAACCTTTCAGTCTGTAAGGCACTCATCCATGAATGGACCATTAGTTTTGACAGACTTGGAATGATACGATAACAAGCTGGATATTCATCCGTTGTGAGCAGTTCTTCGTAATGTTCTCGCACATCTGTTGGCACTTGCAGTCGCATCTGTGGCGGATAATCGCCCTCTCGTGTCTTAACATCAACGTCGATAGACTCAGCCACATGCAGGATAACATTGTTATAGTTTGGGTCGCGGTCGTGTCTGTGTAGAAACCAGTCGGACGCACGATCGTGTATTTCCACATTACCCACCCATAGCGTACCGCCAATCTTCACCTTTGCATTGAAGAAGTCTGGGCCAGCGTTATGATTATGTAGTCCAGCGTCAATGACTTCCACCTCCTGTCCGTCAGTAGTCTTAAGTTCTGTCAACGGAAACAGCTTGTGTTTCCATACGTAATGGATGAGTTGCTCCATAATAGATTCTTGGTTTGTATCAGTACGCAAATATACAAAGTTTTTAAGAAAAATAGAAGTCTTATCTACGTATTTTTCTTATTATTCTGCAGCATAGTTTCACTCATCTTCGCACTTCGCACTATTGGTGTTAAGCCCCAGCACGATGCGTGTTTACCATCAGCACTATACGTGCGGGGCGTCAACACGATGATTGAAAATGGCAAGTGAGGAAGAAACTTATCTGTTGTTTTATCAGTAAAAGGCAACTTCCGACTTGCCTATACCTTATTTAAAAATACGTAAACTTATTTTGTTTTATGCCGCAAATCAGCTACCTTTGCAATGTTTTAATTCAGATTAATTATGAAAATAGCATTGATAGGCTACGGCAAGATGGGGCGTATGATAGAACAGATAGCCCTTGAGCGTGGCCACGAAATCGTAAGTATTATTGATGTTGACAATATAGAGGACTTTGATTCTCCCGCATTTGCATCGGCTGATGTAGCCATAGAGTTTACGAATCCTACGGCTGCTTTTGCTAATTATCAGCGTGCCTTTGCACATAATGTGAAGGTTGTCAGCGGCTCTACAGGCTGGATGCAGGAGCATAAGGCTGAGGTTGAGCGTTTGTGTACAGAAGGTGGACAAACTTTGTTTTGGGCAAGTAACTTCTCAATTGGCGTTGCTATTTTCTCTGCTGTCAACCGTTACTTAGCAAAGATAATGAATGGTTTCCCACAGTATAGCGTTGAGATGGAGGAAGTTCACCATGTTCACAAGCTCGATGCACCATCGGGAACAGCCATAACCCTTGCAGAAGAGATCATCAATGACCTTGATCGCAAAGACAAGTGGGTAAAGGGTTTCCAGCATGCAGCTGATGGCACGGAGTCTGGTAGCAATGAGGTTGCTGCCAATGAGTTGCCTATCGCATCTATCCGTCGCGACGAAGTGCCTGGTATTCATAGTATCAGTTATGACTCTGAGGCCGATAAGATTACGATTACTCACGATGCTCACAGCCGTAAGGGCTTTGCTCTCGGTGCTGTCTTAGCAGCAGAATACACCAAAGATCACACTGGTTTGCTTACAACAAGCGATTTATTTAAGTTTTAAACTTGGGTGTTGGGTGTTGGGTCTTGATGATTACTGATAGTTTTCAAAACTAATAGTTATTTATCATGCACCATCATATAGCTCATTATCTAATATTTGAGCTTCCAACATTTCATCACCACCCATCACTCACCACCCATCACCTATCACCATCATGATTGATAAAGAAAAAGCAGCCCTTAATCCAAAGAAGCAATGGGCAAAGTTTATTTGTGTTCTCGTTCTCTACCTCCTTTTCCTGTTCTGGGTAAAGAGTTGGTGGGGGTTGTTAGTAGTTCCATTTATCTTTGATGTGTATATCACAAAGAAGATTCGTTGGCAGTGGTGGAAGGATTCTGAAGGTCCTATTCGCTTTGTTATGGGATGGGTTGATGCTCTACTCTTTGCATTGGTAGCAGTGTATTTCATCAATCTTTTCTTCTTCCAGAACTACGTTATTCCTTCTTCTTCCCTTGAGAAGTCGCTCCTCACGGGCGATTACCTCTTTGTGTCGAAGGTAAGCTATGGTCCTCGTATTCCAGAGACACCATTGACAATGCCGCTGACACAGCACACCTTGCCTATTATTAATACTAAGAGCTACATCTCTTGGCCACATTGGGACTACCGTCGTGTGAAGGGTTTGGGTAAGGTACAGCTCAATGATATCGTTGTATTCAACTTCCCTGCAGGTGATACTATCATGAGCGAACCAGCTTATCAGGGCAATGACTACTATTATGATGTCTATACAATGGGTACGAACTTCCTTGCACAACAGAACCCAAATATCAATCTGTCGGCGATGAATACACTTCAGCAGCGTGCTTTCTTTGATAAGGCATACGCTACGGGTAGAGCTTATATCGTCAGAAATGTAGGTACTTTTGGTTCATTAGATTGGCGCCCTACCGACCGTCGTGAGAACTATGTAAAGCGTTGTGTGGGTCTTCCTGGACAGACTTTGCAGATTAAGAATAAGATTGTTTATGTCGATGGAAAGGCAAATAAAGAGCCAGAGAAGGTGCTCTATACCTACTTTATAAAATTCAATAACGTCACTGCTTCCGACCTTCTTAGTGAGCGTTATGACGAACTTCGTAAGGATTTGGAGATTAGTGATGAGGATGTACAGAGCCTTAGCCGCCTACATGGATATGACTTGAGCCGAGGTTATGTGCTTAATAAGGATATTCTGTCTTATGATGGTTATATGCCATTGACCAAACGAGCCGTTGCAGAGCTGAAACGTCAGGGACTCATTAAGTCTATGCGTCCTGTAACTGATAAGGACCTCTACTCTGGTCTAACCTATCCTCTCAATGGTTTTACAGGATGGACACGCGATAACTATGGTCCAGTATGGATTCCTGCAAAGGGTAAGTCGGTTACATTGACATTAGAGAATCTCCCTATTTATGAGCGTTGTATCAAGGTTTACGAGGGCAACGACTTGCAGGTGAAGGGCGGAAAGATATATATTAATGGTAAGCCAGCAAATAGCTACACCTTTAAGTTGGACTACTATTGGATGATGGGTGATAACCGTCACAACTCTGCCGACAGCCGTTTTTGGGGCTTTGTACCAGAGGATCACGTTGTAGGTAAGCCAATCTTCATCTGGTGGTCAAGCGATCCAGACCGTAAGGGCTTCGGTGGTATCCGCTGGCACAGACTGTTTAACTGGGTGGATAATATAAAGTAGGTGTCTCAAAGGACCTCCCCCAAGCCCCTCCAAAGGAGGGGATGTGCAAGTTGCCAAAGATTGGTAAACGTTACACATCCCCTCCTTTTTTGTCATCGTTCAATTATATTATAAGCAAAACAGTTATGGTATCTTCTGATAACAATAATATTGTCAATTCAAATAAGACCGACATTGGTAACTTAACATCCCCTCCTTCGGAGGGGCTTGGGGAGGTCTTACTCTCCTCTGCTTACTTTGCTCCTATTCAATGGTACCAGAAGTTGAACCGCTATGACAGCTGCCTGATAGAGCAACATGATAACTTCGTTAAGCAGACTTACCGCAATCGTTGCGTAATCGCTTCTGCGAATGGTCCGCAGACCCTCTCCATCCCTGTCGAGAAGTTTGAGACTTTGAAGTGTCCGATGAAAGATGTGCGTATCAGCGACCATGATAATTGGCGTCACCAGCACTGGAATGCGCTGCTGTCGTCTTATGGTGAGAGTCCGTTCTTTGAATATTATGAAGACGATATACGCCCGTTCTTTGAGCGGAAATGGAAGTATCTCTATGATTTCAATTGGGAGATAACGCTGAAAATGTGCGAACTTATCGATATTATGCCCTGTATGCGTCGCACAGATACCTATCAAATGGATGTTCCCGATGGAACCGATGATTTCAGAGAGATAATTCGTCCGAAGCATCCGGGTGTCGATACCGACTTTGTTCCTCGTCGTTACTATCAAGTTTATCAACAGAAGTTTGGCTTCCTGCCCAACCTTAGTATTCTTGACTTGCTTTTTAACGAGGGTAATGAGAGTGTACTATACTTATAATAGGCCGTAAAGGCAGTGTTTTTAGGCTGTAATAATCCTCTTTTATCTCTCTTCTCAATTCTTTAAAAGGTATGTTTTGCGAATTATTACCATGAAAAAAAGAAATTATTTACGTGAAAAGAAATATTTATTTTCATGAAGAAAAATATTTATTTTCATGAAAATAATTCGAAAAAGGCGTAGAGTTGTTGTCTTATAACAGCTCTACGCCTTTTTTTATTTAGCCTTTTCAGCGTTTTACTTTGTCCCTTCTTAAAACAAAATAGAAGGGAGAGAGGATTACAATTGTCCAGCCTCAACCTGCAAGACAATACGCTCTACAAGTCTGTCTGCTCCATTTGGCTCGTAGCGTTTCTTCAAACTACTGCCGAAAGCCCAAGCAAAAGCCTGATAGAAACCTGCTCGCACAGGTCCGAGGAAGGCTTGTACAAGTTCGTAAGAAGTTGAATTACACTCACGGTCGATAAGCTTAATAAGCAGTTTACCTTGTGTGAAAGTCAGTTTCTTCATACGTGGCTTATAGGTGTTCCAGATTTCTTTCTCCACCTTCTTCATGTGTTCGTCACGCTCTTTCTTAGTAGGAATAGTCTCAAGATAAGCACCCGTTTCGAGAATAATCTGGTTACACTCCTTGGCTATTGGCAATACCTTTTTGATGTTATAAACCAATCGATAGTAAGCTGTTTCTTGTGCCTTATTCTTGAATTCGAGCGGTGGGAAGACGTAAACTTTGTTTGTTCTGACATATTGAATGCTGTCGGCTCCCACCTTTGCCTTCCCGATGTGAACCATAGGTACAAACGTAGGAGAGTCCATATCTACCACACGATCTTCGGGGTTGATATGGTCTTGCGCCGTTGCAGTTGTAGAAAGCAACAGAAGTGTTCCAAGTGTGAAAAGCAATCGTTTACTCATAACTGATTCATTACCCAGTTCTTTCGGTGGGTGCAGTTTACCTTTTGCAAAAGTAGCGATTATTTCTGAAGTGTGTTAAGAAATTCATAATAATTTGTCATTTCCCACTACTTATCGCCTTTATAACCAATGTTTTTACTGATAAAAGCAATCATTTTGAGACAACTTAGGGATATGTGAAAGAGTTGATAAAGTATATTTTTTGTCGTCTTTATACGGTCTTAGCTTATAGCTTTACTTGTCATAATGTCACCTTGGTTCCGTCTACATTTACGATAACTACCTCTTTGGCTTGCGATATGATACTAAAGAAAGTTAAACGCCTTATTTTTGTTTAGGGTATTTGTAAAACCTATCAATATTTTTTCTACTTTTGTGATACAAACCATTACGTAGAACACAACGCTCACGGAATAGGCTTATAGCCTTAGTTTTAGCAGGGTTACTTCGGTTTTTCCAGCTATATGAAGTTTGGTGAGTGTGACTGTGGGTTGAGTCAGCCCATTTTATTATTTGAGTTTATCCTTAAAAAAGAACGGAATAAAACATATATCAAGATGAAGAAGACGCTGTTGTGTACCTGTTTGCTTGCTCTTTCTCTTGGTGCAAACGCACAGGACAACCACGGTTATGGTATCGATGATAGTCGATTTAAGTCGCTTGCTGAAGAGGTAGCGCACCTAAAGAAAAGCAATGATATGTTTAATGTCTACATTAACTATGCTGCTAATGCGCAGGTAGTATCGGATGCAGACCACCAGTGGAGTACAGGTTTCACGAATAAGCATCTTCGTTTAGAAATCAAAGGTAATCTAACCGATAAGCTCTACTATCGCTTGTGCCATCGTCTGAACAATACAACAGAGGCGAGAAGTGAGGATAATCTTGCTAAGGCAACCGATATTATGATGATTGGTTATAAGTTCTCTGATAAGTTCCGCCTTGAGGCAGGAAAGGTATGTCAGAGTCTTGGCGGTTTTGAAGTGGATGAAAATCCTGTCTATATCTATCAGTTCTCGGACATGACGGGCTCTATGGACTGTTATATGGCAGGCGTTACAGCTGTATATAAGCCTATTCCGTCACAGGAGTTCGTACTTGGTATTACTAATTCTCACAACGAAAAGTTCAGTGAGGTATATGGTAATAATGCCGTATCCATCGAGGGTGACGGTACACATAGTAGACTGTTGGAGAAGCCACGTAACCCACTTGCTTACTGTCTGAACTGGAATGGAAGTTTTCTGAACGACAGATTGCATACACGTTGGTCATGGGGAATACAAGGAGAGGCGAAACATAAGTATAGTCGTATTCTCATCTTGGGACAGAAACTACAGTTAGACAGACTACAATGTTACTTTGATTACATGGCTCAAAACGATGGAATCGACCGTTTGGGCATAGCGACAAACGAATTGGGGAGTTCATTCTCTGGATATACTGGCAATGTATGGATGAGCGATATACATTATAATTCCTTTGTAACAAAGCTCAATTGGCAGTTTGTTCCACGCTGGAATCTGATGTTGAAAGGAATGTATGAGACGGCAAGTGTCACAAAGATTGACCGCTTCAAGGACTTCCGTAAGAGCTATGGCTATGTAGGTAGTGTGGAGTATTACCCTGTCAAGAGTCAAGACCTCCGTGTCTTCTTAGCCTATGTGGGCAAGAAAGTAACCTATAAGGACGGTGTAGGCTTGGATAAGTATAATACTAATCGCATAGAATTAGGCTTTATGTACAGAATCAAGGCCTATTAAAAAGAGGAAAGAAAAGAAATAGGAAAGATACTGAAAGGTATTTTTATCAATAAAAGAAACAATCCATTCTCTTCCCGTTAGTGAAAGAGAACAACGCTAACTTTATCAAAATCAAATCATGGAAGAAAAGAAATTTCGTGTAGAAAGCGACCTCTTAGGTGAGCTTCAAGTTCCAGAAGAGGCTTATTATGGTGTGCAGACTCAGCGTGCTATCAACAACTATCACATCTCGCGTAAGCGTATGTGTGATTATCCTGACTATGTTGTTGCGATTGCTTACGTCAAATTGGCTGCCGTAGAAACTAACCGTCAGCTCGGTGAAATCAGTGATGAGGTAGCCGATGCGATGGCTCAGGCATGCCGTGAGTTGATTGATGGCAAGATGCATGAGAACTTTGTGACCGATATGGTACAAGGAGGTGCGGGCACATCTGTCAACATGAATGCCAATGAAGTAATTGCTAACCGTGCTTGTGAGATTATGGGTCACAAGAAAGGTGAGTTCCAGTACTGTTCTCCTAACGACCATGCCAACTGCGGTCAGTCAACGAATGATGTCTATCCAACTACTATTCGTCTGACACTCATCCTTCTAAACAAGAAGCTTGTGGCATCTCTGAGCGAACTCATTGCTGCTTTCCGTAGAAAAGGTGAGGAGTTTAAGCACGTTATCAAGATGGGTCGTACACAGCTGCAGGATGCTGTTCCTATGACAAGCGGTCAGGAGTTCAATGCCTTTGCCAATACGTTGGAGGAGGAGATAGCCAACCTTAATCGTAATGCTGCTCTCTTGCACGAAATCAATATGGGTGGTACTGCTATTGGAACGGGTCTGAATGCTGCTCCTGGTTTCCCAAAGATTTGTGCAGAGAAACTCAGCGAATTGACAGGAATGGAGTTTGTTGCAGGTGCTGACCTTGTTGAGGCTACCCCTGATACAGGTGCTTACGTAAGCTATTCAAGTGCTTTGAAGCGTTTAGCTGTTAAGCTTTCTAAGATTTGTAATGACCTTCGTCTGTTGGCTTCTGGTCCTCGTTGCGGTCTGAATGAAATCAATCTCCCACCGATGGCACCGGGTTCAAGTATCATGCCGGGTAAGGTGAACCCTGTTATTCCAGAGGTAACCAACCAGACTTGTTTCAAGGTTATCGGTAATGATACAACTGTTATGATTGCTGCTGAGGCTGGACAGCTGCAGCTGAACGTAATGGAACCAATCATTACAGAGTGTCTTATTGAGGACCTTACTTGGTTGCCAAATGCTATGGACACGCTGCGTGAGAAGTGTATTGATGGTATCACGGTGAATAAGGACCGCTGCCTTGAGATGGTGAAGCACTCTATCGGTATCGTGACAGCACTGAATCCATACATCGGATATAAGAACAGTACTAAGATTGCTAAGGAAGCCCTCGAAACTGGTGGATCTGTTTATGACCTCGTACTTGAGCATAACCTCCTTTCAAAGGAGAAACTCGATGCTATCTTGTCACCAGAGCACATGCTTGCACCAGAGGAGAGAGTGAAGTAAAAAAAGTCTTTTTGTGGTCGTGTTGAGTAGCAGTAAAAAGCTGCTTTTCACATACTAACAATAATGAAGATGCTGTATCCACACGTTGGATACGGCATCTTTCGTTTTATGGTAGCTGTGGAAGTAGCCTAATACCCTCCACTGACAAGATGTTCTCTACAGCTTGAAATCACAGTGTTTGATAGTTCCTTTTCCTCTGATAGATATGCTTTGATGCCTTTTCATGCTGGAATAAAATGAAGTAGACGTGGAGAGTCCCTCTTTTCATAATCCTTTATTGTGAAGTTTAGTGTCGTTAGTTTTGTCCTAATTTTTCACATGTTGATTTTGTAAAGACCATCAAATGGCTTGCAAATAACGCTCAATTGGCTTGCAAAAGATGCTCTTTTGAGGTCTTACTAACGCCCTTTTGAAGCCTTATTAAGCACCTTTTGAAATCCCTCTTTGCAACTATTTGATAACAAGTGACTTACGAAGGTGTTAAAACAAGTCGTTTTTAAGCCATTTTTCTACCTCTTCTTAGAATATTTTGTCAATATATTTCTTTGTCTTTTTGTGTAAATTCCAAACGGAGTCAGAGATTACGTTGATTTTAATTCTACCATGATAGGAAAATCAAATATCATTTGGGCTCTTGTAACTCTTGATATACTTCCCTTTCTCAAAGTAATGAAAACTTGCGTAGTTCAGTTCTTTGTCTGTGTGTCCGGTCAAGGGAAAATAGAATTGTTTAAGGTATTTTGTCCTCCATTTTGTCGGGAACTGCTTTGTATCAATCATCAGCATAGGGAACGTAGTATGCTTTTGTTTGAAAATGTCATCATATATATATTCGAAACGACAAGGACGTTAATTCCCTTGTCTTTGCATTGAGATACTAAGGCTGCAGGCGACACACAATAGGTAGAATGACAGAAAGGAGTATAATCATATAGCAATACTTTATCGTGTGTTTCGATATATTGTTTTACCTGATTAAGGCTGACTTTGTATACTTTTGAGAAGTCATGAATGTTATCAATGTTTTCTTCAAATGTTATAACTCTCTTCTTTTGTGCATCCGATAGATGAGAATAGCCAGAAGTTAAGCCTGTAATCTGGCATGATGTCAGTCCCATAAGTATTAAGGCTGATAGAAATAAATGTTTCATAAGGTAGATTTAATTATTCAATAAAATGTGCTACAAAGATAAGAAAAATAGTTAGATATGTGGAAATATTACCTTGCAAGCTCTTTTAATACCACTTCTTGCTCTCTATAAAAGCTTTTTTCGTCACCTTCTGTTACGGGTTCTATTTCTTCCAGACTTGCTGCGAGGTTTTGCATTTCCCATGTAATGGAATAGCCTAACTGCTTTCGCATGGCAATACATTTATCTAATTCGTAGCGGGTGCGGGCTTTATCTTTTCTAAAGAGTAAGCCAGCAAGGGTGAAGCGCATACGTTGGCGGAACTTTTCCTCTCGTTGTGTGGAGATAGCTTTACAGAGAAGTGCGATCTTGTAGCGTTCGTCATCAATGAGTTCTGATAGTTCATGAAAGAGATAGGATTGTCGGTGTTTCTTGATAAGGTGGGTATAGATGTTGATAGCTTTATCTTTTTTGCCCATAATTCGATAGACCATCGCTTTGTAGCGTTGGTTGTGCATATTGTAAGGACTATGCTTCAGTGCTTCCGCCAATATTGGTGCAGCCTTTAAAGCCATGTCAACTGTTGGCTTACTTTCCACTTCCTTAAAGACTTTTCCCACGATACGCATTCCTATTGAGGGAATAGGATGACCGTTGCCTTGCTCCATTGTCCAGTCTTCATCTGTTAGTCGGGTGATACCCCATTGTGAGATGAAGTCGAGCATAGAGAATCCTGGATGATGGTCGAAGACCAATAAGGCAGCACGCATTAAGGCACTCTGCCCTTTTAAGTCCTTGTCGTCCATTGTAGGATAGAGCCTTAGCAAACTTCTGAATATCTTATAGGCTTCTTCTAACTGGCGTTGTTGATAGCGAAGCTTCATCATGTCTACACCTACCCAGAACATAGCTATTGTAGTATAGTGCCCCTTGTGTACAGCGTATATTGGCAGAATGGCAGCGTATGCCTCCTCCGTTCGTCCCTGCTTGCGAAGCTTAAAGATATCTCTTATCTCCATCTTTCCTAAATTAAAGAAAGCAGACGCCAAAGCCGAAACAATAGGTTCGTCTTTTAGCGTCTGCTTTTTATTTAACAACTTTCTTTTTCACTAACTATTATTACTGATTTGTAACCGTCAAACTACCAGAGGTATCAGGGTTTGGTTTACATGCCACATTGTTGTGGGTTTCGTATTCAAGGATGAAGAAGTTCATCCATGGGCATACATAACCTTCCTTTGAATTGATTCGGGCAGAGGCTTCATAGTTGGTGTTGTCCTTTCTACGAACTTGAAGAGCAAGACGCTTGTAGTCGAAGTAAGTGATTCCTTCGCCCCAGAACTCTATACGTTTCTGTACCATCAATTCTTTTATAAAGTCCTCCATTGTAGTGGCATTGGCTGCCTGATAGGAGTTGTCGGTGTAACGATAAGTATTCATAAAGTCCTTCAAAGCCGTAACACCTGCTGCAACACCATCAAGGTGAGCGGTTGCTTCAATGTCAATGAACATCATTTCCTCCATGCGCATCAATGGAAGACTGATGAATTGTCCTTCGTAAGAATCAAAGATATTACCCTTTGCAGGCCGGAACTTGATGTTAGCATAGGCTGGTAACTGTGTCCATGCCTCCTCGTCTAAGAGGGTAAGTCTTTCCTTTTTGGTACCAATTGTAATCGAATCGTATTTCTCGTAACCCTCATGTGTACCCGCAGCATCTGGATCAATCCATGAATAGCGACGCCAGTCACCCTCAGGCATCTTATTGTATAGCGCACTACCAATCATACGAGTAGCACCGTATGTGCCAGCAAGTCCCCAATTAGTCTCTGATGACATGGTGCTGGTGAAGGTATAGTAGATATAGCTGATTTGCTCACGTGTGGTATAGCCTAACTTCCACATCCATGCTTGGTTGTCCTTATTAAATCCGTCTTGTGTGCTATGCCACTGGGCTTCAGTAACAGGACTGTAACCACTGACAGCCTTACGAGCGTAGGTGCGTGCCTTTTCATAGCACTCACGAGCTGTGGTTATACCTAACTTATCATACTCAATGCTTGCGGAGTCTTCTGCTGCTATGGCTGCGTTAAGGTCGCTATTGCTCTGGTCGAAACGGCTTGCCATTTCCATCCAAAGGCGTGCCTTGAGTCCATAGACTACACTAAGGTTAGGCAAGTTCTTGTCGGGACGTGTATAATTAGACAGATACTCCTCGGCATGGTTGAGGTCAGTAAGGATGAAGCGATACATCTTATAGAACGGAGCACGTGGATTGTGGCGTTGCATTTCTTTCGTTGTCTTTTCGGTAACGATAGGAACTGTGAGCCCCCATATCCCATTTTTTGTCGCTTTATCATCCAAACTTGCAATGCCAGTCTTCTTGAATTCGAACTGACGAGCTATGTCAAGATAAGCCATTGCACGATAAGCCATTGCTATACCTAAGTAGTTTTTAGAAGTTGGTGAGGCTGTGGCAGGATCTACTACACTTGTTACGTTGTTACAAGTAGCAATGAAATCGTAGTAGAAACGATAGGTGTAATAAGCCTTGAAACGGGTGTTGACACCGCTTTCCACTGTTGTCCAATAGCTATAGTTACTACTATAAACAGGGAAATCACTTCCTAATACATCCCTATAGTGCATCTGACAAGGATAACCCCAGTCGTTGAGAGGATCACCAGAGCCCCAAGAGTCAAAGGTTATCATATAAGAAAGGATACCATTGATGAGTCCTTCTTGTGAAGAAGGAATCTTTCTTACTTGGTCAGAAGTTAATACCTCTGACGGTTCAATGCTATCGATACAAGAAGTAAAGCCAAAGGTAATAGCAACGATAGCCAACGTTATGATGTGATTTGATATTAAGCGTTTCATAATGACGTACTATTAATGTAAGAAGATGGTTAGAATGTTAGTTTAATACCACCAGAGATGGTTCTCGTTGGGCTATAGATGGATGTACTACTACCTCCTGAGAAGGAACCACGTGGGTCGAATCCCTTACGCTTACTCCAAAAGTATACGTTGTCAGCAGCCACATATATGCGTACATTCTCCAATCCAATCTTGCTTACCCATAGCTTAGGTAGGGTGTAGCCAAGGTTGATATTCTGTAAGCTTAGATAGCTACCGCTGATGAGGAAACGGTCGCATTGAGAACTAATGTTTGGGTCGTCGTATTGCCAACGTGGGATATTACTGTTTGGATTGTCTACTGACCATGCATTGAGAACATCTTTATGGATGGTTGCTCCTCCTAAGGTGCCACTTGGTGGACCCATATAACCTGCATAACCATAGTCGTATGAGAGTCCTCCTAACGAATAAGCGAGGGAGATAGAGAAGTCGAAACCATACGCATTCAGCGTTGTTCCAAAGCCACCATAGAGGTCTGGGTGTGGACTTCCGCATGAGTAATAACTCGCATTACCATATACATCTGTCGTTTTAAGGGTTCCGTCAGGGTCAGTGTAGTACCACATAGCCTTTCCTTCATTAGAGACACCTGCATAACGAGGCATATACCACTCGTATATAGGGAGTCCCTCGGCATAGAGCCTATCACCACTACTATAGCCAGGATGTCCATCTACAACGAGATCAGCTTTGAGGACGTCAGCGAGTTTGATGATTTCATTCTTGTAAGTAGTTGCATTCACGTTGACATCCCATGAGATATTTTTAGTTTTTAAGACGGTAGCAGAGAGATCAACCTCCACACCCTTGTTCGTCATATCACCGATATTGTCGTACGTTCCTTTGTAACCAGCCGAGTAAGGAGCAAAGACAAAGCAGAGCATATCAGTTGTTTTCTTATAGAAATACTCAATACTACCACGCAAACGGCTATTGAACAATTCAAAATCGAAGCCTGCATTGAAGTTGTTATTAGTCTCCCAAGTAATATTAGGGTTG
Source organism: Prevotella melaninogenica (assembly GCF_003609775.1). Lineage (NCBI taxonomy): Bacteria > Pseudomonadati > Bacteroidota > Bacteroidia > Bacteroidales > Prevotellaceae > Prevotella > Prevotella melaninogenica. Next base: position 100,942 of record NZ_AP018049.1, read on the forward strand.
CCCTTTTCAGACAGAACTAATCCAACCTTATTGTTCGTGTTTACGATACTATAAGTATCAAGATAGTGGAAATCACCAATATTATCATTACCTTGCTGACCGAAAGAAGCCTTTAGTTTCAACATATTCAACCATTTGAAAGGCTTCATGAAAGGCTCTTTCGTAATAGTCCAAGCACCACCAAAGGAGTAGAAGTTACCCCAACAATGATTAGGATCAAAGCGGCTGGAAGCATCACGACGGAAAGAAAGACTTCCAAAGTACTTCTGATCGTAGTCGTATTGCCCACGTAAGAAGAAGCCTTCAGACTCATATTCACTATTACCAGACTCTCCTGTGTTATCCATCTTTATTGCTCCAGCAAGAGTTTGGTTGGTAAAGTAGGATGCCATACCAAGTTTACTACCCCACAAACTTTCGTAGTTGTAGCGATAGAACTCATGACCAAGGAGCAATTCCATGTGATGATGACCAAAGTCATGGTTGTAATTCACGAGTTGTTGGAAGTTATAAGAGAAGGTTTGATCACTTGTTCTGGTCACAACACCCGTTGGATAAGCCGTATGACTGTATCCATAGAAAGGCTGTTTCGTCTCAGTTGCACGTGAGTTGTTGACGGTCACCGTACCATTAAGGGTAATCTTCAATCCTTCAAGAGGCATGATATTCGCATAGCCATAGAGCGAATACATATTAACTTTCGAACTATTCGTATTCAACGCATTCTCTTGTAATGGGTTGATGTTAGGTAATATAGGACGTCTTAGTCCAATAACTGCACCATTACCATAGTCATACATCTGTCCATTCTCATCTGTCATGATGTTCCCTTGCTCATCACGAATGAAGGCAGGATAGATAGGTGCGACATTATTCAACTGATAGAAAAGACCATTATCATCCGATGGTATCACATGGTATTTAGCCCGAGAGAAGTTCATGTTCGTACCCACCTTCAACCATTTGCGTGCTTCATAGTCTGCTTTGGCACGAACGGTAATACGTTCAAAGTCCGAATGATATGCCACACCTTCATTGTTTAAGTAACCCAAAGAAAGGTAGTATTGCATCTTATCGCTACCTCCAGTCAGGTTTACATCATACTCTTTGCGTAATCCGTTACGAAAGGCAAGGCTCTTCCAATCGTCTGGTAGGATAGTATACCGTTTACCATTATGCTCAATAACACGTCCTAATGTGGCATGTGGATTCATATGACCATCTTCCCCAATGAGCTGTTCTCCGTTTGGAACAGTAAATATTGGATATCCCAATCCACCCGCTGCACCAGGTGCAACGAGTTGTTTGTTAGCCTCAATAGTAGCTTGAGCAGGGGTCAATCCGAGTCCTTTCAGTTGATAATTATACAGTGCATTATAGTAAACCTCATAGTATTTAACAGGATCATCGATAGTCTCATAGTAGCGTTTAATACGACTATTCGTACCCCATCTCATATCAACAGAAATATGCGCATTACCAACTTGTGCATGTTTTGTTGTCACCATGATAACACCATTGGCTCCTCGTGCTCCATAGAGTGCGGTAGAAGACGCATCTTTCAATACGGTTACAGATGCCACATCAGCAGGGTTGAGGTTGTTCCAACCGCCATCGTATGGGGCACCATCCACGATAATCAACGGACTTTGACCTGCACTAATACTGCTAAATCCACGAACACGAATTGAAGGAGTGGCTCCAGGTTCACCGCTGTTGTCTACAATCTGAACACCAGCAGCCTCACCTTTCAAACTACTCATTACGTTATTGACTTGCTTATGTTCAATCTTTTTAGAGTCAACAATAGCAGCCGAGCCCGTAAATGCTGAACGCTTTTGTTCACCGAAGGCAGTTACAACCAGCTCGTCTAACGCAGAGTTGTCATTAATCATCGTAATTTTCATCGTCGGTTTAGCAGGACCAATGAAGGATTTCATACCGACATAAGAAACTTCCAACTTAGCACCAGATTTGACATTGTCAAGGGTAAACTTACCGTCAGTATCTGTTGCTGTTATTAGTTTGCTGTCACCGATTATCTGAACAGTTGCACCAATAATCGTTTCACCAGTTTCGTCGACAACAACACCCTTGGTTGTAAAAACCTGTTGGGCAAAGCTGACGAGCGCCGACAGCATAAATAAGGTAGAAAATAAGATTCTTTTCATATTCATAAGGCTGGTCATAATGTAACTTTCAATTAAGGTTATCTGTAATAGATGTTTATGTCGCAAATATAACTAAAAGTTTCAAACAATCAAATAAATTCGTGTGAATAATTGAAAAAATAACATTTAGTATTGAATTGTTGTGTAAGTGTTATTAATACAAGGAAGCTATTGAGTATCAATGTCATCTTTTTACATAATCTGTTGTGCGTTGTTACTATCCAAATATATTTCATTTTTACAGCCTGCCAAAGTGAGGAAAGAATCGGTCAAACAATCAAGAATTTGTTAGTAGGTATTAAATTAAAAGGATATATGAGAAAATAACATTACCTTTGCCATAGAAACAAACAATCAAAGTGATATGAAATATCTATTGGTATCAGATATCCACGGATGTCTGCCAGCACTGGAGAAGGTGCTACAATTCTATGATCGCGAGCATTGTGATATGCTTTGCGTACTTGGAGACATACTGAATTATGGTCCACGTAACTCTATCCCAGAAGGAATAGATGCCAAAGGGATTGTCGAAGCACTGAATAAACGTGCCAAAAATATTGTAGCTGTGCGTGGAAACTGTGATGCTGAGGTAGACCAGATGTTACTTGATTTCCCAATGATGTCCGACTATTTGATGCTGGTTGATGAGGGACGAAAGCTCTTTTTGACTCACGGACATATCTATAACAAATCCTCAATGCCAAAAGGGAATGTTGATGCGATTGTCTATGGGCATACGCATCTCTGGGAACTCACTCTGCAAGAGGGTACGCTTGTTTGCAATCTCGGTTCTATCACTTTCCCAAAAGGAGGGAATGTGGCAACCTTCATGACTTACGAGCATGGTGTCTTCACAGCTTATACACTTGACGGAACACCGCTAAAGCAGGAAATAATATAGGGAAAACTTATTAGCCTAATTAGCCTTATTGGGCTAATAAGGTTAATAGGGCCAATTAGTCTAATAAACAATAACTACCTAATCCCTTCCCTTCATATTAGCCCTTTCTTTCCAAAGAATAGCTTTGAGATGCCCGTAACATCCATCAACCATGTTATGGCAAACGAGCCTGCAATGGCAAATACCACACTGACTGCAAGGAAGAACATTCCCGTTGGCTCTACGCGAAGTAGTAATGGCTGATAGAATTTGGCAAGAATCGTGAAGATGGGGGAGAAGAGTAAGAGGGGCAAAGTGTTGCGCCCGATAAAGAGAAAGAGGTCGAGCAGTGGTTGAGGAATTCCTAATTGATAAATCCACAACAGCGAACCAATAACTAAGAAAACCAAACACGCACCTGCAAATGATGCCTTATCATAATGGATAGGGTCGATACACCATACTACTAAAAGTCCTATTGTCCACCAACGTGCAGGAAAAGCCACACGGAAATTGCCCACAACTTGGCGCACAATAGCACCTACAAGAAAGTAGGCTGCATTGGCTATTGAGAGTAGTCCACAGGTGTAAGAGAGCAACCAAAGGAACAGAGCAAGAAGGGTAAACCTACCTAATAGCACCTGATTTTCCCAACTTAACATCTTCGCTGGTAGTAGTGGTTTCTCTTGCTTCCATATCGATGAAAACCGTCCTTCTGGTTTCTTGAATGCGATATAATAACAGATACCGCAAATCATTAAGGTATGTAAATACCAATAAGGTCCCATCGGATGAAGGAAGATATGGTCAATCAGTACTCCTATCGTTAAGTGGTCAATGTGTTCACGGATAGGAAGTAGTGAAGCCATTACGGTGTAACCGCTTTCCATCACAGCGTATGGAATGAATATCCAAAGCATTGTTTCCCTAAAAGCAGCCCACGACTTATTCACATTAAACAGATAACCCGACACCAATAAGAAGCCTGGCATGTGAAAAGTATAGACCAGCTGTTTAGCAACAGGGTAGGTGTCGCCAATATAAGTAAGGTGGAAGGCAATCATCAACGTGATGAAGACGAACTTAAGAAAGTCCAGTTCTTCCATTCTTGGCTTTGGTTTATGCATTTGAATAATCATAGCGACAAAGTTAGGAAATTAGTAGGACACTTCAAAAAGATGTAGTTGTAAAAGAATAATTAGCCTCTTAAAAATCGCAGTTTGATATGTGTTAGTAATTTATAATCCTCCTTCACCACAGAAAACCATTTCATTTTAAAACCTTGAAAATCCATAGATAAGGCTTTGAAAAATCATTACATAAAATCGGGTAAAACATCAATAAACAAGGATAAAAACACGTGTAAAATGTGAGTTTGTAATCATCGGTAAATCAGTTAGTTATAAAGTAGTAAAGTAAAAGGTGCTTAATTGGACTTCAAAAGGGCGTTAGTTAGACCTCAAAAGGGCATCTTTTGGAAGCCAATTAGGCGTCTTTTAGAAGCTAAAAGAGCATGTATTGGTTTTGAATTGTGTAAAAATAGTTTACAAACATCAGTGAGTAAGGGGACGGTTAAAATAAAAACTCCATTGCATTGTTCATAGTGAACGTTTGCAATGGAGTATCTTTTAATCGAATAATCCCGGTTGTAGAGGATTGTCTTGGTATGAGTTTCGTCCGAGATGGTCGTAGGCAAGCTGTGTTGCCACACGTCCACGAGGGGTTCGTTTGATAAAACCTTCCATAATAAGGAATGGCTCATAAACCTCCTCCACCGTACCAGAATCTTCACCGATGGCCGTAGCGATGGTAGAAACACCTACTGGTCCACCACGGAACTTATCAATAATGGTGAGTAGAATCTTGTTATCTATCTCGTCCAAACCATATTTGTCAATGTTCAATGATTGCAGTGACATCGTTGCGATTTCGGGTGTGATAGTACCATTACCCTTCACCTGTGCGAAGTCGCGCACACGGCGGAGTAGGGCATTACAGATACGTGGCGTACCACGTGAACGGCGTGCTATTTCGTTTGCAGCTTCGTCGACGATAGGTACTTTCAACAATGCAGCCGAACGTTTGATAATGCGTTTCAAAGTCTCTGGGTCGTAATACTCTAAGTGTAGATTGATACCGAATCGGGCACGGAGTGGGGCAGTGAGGAGTCCGCTTCGTGTCGTAGCACCAACGAGAGTGAAAGGGTTGAGGTCAATCTGGATAGAACGTGCAGATGGTCCCTTATCAATCATAATATCAATACGATAGTCCTCCATTGCAGAGTAAAGATACTCCTCAACGACAGGAGAAAGGCGGTGTATCTCGTCAATAAATAAGACATCGTTAGGCTCTAAGGAGGTAAGAATACCTGCAAGGTCGCCCGGTTTGTCGAGTACAGGACCAGAGGTAATCTTGAAACCAACGCCCAATTCGTTGGCAATGATATTACTCAACGTCGTCTTACCCAATCCTGGAGGACCGTGCAAGAGGGTGTGGTCGAGCGGTTCGCTACGGAACTTAGCGGCTTCAACAAAGACGCTGAGGTTTTCGACAACCTTCTGCTGTCCGCTGAAATCATCAAATTTCAGTGGGCGCAGGGCATTTTCGAAATCCTTCTCAACGGAATTCAGCCTTTCTTCATGTATGTCAAAATCTTCTGGCATGTTGCTAATTTTCTGCAAAAAGATGCAAGTGGAAGAGTGTGTAGATAATGTCTTTGCACATGGTTAATATATCCGTCAAATGCATTCTTTTATGGATATATGTGTTGTGCTTCCCTATGAATTGCCGTATACGACCCTTCTTCTACACCCTCAAGGTATGTATTATTTTCTGCAAAGGTACTCTATTTTTTCTGTGCAAGTGCTTTGTTTCGGAAAATTTATCTAAATTTGTAGCGTCATTTCACTCATATCCTTAAATGTATGATTAACAAGATCAATAAGAAGGTCCTTTATCGGGAAATCTTAGACTATGTAATGATAGCCGTAGGTATGCTGTCCTACGCTATCGGCTGGATGGTTTTTCTACTACCTAATCACATCGGTAATGGTGGCGTAGCTGGTCTTGCTTCCATTTTGAATTGGGGTCAAGGAATCCCTGTTGCTAACACTTATTTTGTCCTAAACGCAATTCTATTAGCCATAGCACTGAAGGTTTTAGGCTTAAAGTTCTGTATCCGTACTATCTATGGCGTTGTGATGCTGACAGTTATCACAAAGGTTATGGGTTCAGTATTCCCACATCCAGGACTCTTACATGATGAGCCTTTTATGGCAGCAATCATCGGTGCATCGTTTTGTGGTGTTGGTTTAGCTTTTGGACTCTCCTATAATGGTAGCTCTGGTGGCTCGGATATCGTCGCAGCGATAGTCAATAAATATCGTGATATTTCTCTTGGGCGTGTTATCTTATTAGTGGATATGACCATCGTAACGGGAAGTTACCTTGTTCTACGTAGTTGGGAGCAGGTTATCTATGGTTATGTAAACTTGATTGTTACCTCTTTTGTACTTGATCAAGTTATTAACTCCAGTCGTCGTTCGGTGCAGTTCCTTATTATTTCTGAGCGTTATAAGGAGATTTGCGATATGATATCTCAGGGGCAGCCACACCGTAGTAGTACGATTATCGACGCGAAGGGTTATTATACTGGTAACAATATAAAGATTGTTATTGTTGTGACTCGCCAGCGTGAGGCATCATACGTTTATCGTATGATTGATGATATCGACCCAGATGCTTTCGTAACACAGAGCCAAGTAATGGGTGTGTTCGGTAAGGGATTTGATAAATTTAAAGTGAAGAAGAAATCACCTAATAAGAATAAGCCGAAGGCTACTAATCTGCCTAAGCAATAAAGATAACAAAGCCGGCTGACACGTGGTTGCGTGTTAGCCGGCTTTGCTTTGTGGGTATTGGGCTTATTAGCCTTATAAGGCCTATTAGCCCAATAAGGCTTATTGCTTTATTAGCCTTATAAGGTCTATTAGCCCAATAAGGCTTATTGCTTTATTAGCCTTATAAGGTCTATTAGCCCAATAGGGCTTATTGCTCTCTTAGCTTTTACTTCATCTTTAGTGCCGCCTTGATACCAGCTTCAACGTCTTTCATATCGGCTGTTGGCTCAAAGCGGTCGATGACGTGTCCCTGTCGGTCTATGAGGAACTTTGTGAAGTTCCATTTGATACTTGGATCCTTAGCATAATCAGGATTCTCCGCACGGAACTTCTCATCAAGGAACTTACCGATGTTATTATTCATGTCAAAGCCCTTGAATGGCTGTTGAGCCTTTAGGTAAGTGTAAAGTGGTGATTCGTTACGACCATTGACATTAACCTTTGCAAACTGTGGGAAAGTAGTTCCATAGTTAGCTGTGCAGAAGGAATGAATGTCGCGGAAAGAGCCCGGAGCTTGTGCGCCAAACTGATTGCAAGGGAAGTCAAGGATTACGAGTCCTTGATTCTTATAGGTCTCATAGAGTTTCTGTAAGGCTTCATACTGTGGTGTAAATCCACATTTTGTCGCCGTATTGACGATGAGTAGCACCTTACCCTTGTAGTCCTTCAACTTGACGGTATGTTCGTTTCCGTCCTTTACACTAAACTTGTAAACATTCTTCTGAGCCATGATAGGCAGTGCCATGAGGGCTAAGAAGAGGAGTGAAAATAGTTTCTTCATTTGTTTAATCATTGATATCCACATCCGTTTATTGCTCAAGGAGAATAAAGCAAATAAAGGTTTTGTGGCTTATGTGTTCTAAGTTTTTAATAAATGAGTATGTTTTATCGTACATGTATAGGCTGTATACGAATTGTTACAATAGTTTCAACAGTTCTTTCATACCTTCGCTTGCACCCTTCTTGATATGTGTTAATCGTCCAGAAGCATGTGCTGGCGTATCGTCTGGGTCAATCAGATAGATAGGAGTTGCTGGTTGGGTGTATTGCACAAGACCCGCAGCAGGGTAAACAACCAGCGATGTCCCGATGATAACAAGGATGTCAGCTTGTGCTACAACCTCAGCAGCTGGCTCAATCATTGGGACTGATTCGCCGAAAAAGACAATGAAAGGGCGCAATAGACTACCGTCTTCTGCAAGTGTTCCTGGCGCTACTTCGCAGTTATCTTCAGGCAGTTCCTGTATGTATCGGTTATCGTAAGGAGCCTTACTTGAGCACACCTTCGTCAGTTCTCCATGTAGGTGGATAACCTTTGAAGACCCAGCTTTCTCGTGAAGATTGTCAACATTCTGCGTAATCACTGTCACATCGTAATCTTTCTCAAGTTCCTTGATAAGGCGATGACCCTCATTAGGCTTGGCGGCATAGAGTTTTTTGCGTAGATTGTTGTAGAAGTTGTTGACGAGTGTGGGGTTAGCTACCCATCCCTCGTGTGTAGCTACCTGTTCAACAGGGTAATCCTCCCATAATCCATCGTTGCCGCGAAAGGTCTTGAAGCCACTCTCTACGGACATTCCTGCACCTGTTAAGAATACGATTTTCTTCATACGTCTGTCTTTTATGAGTTGAAGCTTGAAGGAGGTAGACAAGGTTATAGGCTTTAATTTCTAAACACTTACAAATAGAGTTTTGGACAAATGAAGTACTAATAATATACCTCTTGTTTTCTGCCGATACCTTTAACTTGCACAGTATTCCTCCGCTCTCTTTGACAAATTTAGTAATTTTAATCCGATTAATGCAAAACTATACCTTAAAAATAGTATCTTTGCACATTAATTATTAATAATATTAAGAACGATAATGGATAAATTAAGCTATGCACTGGGAATCGGTATCGGTTCACAGCTCGCAGGAATGGGCGCAAAGGAACTGAATATTGACGACTTCGCACAGGCTATCAAGGATGTAATTTCAGGTTCAGAACTGAAAGTTGACAATGCAGAGGCACAGACTCTCGTACAAAACTTCTTCCAAGAGCAGGAGGCTAAGCAGCAGGCTGCAGCCGCTGAGGCTGGTAAGGCAGCAAAGGCTGCTGGTGAGGCTTTCCTTGCTGAGAACGGTAAGAAGGATGGTGTTGTAACCTTACCATCAGGTTTGCAGTATCAGGTGTTGAAAGAGGGCAATGGTAAGAAGCCTTCAGCTACAGACCAAGTAGTATGTCATTATGAGGGAACACTGATTGATGGTACTGTTTTTGACAGTTCTTATCAGCGCAATCAGCCAGCTACTTTCGGCTTGAATCAGGTTATCCCAGGTTGGACAGAGGGTGTGCAGCTCATGCAGGAGGGTGCTAAGTATCGCTTCTTCATCCCTTATAACCTTGCATACGGTGAGCGTGGTGCTGGTGCACAGATACCTCCATTCGCAGCACTTGTCTTCGACGTAGAGTTGAAAGAGGTAAAGTAAAGAATTGTGTGTAGGCGATAATAGGTGGCAATATATGTCCATCATCGCCTACTCTAATAATATTGCTTAAGAAACTAAACAATTAAAATAATGAAGAAAATTTATTTATTAGCCGCTATGGCTATCGCAGCTGCAGGCTTCACAGCTTGTGGTAACTCAGCTCCAAAGGAGGATTTGAAGTCTGATGTTGACTCTTTGAGCTATGCTTTCGGTATTGATCAGGGTCAGAGTGTAAAGCAGTATCTCCAGCAGATGCAGATTGATACAGCTTACATCGATGAGTTTATCAAGGGTATGAACGACGGTGCGCAGAATGCTGATGATAAGAAGCGTGCTGCTTACAATGCTGGTATCGGCGTAGGTATGCAGATGAACATGATTATCAAGAATCAGATCAACCGTCAGATCTTTGGTGAAGACTCTACAAAGACTGTTTCTTTGGGCAACTTCCTCGCTGGTTTCGCTGCAAGTGCAAAGGGTCAGGGACAGAAGATGACTGTTGAGCAGGCTCGTGAAGTTGAGCAGAAGACTTCAAAGGCTATCCAGATGAAGGCTGCTGAGAAGACTTATGGCGCTAACAAGAAGAAGAGCGATGCTTACATGGCAGCTAATGCAAAGAAGGAAGGCGTGAAGACTATCGGTCAGGGTGTACAGGTTAAGGAACTCAAGGCTGGCTCTGGTGCTACCCCAAAGGCTTCTGATGTTGTTAAGATTAACTATGTAGGTAAGACTATCGATGGTAAGGTTTTCGACCAGCGTGATGGTGCTACAATGCCAGTAGGTGGTGTTATCCCAGGTTTCACAGAGGCTTTGACAAAGATGCCTGTTGGTGCAAAGTGGGAGATTACTATTCCTTATACAGCTGGTTACGGTGCTGAGCAGCCAAGTCCAGACCTCAAACCATTCTCAACACTTATCTTTACAGTTGAGTTACTTGGTATCGAGAAGGCTCCAGAGGGTCAGCCAGGTATGCCTCAGGGTATGTCAGGTATGCCACAGGGTAAGCCAGGTATGTAATCAACTAAGGCTTGATAAAGGTTCGATGAGTCTTCCTTTCTTGTATGGAAGAGCATCAGCTGTAATCCATTTTCACGGTGATGGCGAATTATTTTCATGAAAGAAAATATTTATTGTCGTGAAAATAAATATTTATTCTCATGAAAGTAATTCTTTATTTTCATGAGAATAATTCAGTAATGATACTCTTGTCTTATAGGAAAGGAAGACACACATATATATATTAAAGCTTAGTAATCATCGAATCTACATCCTTTTTAATATAGAAAAACCTTTTCTTTAAAAACGACAAAACAATGAAGAAATTTATAATGCTGGCTCTGCTCGTTGCAGCAGGTTCAGTCTTTAATACTGCAAGTGCACAGAGTAAGAAGAAAGGAAAGCAGAATACAAAGTGTCCAGTAGAATGTAAAGAAGGCGCAGTAGTACTGACTTCTGCTTCTGATACATTGAGCTATGCTGCAGGTATGTCTATGACACGTGGTTTGGACGAGTATCTTGCAAATCAGTTTGGTGTTACTCCTGCACAGATGCCAGACTTCCTGCGTGGCTTGCGTCAGGGTATTGCTAATCGCAAAGACTCTGCTTTTGCTGCATATATAGCAGGATTGCTCATCAGTTCACAGGTAGACAAGACCATGTTGCCTAATATTGCATCTAAGTTCGAAGGCACATCAGCTCCAATTAACCCTGATATGCTTTATAAGGGCTTTATTGCAGCTTTGGCAAAGGATTCTACTGTTCTCAAGCAGGCTACTGCTGAGGAAATCTTCGAGAAGAAGGAAGTAGAGTTGAAAGCACAGAAAGATGCTGAGATAAAGGCTAAGAATGAAGCTTACTTGGAAGAGAACAAGAAGAAGGAGGGTGTTGTAACAATGGCTGACGGTCTTCAGTATCGTATTATTAAGAAGGGTGACGGACCTATGCCAACAGCAGCTGACCGCGTTCAGGTTATCTATGAAGGTAAGACTATTGATGGAAAGGTATTCGATGCCACTTCACGTCATGGTGTAGAGTTCGATACTTTCAATGTTGGTGGACTTATTAAAGGTTGGACAGAGGCATTGCAGATGATGCCTGTAGGCTCAAAGTGGGAGATTGTTATCCCACAGCACCTCGCATACGGTGAGCGTGGCGCAGGTCGTGACATCGGTCCTTTCTCAACACTTATCTTCACCCTTGAGTTGAAAGGCATTGAGGCTGCAGCTGAAAAGGAGACACAGGTGATTGATGCTGCTAAGCTTGTACCTGCTAAAAAGATTCCTGCTCAGAAGGCAAAGAAGAATGTAAAAAAGTAAGATAAAAGCAGTGAAATACTGTTCTCTTGCTTAAAATAAAAACAAAATGCGCCCAAGTGGCGCATTTTTTATGTCATTTTGTTGTCTGTTCCATAATTATTCCCTACTTTTGCTCGTCATCAATTAAAGTTTTAGAAACGTAGAATTAATAAATAATATCAACTGCAGAACATGGAAAAAGTAGATCGTTTAGACAAGAAAATATTGGGTATCCTCTCACAGAATGCTCGTATGCCTTTCAAAGATGTTGCTGCCCAGTGTGGCGTATCACGCGCTGCTATTCATCAGCGTGTACAACATCTCATAGAAAATGGAGTTATAACAGGTAGTGGTTTCGACGTTAATCCTAAGAGTTTAGGCTATACAACTTGCACTTATGTAGGACTTAATCTCGAACGTGGCTCTATGTATAAGAAGGTTGTTGAACGTATCAGTGCTATTCCAGAGGTGGTTGAGTGCCATTTTACAACGGGTCCTTATACAATGCTTGTGAAGCTTTATGCTAAAGACAACGAGCAGTTGATGGACCTTCTTAACAATCAGCTGCAAGGTATCTCTGGTGTTGTGTCAACCGAAACACTTATTTCTCTTGAACAAAGTATTAAGCGTGAGATACCTATAGCAGAAGAATTGCTCTAAAGAAGTCAACGACAAACCAATCTTTTAAATAAGAATAAGAATGCAATACGATCTTCAGTCACATCTTGATAAGGTGTATGAAACCTTCCCTGAGGCTAAACGTAAGCCTATAATTGGTATCACTACCAATTATATAGATGGTGATGCAGCGATAAGAAATGTCTATTATAAGCAGGTGGTAGCAGCGGGCGGAGTCCCAATGCTTATTCCTCCAGTGGCTGATAAGGATGTACTTATTAACACCCTCGACCATCTTGATGGTCTTCTCCTTACGGGTGGGGCTGATATCAACCCATTGTGGACTGGTGAAGAACCTTCTACCAAACTCCATAATATCAATGCTGAGCGTGATTTACCTGAACTGATGCTTATCCGTTTGGCGTTTAATCGTCAGTTACCTATCCTTGGTATCTGTCGTGGAGCGCAAGCTCTTGCCGTCGCTTTGGGTGGAAAGATACAGCAAGATATCTATGATGAATATATAAGAGAGGATGAAACGGTTGAAAAGAAGCTCAGTAAAGACAAGACAATAACAACCTATCATGCTGCAAGATTAAAGCACTCGCAGGATGCTGAACGTAGTGAAGCAACTCATAGTGTGACGCTTACAAAGTCATCTGTCCTCTATGCACTCTATAAGGAAGAACGTCTTATGGTTAATAGCTTCCACCATCAGGCGGTAAAAGACCCTGGAAAGCGTTTCCGTGTGACGGCTCTTTCGCCTGATGGTGTTATCGAAGCCATTGAAAGCAATGAGTTTAAGCCTATCATGGGTGTGCAATGGCATCCCGAATGGATGGGTGAAGAGGGTGGAAAACTCTTCCAGTGGTTAGTCGGACAGTCTAACAACTTCTATCTTGCCAAGCAACTTCATCAACGTATCTTGACGCTTGATACACACTGTGATACACCGATGTTCTTCCCACAAGGCGTCAACTTCGATCAGCGTGACTCTCGTATTCTTTACGATCTCCATAAGATGACGGAGGGAAGACAGGATGCTGTGACCATGGCTGCTTATCTTCCACAGCCGAGGATTGGTGAGTCTTTCTCATCAAAGATTGATGTTGAAGGCTTGAAACGCTTTAATCCACATCTCATTGAGACGTTAGATCATCTTTCACCAGCGGTCTATGCCAACCTTATCTTCGACAAAATTGAGGAAATTGTTAAGCAGAATCAACGCTATATCAGCATTGCTCGTACTCCTTCTGACCTTTATGAAGACAAGCGCAAGGGACGTAAGAGCATCATGTTTGCTATTGAGAATGGTCTTGCTTTAGAGCATAAGCTTGAGAATGTTAAGCACTTTGCACAGCGTGGTGTGACCTATATAACCCTTTGTCACAATGGTGATAACGATATTTGTGACTCTGCACGAGGCTGCAATACCCACGGTGGAGTAAGTAAGTTTGGTGAAGAGGTTATCAAGGAGATGAACCGCAATGGTATTATGGTCGATTTAAGCCATGGCGGAGAGAAGAGTTTTTATGACGCGTTGGAGCTCAGTACGATGCCAATCGTATGTAGCCATTCTAATAGCAAAGCACTCTGTGACGTTCCTCGCAACCTTACCGACGACCAGATGCGGGCGTTGGCAAAGAAGGGTGGTGTGGCTCATATCACAATGTTCCAAGGCTTCTTGAAGAAGGGTAGTGAGGCTACTGTGATGGATGCGATTACTCATCTTGAGCATGCTATCAACATTATGAGCATCGACCATGTAGGTATTGGTACCGACTTCGATGGTGATGGAACCGTACGTGGTATGGCTGATGCGAGTGAAATGATAAACTTCACCCTCCATCTTTTGCGTCGTAAGTATAGCGAAAAAGATATCGAAAAGATATGGGGAGGCAACTGGCTGCGTGTAATGGCGCAGGTACAGAGCGTTAGAAAATAAGTAGTAAGAAGGTTTTCCACCATCTCTTTGGGATAGTGTGGGAGTGTAAAAGAAATCAATCAACAATGAAAGCGAATATAAAACTCATTTTCGGCTGCCTCTTGGCAGTGTCTCTTGCAACCGTAGCATACGGCTGTAAGGGGAAAGCAAGCAATGCTGATAATGCTGCTGATACTGTGGCTACAGTCAAGCCTGTCGGCCCTACGTTTAATCCTGACTCTGCATACGCCTTTACAGCAGCACAGTGTGACTTCGGTCCACGTGTGATGAACTCTGAAGCACATGATAAGTGTGGCAAATGGATAGTAGAGAAATTCAAAGAGTATGGTTGTGAGGTGCAGGAGCAGAAAGCCGATGTAAAAGCCTATGATGGTACGGTGTTGAAGGCAACTAACATCATCGCACGTTTTAATCCAGAAGCAAAGAAGCGTGTTTTAATCTGTGCGCACTGGGATAGTCGCCCTTGGGCTGATAACGATCCAGACTCTGCTAACCACAAGAAGCCTGTTATGGCAGCGAATGATGGTGCCAGCGGTGTGGCTGTAATGCTTGAGTTAGCACGCCAGTTGCAGGCTGATAAGAAGTTAAAAGTAGGTGTTGACTTCGTTTGTTTTGATGCAGAAGACTGGGGAATACCACGTTGGGAGACCCGATATCAAGATACTGGCGACTCTTGGGCACTTGGTGCACAATACTATGCAAAGAACTTCCCAACGGCTATTAAGCCTGAGTTCGGTATTCTTCTCGATATGGTAGGTGGCGAAGGTGCACAGTTCTATCGTGAGGGAATGTCTGTTCAGTTTGCTCCTGATATCGTAAACCGTGTGTGGGAGGCTGCAAAGAACGCTGGATTTGGCTCTTACTTCCCTGATGCTATCGGTGGAATGGTTACTGACGATCATGTCCCAGTGAATCAATTTGCAGGTATTCCTACAATTGATATCATTCCTTACTATCCTGATTGTCAACAAAGCTCTTTCGGTCCAACATGGCATACTGTCAATGATACGATGGAGCATATCGATAAGAATACGTTGCAGGCAGTGGGTCAGACTGTTATACAGGTCTTGTACACGCTGTAAGAAATAACGCCTCACCTCAACCCCTTTCCGAGGGAAGAGGGAGTAGCAATTACCTTTGTGAATAATAAAAGGCTGGATTCTATTGTGGATTCCAGCCTTTCTTATTTTTGTTTCTTTCTTAACTCAAATTGGTTATTAGAGCATAATATGTATAGTTCTTCTTGCTATAGTATTATTTCCTAACATCTTTTATATTCTTATCGGTATCTTGTTTGTCTTTGTAACTTGACGTAGCCCGCTACGCTTGCGTTCCAAAAACAAACAAGATACCGATAAGAAAACAAAATATGTTTAAGCTCTAATGACCAATTTGGTTTTAACCTACTAACCATGATATAGAAAAAGGTAAAGTCGTACTATGCCAACAAAGTGTTCATCAGATGAGGCTTTTATTGACTTCAACAAGTAATTAGCACACTTTCTTTTTGTGATAACCCCTTCTTCTCCTCTAAATTCTTCTCATGAAATAATAAGAGGTGGGTCGGTAAATAAGTACAAGAAAGAGGGGAGATAGGCTTAATTGGTATAATAATAGTTTATAAATAGTATAATAATAATTTATTTTATGCATATAAAAAGTTCTTCTAATGGTAAATAGGCATTGATTAATAGGCGGGAAAAGGTTCTTCATGAAACAAAAACATAGACAAGACCATCTACAATCTATTGTATTATTCCCCTCTGACATAGAAAACCTTTTCATGTTAGTACTTTGAAAATTCGAAGATAACAGGTTGAAAAAATATGACATAAATTCGGGTGAAATGTCTATAAATAACGAAAAAAATACGTATAAAAAGTAAGTCTGCAACCAACAGTAAATCAGTTGGTTATAAAACTCTATTCTAAAAGGTGCTTAATTGGACTTCAAAAGGGCGTTAGTAAGAGCTCTAAAGAGCATCTTTTGCAAGTCAATTAGGCGTCTTTTCGAAGCTAAAAAAGCATGTGTTGGTTTTGTGTTATGTGAAAATAGTTTACAAATATGAAGCAAGAGGGAATAAGTGGTGCGGTCTTTATAAAGTGTACAAGGCTTTATTCTATTTCCAATCTATGCTTTAACGAAAGAATCAGAAAAAAGACTCTGTTCCCAATAGTAGGGAACAGAGTCTTTATTTTGCCTTCAAAATCAAACGCAGGCTTTGTTTATAATTAATATAGTTCCATACCCAGTTGAGCAGGATAAATGTCTTATTCTTTACGCCAAGGATAGAACGAAGGTGAACAACGAGCCACAATGCCCACGCAGGGAAGCCTCCAAACTTCTTTCCAGAGATTTCTGCAACAGCATGGTTGCGACCAATAGTTGCCATTACACCGAGGTTTTTGTATCTGAAAGGCTTTGGCTCTTTTCCTTTCAACATTGCTTTGAAGTTCTTTGCAACGGTCTTTGCCTGCTGCATAGCTACTTGTGCGAGCTGAGGATGACCAAGTGGATATTCCTCATCGCCTTCTACAAGGCTTACATCTCCAATTGCATAGACGTCTTCTACACCCTTTACACGACAAAAACGGTCGGTAAGGAGTCTACCAGCATGCCCAATACTCTCCGCAGGAAAACCTTCGACGGTATTTGCACAGATTCCACTCACCCAAATAACAGTCTGTGTAGGGATTTCCAAGCCTGCACTGGTTTTCAGAATTCCATCTTTGTATTCAGTAGCAAACTGAGGCTGACGGATATGAACATGTAAGTCTTTCAGATCTCGTTCTGCTCGTTTTGATGATACTGGATCCATAGCTGCAAGAAGACGGTCACCTGCATTAACAAGGTAGATATGCATCTGTGAAGAGTCAAGGTCGGGATAATCACGAGCAATGATGTTCTTCTTCATCTCAGCCACAGCTCCTGCAATTTCAACACCCGAAGCACCACCACCGACAACAACGATATTCATCAATGCCTGTTTGCGTGCTGGGTCTTCCTCTGTTAAAGCAAGTTCAAGATTACGCAGGATTGTATTACGGAGTTTCATAGCCTCACTAACCGATTTCATCGGGAGTGTCGTTGCTTCAATATCCTTATTTCCAAAGAAGTTAGTCTTTGCACCAAATGCCAATACAAGATAGTCGTATTCTATCTCGCCCACCGTTGTGTTGATAGTCTTTTTAGCCGAATCCACCGATTTTACCTCTGCCATTCGGAAGAAAAAGTCCTTTCGTCCTTGGAAAAGTCGACGGAAAGGAAAAGAGATACTACTTGGTTCAAGACCACCCGAAGCCACCTGATAAATTAATGGAGGGAACTGATGATAGTTATTCTTATCTACCAATACAACTTGGTAATCATCATCTACTAATTTGAAGGCCAATTCCAAACCTCCCAATCCACCACCAACAATAACGACTCTTTTTTTGTTAGTGCGTTCAATGTTTGCTTTCATTATCCTGCTATATTTATGTTTGTTATCTTTTATACGTCTATTCCCTTTCTTTTTTTATAGAGAAAATCGTGCCAGAGGTATTCTTTGTTAGAGGAAAAGTTATACCGTCTATATATAAATTAATTTTGTAAGTCGTTCTTCTGGGAAGAGTCCGCGCGCAACAGCTTGCACCTCCTCTGCCGTTATTGCATCAATGTTGCGATAGAGTGCTGATATATCCTTCTTCCATCCATAGTGGAGGAAGCCTTTACCAAAATCTAAAGCAAGGTTTTCACGGTTGTCACATGCAATACCAATCTGTCCTTTAATCTGCTGTTTAGCTACAGCCAACTCGTCATCCGTCAATGGAGTATCGATGAAATGGTCGAGTTCTGCACGTACAAGGCGCATACATTCATCTAAATCATCGGCATCACAACCGAAGTATATAGCCCAAATACCCGTTAACGAATAGCTCACCATAGAACTATCTACCGTATAGACAAGTCCACGATGTTCGCGAAGTGCAAGATTCAAACGGGCACTCATACCTGGTCCACCTAAGATGTTATTCAATAGATAAAGTGCCATACGTCTTTTGTCATGTATGCTGTAGGCACGATTACCAATCATTACGTGAGCTTGATGAGTATGCTTATTAATCTTAACCGTTTGAGGTTGGTATTCACTCAATGCAGGAAGCGGAATTTCTATTGGTTTTTCTGTTTCGCCCTTTACCTTTACTTTACAGTCATTCTCTTTCTCTAAAAGACTGAGCAGATTATCAAAATCTATATCACCATACGCAAAAAACACCGAATTCATCGGTCTATAATGTTTTTTTGTGAATCGAAGTGCATCCTCAGTTGTGAACTTCCGAACACGCTCTGCCGTTCCAAGGATACTATGTCCTAAAGGGTGCCCACGGAAGATGATATTTTCAAATTCATCATAGATCAACTCTGCAGGACTATCATTGTAGGATTCGATTTCATCGCAGATAACTTCGACTTCCTTATCTATCTCCTTTTGTGGATAGACACTATGGAAAACAATATCTGTCAGAAGGTCTATTGCTCGTGGGAGATGGTCTTTTAGAATAGCAGAATAATAAACCGTATCGGTCTTAGTTGTAAAGGCATTGAGGTCGCCTCCCACTTGTTCAAGACAGTGAATAACATCTATTGCTGTGCGACGAGTAGTACCCTTGAACGTAACGTGCTCACAGAAATGAGCTATCCCCTCCTCATCAGGTAGTTCGTTGGCTGTCCCGACATTGAGTTGATACCCACAATAAACCACTGGTGAGGCCGTTGGAAGGGCTATGATGCGCAGTCCATTCTCCAAGACTGCAGTTTGATATCTTGTCATAGGGTGCAAAATTAAGAAAAAAGAATGAAAAGTAATAGACTTTAAACGACAAAGAAAAAAGAACTCATTTCATTTTGTAATCCGCCTAAATTTCAGTATATTTGCACAACTAAAGTGAGACACAATATAATTCACAATAAAATGCGGAAAGTAATAGGTATAGGTGAAACCGTTTTAGACATCATCTTTAAGGATAATAAACCAGTTGAGGCAGTTCCAGGAGGGTCTACCTTTAATGCCATTACATCGTTAGGACGCTGCGGAGTTAACGCATCGTTTATTTCTGAAGCGGGTAATGACCATGTTGGAAAATACATCATTGATTTCTTGAAGAACAATGGTGTGAATGCTGATAGCGTTTCTACTTTCCCTGATTCTAAGTCGCCTGTGTCGCTTGCCTTCCTCAATGAGAAGAATGATGCAGAATATATCTTCTATAAAGATCATCCACACGATCAGTTAGATTTTACTTTCCCTGATATCCAGCCCGATGATATCGTGCTTTTCAGTTCCTTCTATGCGGTGAATCCGGTGATTCGTCCACAGGTAGTAGGATTGCTCGATTATGCTCGCTCACGTGGTGCCATCATCTACTATGATGTTAATTTCCGCCCAGCACACAAAGATGAGGTTATCAAGATAACACCTAATCTGATAGAGAACCTTGATTATGCTGATATTGTACGTGGCAGTCACGAAGACTTTGCGACACTTTACAAGAAGGAGGATGCTGATAAAGTTTATAATGCAGAGATTTCCTTCTATTGCAAACAGTTTATCTATACACAGGGAAGTCAACCTGTGGAGGTGCGTAGTGGTAAGGAATTGAAAAAGTCATACCCAGTACTTGACACTAATATTGTTAGCACTATCGGAGCCGGCGATAACTTTAATGCAGGCTTTATCTTCGGTATGTTGAAGTATGGAATCACTCGTGTTGACCTCGAAAGAGGACTAACAGAAGAGCAGTGGGATAAACTCATCAACTATGCTTTGGCGTTCTCTGCAGATTGCTGTAAGGATATCTTCAACTATGTAAGCAAGGAGTTTGGTGAGAAGATGAGAGATGGGGCCTTATAATTAGTCTTATTTGCCAAATAAGTCCAATAAGCCAAATAAGCCCAATAAGCTTTAAAAAGAAACTACATAAATTCAAAAATAAAATGATAGAAATTGCCAATAAAGTTTATTACGTAGGAGTTAACGACCGTAATAAGAACCTCTTTGAAGGATTATGGCCATTGCCTTATGGTGTGACCTATAACTCTTACCTCATTGATGATGAGAAGGTTTGCCTTATTGATACAGTTGAAGTAGACTTCTTTACTCAGTTTATTGAGAGACTTCGTGAGGTGTTGGGCGACCGACAGATTGATTACTTAGTCATCAACCACATGGAGCCTGACCACTCTGGTTCAATAGGTTTGCTGCGTAAATATTATCCTAACATCCAAGTTATCGGTAATAAGAAAACCTTTGATATGATGTCAGGATTCTATGGTGTCAAGGATAATACGTTAGAGGTTAAGAATGGTGAGGAGTTGAGCTTAGGTAATCATACCTTACAGTTCTTTATGACTCCAATGGTTCACTGGCCTGAAACAATGATGACACTCTGCAAAGGTGAGGTCAGCCACCTCTTTACAGGTGATGCATTTGGCTGTTTTGGTGCATTAAATGGCGGTCTCATTGATCAAGAGATTGATACTGATTGGTGTTGGTTAGAGATGGTTCGTTACTATTCTAACATTGTTGGAAAGTACGGAACACCTGTTCAGAACGCATTAAAGAAGCTTGCTGGTATTCATATTGACTATATCTGCTCTACTCATGGACCAGTATGGCATAAGTATGTTGACAAGGTTATTGGTCTCTACGACCGAATGTCTAAGTACGAAACTGAGCCAGGCTTGGTAATTTGTTATGGTACAATGTATGGCAATACTGAGCGTATGGCAGAGGAGATTGCACGCTCAGCATCGCTCGCTGGTGTAAAGAATATTCGTCTGTATAACGTTTCTAAGACTCACCATAGCTATATTCTTCAGGACGTCTTCCGCTTTCGTGGCTTAATCGTTGGTGCTCCTACTTATAATGCAGGACTCTATCACGAGATGGACGTACTCTTGCAGGAGGTTGCTAACCGCGATATTAAGAATCACCTTATCGGCTGGTTTGGCTCTTATTCATGGGCATCAAAGGCTGTTGCTGCTATTGGTGAATGGAATGAAAATCACCTCCACTTCGAGAAAGTGGGTGAGCCAGTAGAGATGAAGCAAGCACTTACTCCAGAGATTAAGGAAGAGTGTAATCGCTTAGGACGCGAAATGGCAGCTAAACTCTTAGAGGAATAAGATGAATATAGCTGTATTTTGCTCTGCAAACAATAACATTGCTCCCGACTACTTCCGTGCTGCGGAAGAGTTGGGACGATGGATTGGAAAGAATGGACATACGCTTGTTTATGGTGGAGCTAATAGTGGATTGATGGAGTGTATTGGTAAGGCTGTACACGAAGCTGGTGGACGTACTATCGGGGTTATCCCTCGCATCTTAGAAGAAGGACGCAGAGTTAGTGGCTATGTAGATGTAGAGATTCCTTGTGAAGACCTTACTGATCGCAAAGCAATTATCATGGAACGCTCTGATGAGTTCTATGCATTGCCTGGAGGTATAGGGACTATTGATGAAATTTTCACCGTTGCAGGCTCAGCTTCTATTGGTTATCATCATAAGAAGGTAACCTTAGTTAACGTAGAAGGCTTCTGGGATAGTCTTATAGCCCTGCTGAACGACCTTTTAAAGAAAGAAATGTTACGTGGCTCTCTCAACGACTATATAGAGGTAAAGACCATTGATGACTTAAGGAAGTGATTGTTTTCTAAAGAACAGTTTTACAACAGTTCAGAAAACAAAAACATAATATAAATAAGGTTTCTTCCTATTTTTGGCTTCATAATCGACACTCAAGATTAGAACGAACACACTTTTTTCTACAAATTTACTTTCAATTTAATTTGCTGTCACTTTTAACATTTAGTGTAATCGATTTATAATCAGCTTTTTAATTGCGTAAAAGGAGTGATAGGAGTGACAGGAAAGTAGATTTATAGAAATCGTTTATTGAAAACGAACTTTTTGTCTTCGCATGAAAATGGGGATATATTGTGTTTTCTTATATACCCTTTTCTTATTTATAAGATAAAATTTAAACTGTCCAATCTTTTTAGTATCATTTGTTATCTACATTCATATCTTATAAACAAGGTAGCAATGTAATACAACCCGTTTGAATGAAACAAAAATAAACATTAGGCGTATTCATTTCATATTCTTCAACATAAAATGAGTACGTTTACAATACCTTACAGTTATTTTGCACTCTACCCGAGCCACGAACTGAGTAAATATGCGGGAAATAGTGTAATTTTGCAGCCGAAGGTTTGTTCATATTAGATTGAAAAATCACGATAGGTCAGCTTTGCAAGATGATATCAGCTTTCCTATTTAATATTGAGCCGCCTTGATTTTATTAAATAACAACGAGTAGTTTTAAACTGCTCATTAATCAAAACAACATGAAAAAAACAGGATTATTACTTTGCGGGTTATGTTTAGGACTCTCTAACCTATCTGCACAAGTAACACAGAATGCCGTACCGCCAATGGCTGGTTGGAATTACTATGGAGGTGATGAGTTTAATGGAAACAAGATTGACGAATCCCGATGGGGTATCTATGGTGATCCAAAGTATAATTATAAGTTTGATGATTATGGTAATACAGAAGGACAAGGAGGTGTCCAGTATTATCGTGCCGATATGGTTAAGGTAAGAAATGGAGTGGCATATATAACCGCTTCACGTGAACCTCTTTTGACAGGACGTCGTCCTGATCCTAAAAAAGACCCAGCTGGAACCGATTATAAAGTAAAGGTACAGCCACCTTTTAAGCCAAAGCACGACTTTGGAAAGTATGGTTGGTGGTCTGGGGCCCTCTCCAGTCGTAATGCTAATGGAGCTGACATGGGAACCGGTAAAGGATTAGAACACGGAGTTTATTATCCTCTTTACTCCCGTATAGAAGTAAAAGCAAAGATTCCATACGAGTTCGGAACTTGGATGGCACTATGGCTTCGTCACTGTAATGGAGCAAGTACTTTCGAGATTGATTTGCAAGAGTTCTTTGTAAATGAGGACCGAAAAGATGCAATGAAGGAGAAAGGCTTTTATCTGCATCAGACTGTCCATGGTATGGATTATAATTCAAGATCGCAAAACGGTAAGCTTAATAGTAGTCATAATATTAATGACTATGGAGATCGTGTAAGGGAGCTTGACTTTGATCCAGGAAAAGACTTCCATGTTTATGGTGCACAGATTGATCCAGAACCAGGTGACCCAAAGCATTTAGCCGTAACTTTCCTCTTAGATGGAAGGGTAAGATCTGTTTTCCGTACAAAGGATAATAGATATAAATCAAACAATCCGCAGTATCCATATCGTTATAATGCACTCTTAGCAGAAAACCTTTCAAAGTATGGAGAGGACCGTGTTTGGGACGTAGCCATCACAGGACAAGTAGGAGGTAAGGCGTGGAAAGCTAATACAGAAATACTACCAAGTATGTATCCATATACAGGATTTGGTGGAACCCTCTACCCTGAATTAAACCCTAAGTATGGAGGTGATATTAATAAGGTTCCTAATCAGTTTGTTACAGAAGTAGACTGGTTGCGTGTTTTTAAACGTGCAAATACACTACTATGGATAGGTAACCGTCCAGAATACAGAAAAAATCAGAAGATAAGTCTTGACCTTGCTAAAGAGAAGTTTGCTAAGATTAATGTAGGAGATCAGTTGGTTATGGACCTTGAGGTTTGTGATCCTACAAAGCAAGCAAGCCTTGATATCTTTAACAAAAGTGGACAGTCTATCACTACTCTAAAGCCAGAGTTTACAAAGAATGATGCACAGGTAACTTTCGTTGTGACAGAAGAACTTAGTAAGAAGCTAAGGAATGAGGGCTGCGTATTGCGAGGTGAGAATATTCGTTTATACACCGTATGTCATTCATCAAAGAAGGATGCTATTTGGTCAGGATTCAAGGAACTCCAGTGGGGTGAAACAATTATCCCTGCAGAGTTGTTTGCACATTTAGCAGAAGGTCAGAAACTTGAGTTTGTGGTGAGAGATGCTAATCCTGGTGCAAAGATTTTCTTACGCCAGAATAAAAAGAATCCTACTGATTCAAAAAGACCTAAGTTCTCATTTAGCGTACAGTATGGTAATATTATCAACTTGGATAATGAGAAAGATGAAAAGGCCTATACCCTTGACCTTGAGCCTAAGGTTATCGAAGAGTTAAAACAGAATGGTTTGGTAGTAACCGGACTGGGGTACTTCTTACGTAGTGTCAACATTGTAGGCAGTCCGATGACCAAAGTAATTACCTCTATTGATAAGTTAGAAACCACAGATCAGAATGATGGTGCAGTATATAATACTAATGGTGTGAAGGTTAGAGATGCTAATGATAAAGGAAAATTAGCTCCTGGTATTTACATTATCAATGGCAAGAAGGTTTTGGTAAAATAAAGAAGTGGGATGCAAGATTATGCTCAATCTATTTAATATTATAGATTGTCTTGCAGCACCAAAGAAAAATTGAACAATACCAATCAATATAAACTCCGATTATGGTGCAAGAGTATCTGCCCATAATCGGATTTTTTTATAACCAATGTTTGTAAACTATTTTCGTGTAGCTCAAAACCAAGACATGCTCTTTTGGCTTCTAAAAGACGCCTAATTAACTTGCAAAAGACGCCCTTTAAGCCCCTTACTAACGCCCTTTTGAAGTCTAATTAAGCACCTTTTCTTTCACTGCTTTATAATCAGCTGATTTTCTGCTGGTTATAAGTTTGCTCGTTATTCGTGTTTTTATCGTTATTTATAGCTGTTTTGTTTGATGTTTTGTAATGATTTTTCCGTGCCTTATCTGTAATTTTGCAGTATTAAAATAAAGGACTTTTCTATGATAGAGGATAATCATAGAATGAATTGCTGAGCGTCTTAGCTGTGTTATTTGTTTAATGAGTAACTTCAGTTCTTTCGTTAAGACTATACGAAGCGCATCCTACATTTTACGGAAAAGGAACCACAAAAAATAGTAAGAGTATATTAAAAGGAAAAGAAAAGCAAGTTAAGCGTTTTAACATCTGATAATTAGCTGACTTAAAAAACATTCATTTTTATTTGTAAGTTACATATATAATAGGTAAATTTGCACGGATTAATTTTTTCGGGACGCGTGAGAAGGTAAACGTCAAGACAATCGAGTCTTATCCAGAGTTACCACTTTTGGTTCCCTAAGATGTTGGTCAAAACAATAAGTATTTTAAAATTTTAGATGAACGTAATTACGAAAACAGTTCAATTGCCAGATGGAAGAACCATCTCAATTGAAACCGGAAAGGTTGCAAAGCAGGCCGATGGCGCAGCAGTTCTCCGTATGGGTAACACCGTACTTCTCGCCACTGTTTGTGCAGCTAAAGAGGCAGTTCCGGGCACAGACTTTATGCCTTTGCAAGTTGATTATCGCGAGCAGTATGCTGCCGCAGGTCGTTACCCAGGTGGTTTCACCAAGCGCGAAGGCAAAGCCAATGACGACGAAATCCTAACATCACGCCTTGTGGACCGTGTTCTTCGTCCACTTTTCCCATCAGATTATCACTGTGAAGTTTATGTACAGGTAATGTTGCTGTCAGCTGACGGCATCGATCAGCCTGATGCACTTGCTGGTTTGGCAGCTTCTGCAGCTCTTGCAGCTTCAGATATTCCAATCGAGCACACTACTTCAGAGGTTCGTGTTGCGCGTGTTAACGGCGAGTACGTTATCAACCCAACATTCCCACAGATGAAGGAGGCTGATATGGACCTCATGGTTGGTGCCACTAAGGACAATATCATGATGGTAGAGGGTGAGATGGACGAGGTTTCTGAGCAGGATCTTATCGCTGCTTTGAAGGTTGCACACGAGGCTATTAAGCCAATGTGTGAAATGCAGGAAGAACTTTCAAAGGCTTGTGGTACTGACGTTAAGCGTACCTACGAAGATGAAATCAATGACGAAGCATTGCGTGAGGAGCTTCACAAGGCTACCTACGATGCTTGTTACGCTCAGGCTCAGAGCGGTGATGACGACAAGAAGCACCGTGAGGAGACCTATAGCAAGATTAAGGCAGATTTCATCGAGGCTTATGACGCTGCTCATACAGATCTTTCAGAAGACGACCTCGAAGAAAAACACTCACTTATTGACCGCTACTTTGCAGATGTTCAGCGTGACTCTATGCGCCGTAGCGTTCTTGATACTGGCAAGCGTATGGATGGTCGTGCTACAGATGAGATTCGTAACATCTGGTGCGAGATTGATACACTGCCAATGCCACACGGAAGTTCACTCTTCCAGCGTGGTGAAACAATGTCTCTCTCTACTTGTACTCTCGGTACAAAGATGGATGAGAAGATGGTTGACAACGTATTGGAGAAGAGCTATCAGCGCTTCCTCCTTCATTATAACTTCCCTCCATTCTGTACAGGTGAGGCTAAGGCTCAGCGTGGCGTAGGCCGTCGCGAGATTGGTCATGGTCACCTTGCATGGCGTGGTTTGAAGGGTCAGATTCCAGCAGACTTCCCTTACACTGTTCGTTTGGTTAGTCAGGTGCTCGAGTCTAATGGTTCTTCTTCTATGGCTACTGTATGCGCAGGTACACTCGCATTGATGGATGCAGGTGTTCCAATGAAGAAGCCAGTATCAGGTATTGCAATGGGTCTTATCAAGAACCCAGGAGAAGATAAGTATGCAGTATTGAGTGACATTCTCGGTGATGAGGACCACTTGGGCGATATGGACTTCAAGACAACTGGTACAAAGGATGGTTTGACTGCAACTCAGATGGATATCAAGTGTGACGGTTTGTCATTCGAGATTCTTGAGAAGGCACTTATGCAGGCAAAGGCTGCTCGTGAGCATATCCTCAATATCATGACTGAGACAATCGCAGAGCCACGTGCTGAGATGAAACCACAGGTTCCACGTATCGTTCAGTTGGAGATTCCTAAGGAGTTCATCGGTGCTGTTATCGGTCCTGGTGGTAAGATTATCCAGCAGATGCAGGAAGAAACTGGTGCTACTATCACTATTGAGGAAGCTGATGGTGTTGGTAAGGTACAGGTTTCTGCTCCTAACAAGGATTCTATCGATGCTGCTCTTGGTAAGATTAAGGCTATCGTTGCTGTTCCAGAGATTGGTGAGGTTTACGAGGGTACAGTACGTTCTATCATGCCATACGGCTGCTTTGTAGAGATTCTACCAGGTAAGGACGGCTTGCTTCACATCTCAGAAATTGATTGGAAGCGTCTTGAGACTGTTGAAGAGGCAGGCATCAAGGAAGGTGATAAGCTTCAGGTGAAGCTCCTCGAGATTGACCCTAAGACTGGTAAGTACAAGCTTTCACGTCGCGTTTTACTTGAGAAACCAGAGGGATATGTTGAGCCACAGCGTCGCCCACGTGGTGACCGCCGTCCACGTCGTGATGGTGAGCGTCGTTTTGATGAGCGTCGTCCACGTCGTGAGAACAATGAATATGAGAACAACGATTAATCGTTTGTTATAATACTATAATCCCCCAGAGGCTTTTATAGCTTGCTGGGGGATTACAATTCTCTATCTATAAAGCCAAGTAGACTACAAACCCAATTCTACCTGACTGTACAAACCATATAGCCTAAATGGTAAAAACCACATCTATCTTGCACATTGTGAGATAGAATAAACCTATATTTAACTTAATCAAACCAATTAACGCTAAAATGAAGAAAGAATATCTTTCCCCTGCTATGGTTGCAATGCCAATCATAGAGGAACTTTCTATCTTAGAAACAGCCTCTGGCAACCTCCCAGAAAAGTCCCAAGGCCACAAAATGGATGATGAGGATGAGGAATACGAAACTGAGACTACTACAACTCCCAGTGGCCAAGCTAAATACACACCAAACTTTTTTGAATAACCAGAAATTATGAATAGCATTATTAAATCGTTTATTTTTGTAGCTATCTCACTTGGGTTAGCAGCCTGCTCACAGGAAGATATCACCTCAAATGAGCAAAAGAAAGCAACAGAAGAAACTACTTTCATCGTTGATGTTACATTAGATAAGAATGTAGAAGATATGGTGAACGCAAAACAGATGACAGCCGTATGGGATGCCGAGCAGTCTGCTATGACCCGTACACCTATCACCTACGACAAACAAGGGTCATTGACTTATAATTGGAAGGTTGGAAGTACGATACCTTTATTTGTCTATATCACTGATGGAAAGTACCGAAAAAGTTATAAACTTGATAAGGGCTTGCAAATTATCTCTACTAATAAGGGTTACTTTACGTTCTCTGTACCAACATATTTTGATTTATCTAAACTGCAAGTAGCATCGGCTACAGGTAAAGAGGATGGTGTAGAAAATGGTGCATGGACAATAGGTATTGGCATAGATGGCGTCATGAGAGTTTTTGGACCAAAAGTAATTGACGCAAATTCATACGATTATAACATCCCACTTTATTCGAAGTTGACGAATGTAGACCCTGTGACAAAGCACGCTAAAGTTCAGTTTTTAATGTTAGGTAGCTGGATTGGCGTTAGAGCAAAGTCGGATATGTATTACAAGAGCAGTGTCTATTCTATAGCCTTGAAGTCTGACGTGCTCCACATGGATGGTACATTTGACCTCTCACAAGCTTCTCCTGTATGGAAACCAAGTCCATATAGAATTAATATAGATAGACGGCAGGGAAAAGTTTTAGACGAATGTGACACGATTAGAGTCAATAATTTCGCTATTGGTGGTGAGGCTGATGGAGCAGGAACAACCAAGTATACCAAGCCTTTTTATTTCTGGGTAAAGGCTACACCAGGTGCAACCAGTACGACAAAAGCAAGAGTTATCCTCCGCAGTGAGGCTGATAGCAAGGCAGGTGCAGTAGCCCCACAAATAGACTTCTTGTCTATGCGTAATCGATTCTATCGTGAAGCGAAAACTATCGTTGACTTCAAAGATGGTGATACTTATAATTTCAGTATCAATGCAAGTCTGAAAGAAACACGTGGAGCATTGATGATAACAGAGTATTACCACTCTTCTGCAGTAAATGGAGAGAATAGTTGGATTGAAATAACAAATGCTTCAAGGGAGACAGTATCGTTGAAAGGATATTATCTGGTGAGTCCAAACCCATGGAATGTGGAACCTTATGGAAGATTATATGTAGCTAACCTTACGGACCTCAAAGCATTGAGCCGAGGCAGCAGTAGTGTTGGTATGCCAGGAAATTCAACAACATCGATACCTGCAGGAAAGTCTATTTGCTTAGCAGCAGGTACTGGTTATGCAGAAGTCGTAGCTAAGAATAAAGCTTATCAAGTAATCAATACGGGTTCTGGAATAGCATCTCCATCGGCAGTTACAGGTGGAGTCCACTATTCTAAGTTTATCTGTAAAGATGGTTGGAATATTGATTTAAAAGACCCTAACAACAATATAGTAGACAATTTTGGAATTCAAGTACATTATATATTGAATGGTAGCAACGGATTCTATTATAATTATTACTTAGGGGAGAAGGATTTTATTCGTTCAAAGGAGACGCCTTTTAATGCTCCTTATAATGGATTCAACCCGAAGGGATGGTATTACATGCCGATAGAAACAAGTGGATTAAACTTCCTTGGAACCTTCAATGATTATGATGGTAGGTTTATACCATTCAAGGACTATAATGATGGAGGTAATTTTACTAAAAGCGAACGCTATCGTGATATGTCTTATTATACCGATATAGTTCATCTTCCATAAGCGCAGGGAATCAAGATTATTTGATAATAAGCTGATCGTTTATATAAATATAGGCAGGAATACTACGTGTATTTCTGCCTTTTTTATGGTTCTTCTATTAAATGTAAAGATTATAATAGAGTAAAGACTTATACACTCGTGTGGTATTACTCTCCCAAATTAGATGAGCTTACAAAAGGAGAAAATTATAAGATAAAATGCAAATAGACACTATGTCTATTCGTCTGCTGTAAACAACGCATTCTCATATCATTGGTATTTGTAAACTATTTTCGTATGGTTCAAAACCAATACATGCTCTTTTGGCTTCTAAAAGATGCCTAATTGACTTGCAAAAGATGCTCTTTTGAGGTCTTACTAACGCCCTTTTGAAGTCCAATTAAGCACCTTTTAGTTTGCTACTTTATAACTAACTGATATCCTTTTAGTTACAAACCTAATTGTTATACGTGTTTTTGTCCTTATTTATAGATGTTTTATTCGAATTTATGTAATGGTTTTTCAATATCTTATTTACATCTTCGAAGTATTAAGAATGAAAAAGGTTGCTGTGTTGGAGGCTTATAATAGAATAGACAGTTGACTGTCTAAGTTGTGTTTTGATTTAATGATTAACTTCGGTTCTTCTGTTAAAGCTATACGAAAAATATCCATACATTTAGCAGAAGAACCTTTATTTATCTACATTTAAGTATTCTTCAACAAATCCTTTTCATAAAAACACTTCGATGAGGATGGTTTTTGTTCTTGGTAGAGTTATACTTAAGTATTCATATAAAGCTTTACTTAGGGCTTTGTTCTACGCCTTTTTGTTATAAAATTATCGATTTTATCGCTGCTTGTCGGATTTATTAAAAAATGTAATTGTATATATATGGAAGTTTTGTTATTGGTCTGAATTTTATTTTACAAAGCCTTATTTATTTTATATTCTGTTTGTATTATTGTAGGTTGTTAATGTATGTAACATATTGATTTTGTGTGTGATATATATGTCTGAAACTTGTATTTGTCGTAGTAAGAAATTGTTGAGTGGTTTATTTGTCTATCTTTGCATCGGTTTTTCTGTTTGATGTTTGAAACTAAAAATAACTTTTATTTCGTATCGCAAAGCGGAAGACAAAAGAGTGTCTAAGGATGACGAAGTGACGGAGTTTAATAGGACTTATATTCAGTCCGAGACATTCAGTCATGTAGTCTATGATAACATGGTATGAACCAAATTAATTAATAAAAAGAAATGAGACGAAAATTACTTTTGTTATTGTTAGCAATCATCTCGTTAGGATGTTTTGCTGACTCTCAACCAACAGATGCTGAGCGAAGAGCCAATCTCTTTGTATACAATGGTATGCTGTTTAGTATTCAGCATTTTGAGAGTGTCACCTCACAAAACAACACTGTTGAGTTCTGCGGGTGGACTACTTCGACTGATTTGAGTACTAATGCAAATAAGGATGCTGCTTTGGCTGATGCGCAGTTTAATGCCATTCGTAAGGTAGGAGAGATTTCTATTCCTGAAACAGTTACAGCTGGTGTTACTTACAATGGAGTACTTCAGGGTAATGCAACCTATAAGGTTATCATGCTTCGTGCTAACCTTTTCCGTGCAGAAGATTCAGGTGTTACAAGCCAGATTACTAAGATTACAATTCCAAAGACTGTTCAGCACATTGAGTCACGTTGTTTTGATAAGTGTGAAAACATGACAGAGTTTGTTATTGAAGGTGCTTCTGACGGTTCTTCTCAGTTGAAGGAGATTGACTCACATGCATTCTTAAATTGTAAGAAGTTGGCGTCTATCACGCTTCCTAATTCGGTTACTTACTTAGGTGAAAATGATCCGCTGGATGTATTTATAACCATAGAACAACCAAAACTAATCAGAAATATCCGAGTGTAAATCTTTAATTACCAGCATATTCTAAAATTTAACACTTTTCGGTTGCCATTTGTCGCTTCCCAAATTTCCACATATTTTTGAGACGTATTTCTGACGTGGAGAATTTGCGGGGCTTGTTTTTTGTCACACCGTGCAGACAGTTGACAAGGGTTTACAACCGTTTACGACAAGCGACAATAACCGCCCCGATATGCGGAAACAGTCACACTGTGTAGAAAAGCGACAATGGTTGACTTCCGTTCACATCCGTTTACCATTTCAGAGATATAGGATTGAAGAAATGAACCATTAAACGATAAAACGGTATGAAAGCAACCAGAAAATGCAGTTTTTGCGGCAAGTCCTTTGTAACCCGAAGCGGTATGCAAAGATATTGCAGTGAGGCTTGTCAGGCAGAAGCCAAACGAGCCAGAGTGATGCAGAAGAACAACCTCTTCAAAGTCGCCCAACCCTTGATGGAGATACAGCATCAGGAGTATCTCACCTTTTCCAAAGCAGCCATCCTCATGGGCTGTTCCCGACAGTACATTTACAAACTTGTAGCCATCGGCAAGCTGAAAGCCTCACGCATCAGCAACCGCATGGCATTCATCCGCAGAGCCGACATCGAGCAGATGTTGGAGGGCAATCCCTATCACCGCATCCTGCCCGGCAACACCTCCACACCAAGGAAATCATCTTCATCTTCCTTACCTGCCAAAAGAGAAAAAAGGGAAAAGGAAAGCGAAGAAGTGTTGGACTTCTATTCGGGCGAGGAGGTGATGTCCCTTTTTAAGGTAAAGCAGTCATGGCTTTACACTTCCGCCAAGCGTAACCATATCCCCATCTGCCGTATCGCAGGAAAGAACTATTACAGCAAGAAGCATATTGACGAGTTTTTCGGTGTGGCAGTTGATATTAGCGAAATTACCGACTGGCTACTGACCGAGGAGGTGGAGGAACTGTTCGGCATGAAGCCGACCGCACTCCGTGCCTACACCTATCGCCATAAGATACCCACTAAAAGAGAGTACGGGCGTACCTATTACTCCAAATCACATTTGAACGAACTCCGCAGAACTGACCTTGTGAACGATGAACGCTACTATACCGTTGAGCAGGTGCAGCAAATCTATGGTCTTTCGTCAGCCAACATCTGCCATATCGTCAAGGTGAAGCACATCGAAAAGATAAAGGTGGGTGTGAAAAACCTGCTTTTGCGCTCAGATGTGGAGCGTGTCATGGCTGAAAGGAACAAATAACCGTGAAAAATCGGGATTATCGAAAATTATTTCAAAATGATGTATCGTGGAGGTATTCACGGATATTTCACGTTGTTCCTTTGCCATCGGAAACATGGATACAACTCCAAAATGTATACAACCAATTAAAACATAATTATTATGAGTAAATGCAAAACAGTTACCTTGCGTAAGCGCAAGATTAAGAACGGGACACAGTATTCACTATGCCTTGACTACTATCCCGGCTACCGTGACAATGTCACCATGAGAGTGATTACACGTGAAGCCTTAGGAATTTACATCTTCGCCAAACCTGCAAACCAGCAGGAACGGGACTTCAACGCACGCATGATGAAGAAAGCGGTCATCCTGCGCAACCAGCGCTACGAAGCCATTTTCAATGAAAACAACGGCTTTTTTGACAAGACCAAGATGAAGGGCGATTTCCTTGCCTATTTCAAAGGACTGGCTGACCGCAAGAATATCAAGTGGCAGCACGTATACAAGCATTTCCAGCGGTTCGTGAACGGCAAATGCACCTTTGAGGAGGTGGATGTGGATTTGTGCCGCAAGTTCATGGAATACCTGCTTGATGCACCCCAATCCATCCACACCAACCAAAAGCTGCACATCAACTCCGCAGCAGGCTATTGGTCAACTTTCCGTGCCGTGCTGCACACCGCTTACCGTGACAGGAAGATAAAGGAGAACCCAAACGGCTTCTTAGACCGCATCGAGTGCATTCCCACCATCAGGGAGCATTTGAGCCAAGAGGAACTGATACGGCTTGCCGAAACACCCTGTGAGGAGGAGGTCTTGAAAAAAGCTTTTCTTTTCGCCTGTCTTACGGGACTGAGAAAGAGCGACATCAGACAGCTCACGTGGCAGCAGATACAACCATACACCAACGGCAGGATGTTCGTTACCACCCGTATGCAGAAAACCAAAGAAATAGTGCATAACCCCATCAGTGATGAAGCCTATGGACTGCTGGGAGAACGGGGCGAGGGACTTATCTTTGAGGATTTCAAGGACAAGATGCTGCAAGGACCACTCCAACGGTGGCTCACGGCAGCAGGGATAACCAAGAAAATCACCTTTCACTGTACCCGCCACAGCTTCGGAAGCCTGCACGTGGAAATGGGAACGGACATGGCTGTCATCCAAGCCTATCTCGGACATAAGAACATTACCACCACACAAATCTATTCCAAGATAGCAGCGCAGCAGATGTGTCAGGTGGTGGACAAGATAACCTTGAAGCGCAAGGAGGCATAAATGTCTCACATTGACAGGTATTCAGAGGGGCGGTTATGGCTACAAGGCTATAATCGCCCCTCTATGTTTTTGGCTTGATGCCACCATTTATAAGCCCCTCAGAGTATGAAACAGAGTATGATATGATGACATTTCGTGAAATACATTGAAAAAGACCGTTCTAACCGCAAATAACGGGCAGTAATTGGGAAAAATAGCATTAACTTTGCACAAAATAATACAGGAACATTCAATCTCTCAACGAAATATGGAATCATCAATCAAGGACAAATACATCATCTTGGGCTTTGTCGGCTTCGCCATCGTCCTAATATCTTCCATTGCCACGCTGGTAATAGCGGACAGCTTCAACCAAGACAACTTTGTCAGGTGGATAGTATTCGTATGCTGTAACCTGTTGGGATGGTTGCTCTATCTCTCCTTTCAGACACTTATCTTTGATACATACGAAATCTACAAAATCAAGTTCGGCAAGAAAGAAACGATTGCCGAAGCCATAGAGGTGCAGGAAGAACTGTCACAAAATACACTTGAAGAAGCCACATCTGTGCCTGGACCTACATCAGTCCCTGAGCCTGTACCCGAATCATCCCCGACAAAAGAAGAGACACTTATCCAAACACAACCGATAGAGCTTACTATCGCCCCGGATCTTCACGAAAAGAACCGTGCCAATTACGCAAGCAGAGAGCAACGGGAAAAGGAAGAGCGCATCCGCATGGTCATGGAGTATTGCCATTATTACCTGCCTCGCATTGCCGACCAAGAAACCGTGAACCACATCTGTACTGAGGTGGACAAATGGATGAATCTTAACACTTATACCCCGAAGCCCATACAAAGACCGTTTACCAAAGACATCAACAACATTCCACTCCGTCACTTCGTATGGAATATCTCTGAGCGTTTCCTGTACAAGAGATACTACAATGGGGATAACCGTGCCAAGTTCATCAAAGCCCTTTTCCCGAAATCGTTTGCTGATACAGACTTATCAACCATCAAGAATTTCAAGGTAGAGCCGTTAAAGACGGAAATTCCCATTGATGAACCCGAAAACGGCAAACTTGATTTCCACTATCCCGAGGATTATGTGCGGAATTAGGATAATCACGACACCAACGACAACCATCCGGTAACTCATAACCGCCTGTTTTACATCGTTTCCCGAGTAATTTTACCCGTCATTTATGGCTGGGCTTAATTATTCGGGAATTATTTTGCAATGACGTGTCGTGGAGATATTCACGGATATATCATTTCAGTCCTTTGCGCCAAGTCTTACAAAAGAGACGAGTACGCGAATGGAAAAATCAATTCTTACCTTCAACGACCTCCCCGAGGTTGTCGCTCAGCTTCGAGACGAAGTGATGAGCCTGAAAAGCCTGCTCGCCGAGCAGCGCAGTGTGAACAATGCCAAAACGGTGGACACCCACGTGCCCATGTCTGTGGACGAGGCAGCAGAGTATTTAGGTATCCCTAAGGGTACGCTCTACATGAAACTGTCAGAAGGGACAATCCCTGCCACCAAGCCCGGCAAACGCTATTGCCTTTACCGTGACGAACTGGACAAGTGGCTGGAAACCGCCCGAAAGAATCCCATACCGTTGTCAGACGAGGAACTGAACAAGTCCTTATCCTCTTCCCACCGTCGCAAGCCCAACCCACGTAACTGGTGAATGATATGGAAGAGGATAAGAACTATATCAACCTGATACGTGGCGACCTCACAAAAGCATCCCAAGCGCATAACGGTATGCCCGACAGTGTAGGCATGATGAATATCAAGACGGCAAACCAAACCATTCTTGAAGCATCGTTATTGCCTACGCCCCGTGCGCTGTGGGACAGCTTTTGGTACGAGGGGGAACTCTCCTGCTTGTTTGCCGATTCCAACGTGGGCAAGTCCATCCTTGCCGTGCAGATAGCCGACCGCATCGCCCGAACCGACAATGTGCTGTATCTGGACTTTGAACTGTCCGAAAAGCAGTTCCAGCTCCGCTATACCAACGAGCATGGAGAGCTCTACACCTTTCCCGACAAACTCTATCGGGTGTCTATTGACTGCAACCAGCTTTTGGATGCCAACTTTGAGGAAGCTATCATAGGCGGCATTGAACAGATGGCTGTGCAGACCGACTGCAAGATTTTCATCATTGACAATCTTACCTACCTGTGTTGCGCCATGGAGAAAGGCGATGCCGCAGGACGGCTGATGATTCAGCTGAACAATCTCAAAAAGAGATATGCGCTCTCTATCCTTGTCCTAGCACATACGCCCAAACGCTCTTTGGATTGTCCCATCACATCCAACGACCTTGCCGGAAGCAAACGGCTCTACAATTTCTTTGACAGCGTGTTCACCATTGGAAAAAGTGCCCAAGACGGAGGGCTTCGCTATGTGAAGCAGCTTAAAGTGCGCTATGGCACGTTCTCTCATGATGCGGATAATGTAATCGTTTACGAGATTGACAAGGTGGATGCTTTCTTGCAGTTCGTGTTCAGGGGCTATTCCACGGAAAAGGAACACTTGAAAAAATTGGGCGACAATGAATCAAGCCAAAGGGATTGCCAAATTCTGCAACTCTCCCAATCGGGCAAGTCCGTCAGGGAGATAGCCTCACAGGTGAATTGTGGCAAGTCCACCGTAAACCGTATCATCCAGCGCAGCAAAGAGAGTAAAAACGCAGGTGTCCCAAGTGTCCCACTGTCCCAACCCTTAGAGTGTGGGACAATGGGACAGGATGGGACAGCCGACAATCAACCATCAAAAACGGACTAAGCTATGGGCAATTATTCATTACAGAAGTATAAAGGAACGGCAACACGGCATACCTGCCCCAAATGCGGAGACAGGCATTCTTTCGTCTATTACGTGGACGAAAATAATGTGCCGTTGCATCCATCGGTCGGCAGATGTAACCACGAAAGCGGTTGTGGGTATCACTACACTCCGAAAGAGTATTTTCAAGAGCATCCTGAACACAGAACTACCAATGATTTCTCTTTTGACAGGCAAAGAGCAGAGCAGAAGAAAGTGAAGCAGCAAAGTAAGCCGACAGCCATCGGCTATATTCCCCCTCACTATGTGGAGAAGTCGCAAAGCGAGCGTAGCAATTTCTTCCGTTTCCTCTTCACACTCCTTACTTCCTACTATGGCGACAAGGCGAAAGAGGTGTTGAAGCGGTTGTTGGAGGAATACCGTTTGGGGGCTACCCGTGACGGCTCTGTTATCTTTTGGCAGATAGACAGGACGGGCAAGGTACGCACGGGAAAGGTGATGCAGTACAATCCCGAAGACGGACACCGTATCAAGGGAGGACAGACATCGGCAGTGAACTGGATACACAGCATATTGAAAAAGCAGCGTGTGTTGGCAGAGGATTGGCAACTATCCCAATGCCTTTTCGGGGAACACTTGTTGAAAACGCATCCCGACAAGGTGGTGGTCTTGGTGGAATCCGAGAAGAGTGCCGTTATCGGTTCTGCTATCTTCCCCGATTATGTATGGCTGGCTACGGGTGGTAAGAGTCAGATGAGAGAAGAGAAACTCCGTGTACTGTCAGGGCGAACCGTGCTTCTCTTTCCCGATGCCGATGCTTATGCCGAGTGGAAACAGCGAGCCGAGAGCATGTACTTTTGTAAGGTGGTGGTTTCGGACATCATCGAAAGGAATGCCACCCCGAAACAAAAAGAAGCCCATATCGACATAGCCGATTGGATTATCTTTCAGATACGGGAGGGCAAGGTGATGAGTACAGCCAACCACTTGGTCGAGGCTGAGAGAATCCTCCAGCGGATGATAGAGAAGAATCCCGTCCTGCAAAAACTGATAGACGATTTAGACCTTGTGCTGGTCGGTGCATCTCCAATCGGCAACGATGATGAAAAACCTCCCTGACGGAGGAGAGCGGAAGCCGTAGGCTGGAGTTTGCAGACAATGGCTTGCCATTGATATAGCCCACTATAACTACACGCTCCGCTTACGTAGTTGTGGGCTCTCCCGAGGGGATTAGGGTTTTACCCTAATGACCCACTCAGGGCGTTTCTCCCCTGAGAACCCAGAGCAAAGAGTGACCCTCTCTTTGCAATCTCCGCTTATGGGTTGCACCCCTAAGAACCCCATGCGTTTACGGACAGCGGAAAAGCAAACAATAAAGTACAAACCAAAAAACAAGTATCTATGGCAACAAAATCAAGCATACATATCAAGCCCTGCAACATCGCATCGAGCGAGGCTCACAACAGGAGGACTGCCGAATACATGCGCCACATCGGAGAGTCCAGAATCTATGTCGTTCCTGAACTATCCACCGATAACGAACAGTGGATAAATCCCGACTTCGGCAGTCCGGATTTGCGGATGCATTATGACAATATCAGACAGATGGTAAAGGAAAAGACCGGACGTGCCATGCAGGAAAAGGAGCGTGAACGCAAAGGCAAGAACGGTAAAATAGTCAAGATTGCGGGATGCTCCCCCATACGTGAAGGAGTGCTGCTTGTCAGGTCGGACACCACACTGGCAGACGTGCGTAAATTCGGTGAGGAGTGTCAAAGACGCTGGGGAATCACACCGCTGCAAATCTTCCTGCACAAGGATGAAGGGCATTGGCTGAACGGTCAGCCGGAAGCGGAAGACAGGGAAAGCTTCAAAGTCGGGGACAGATGGTTCAAGCCGAACTATCATGCCCATATCGTTTTCGACTGGATGAACCACGAAACAGGAAAGAGCCGAAAGCTCAATGACGATGACATGATGCAGATGCAGACCCTTGCATCCGACATCCTGCTGATGGAACGCGGGCAGTCAAAGGCTGTCACTGGTAAGGAGCATCTGGAACGGAACGACTTTATCATTGAGAAGCAGAAAGCTGAACTGCAACGCATGGATGCAGCCAAACGGCACAAAGAAGAACAGATAAATCTTGCCGAGCAGGAACTGAAACAGGTGAAATCAGAAATACGCACTGACAAGTTAAAGAAGACAGCCACCACGGCAGCGACAGCCATAACTAGTGGAGTTGCTTCTCTTTTCGGGAGTGGAAAACTGAAAGAACTGGAACGTGCCAACGAAAAACTGCAAGACGAGGTTTCAAAACGGAACACCAATATTGAAAAATTGCAGAGCCAAGTACAGCAGATGCAGAAACAGCATGATACGCAAATCCACAATCTCAGAGAAATGCACAGGCAGGAACTTGACATGAAAGAAAAAGAACTGTCACGGCTCGCCAGAATCATAGACAAGGCTTTCAGGTGGTTTCGATGTTCAGGGAAATGCTGCGCATGGAAAAGTTTTGTGCCATGCTGGGATTCTCTAAAGAAATGACTGAAAGTCTTATAGTCAAAAAAGAAGCCCTGAAATGTAGCGGTAAAATCTATTCCGAGCAACACAGGCGGAACTTTGATATAAAGGATGATATTTTAAGGGTGGAAAATGACCCTGACGATGAAAGCAGGCTGAACCTGACAATAAACAGGAAGCCGATTGCCGACTGGTTCAGGGAGCAATGGCACAGGCTTAGATATGGAGCAAGAGTGCCGCAACAGGAAGAAAGAAAAAGTAGAGGATTCAAATTATAATAGAAGCAATTTGATTAGTAATCTAAAAGCACTCCGATAACGATTAGAGTGCTTTTAGATTGTTTATCATTAATTATCAAAGCAAGTGCAGTTTAAGATTTTACTGAAGTTTGCATTAATAAAGAATATACTACAGCTGATATATGCGCAACATATTGTGACGCTTGTGATTCATTTCCCTTGAAATCCTTAACAAATACCGCTAAGGTATAACTGATATTATTAGGCAGACATATATAGGCAACATCATTGTGAGCTGCAAGAACACCATTTTCATTAACATAACCTGAACCTGTCTTATGCGCTATAACAACCCCTTCTTTATCAAGAAGTGGAGCTGCTATCCTATCTACACCTGTTTTGCATTCTTTTAACGTATTCTTAATGAAACTTTGTTTCTCATCATCGATAAGACCTTCAGTAAACAAACGATTCATCAACATTGCAGCACCAAGAGGAGATGTATAGTTAGAGTAAGCCTTGTTATGGTCAGCCGACATTTCCTCTTCCGTATAAGCTATCTGAAAACTTGAACGAGGAATGAGTGTGGCTATAAAACTATCTGTTTGAGCGACATTAACCATATCCTTAAACATAAGGTTGCTTGCATTGTTGTCACTCTGAGTAAGAGTATAACGCAGCAAATCTCTCACTGTCAATGATATGACTGGCCCTGAATAATCTTTCAGCATAGGACTCCAAGTCTTTGGGTCAAGTTTATCCCTATTTATATTTACTAAGGTATCAAGTGAAATTCCTTTATTGTCAAAGTCATTACAAAGAGCTAATGCCTGATGAACCTTAAACACACTCATCATAGGATAAACACTCTTATTATTGACCTTAACCGTATCTCTGTTATTAACAATAACCGCCACACCAATTTCGCCAGGACAAGCTGAGACAATTTGAGAAATGCTATCAGTCAAAACATTTGTTAAAGGAGGATTTGCGCTATCTTTTGTCGCTGATTTATGGAACAATGAAAATACCAAGATGAAAATGCAAACTAAAGCTATACTCAAAACTACGATTTGTTTTTTTCTGTTTTTTTCCATGTTTATATTATTTATATTTGTTTGACGAGAATATCTTTATTTGCCGACAAAGGTACATAACTTTACGGAAAAATATGTTTCTAAAATATATAAATAGACAGCTGTGGGGAAAATGTGGGGAAAAATTAGATAATTAAAAAGGCTAAATGACTGGAAATAATCACTTAGCCTTTTAATCCGTACCCAGACCCGTACTTCGTAATTGCTGCGCCCATCATTCAAGACTGTCAAATCGGGTCTTTCCTGTCAAGCCAATGATGCCTATGCGTATGCCAAACACATGGATTACGGATTTCTCGTTCCGTGAACAAACACTTTATCCGCAACTCTGCTATGTGGTGTATTGGCTTAACTCCATTTCTATGGGCAACACTTTTGTTGCAGATTTCAAGCAGCTTTTATCGAAATACCCATCAGTAAGAACTCGTTTATTAGGCTTTCCTCATAATTGGGAACAAGAGCCTTTGTGGAGATAAAATAATTGCCCTGTTTCTTAAAAAGCACTGGGGCAAACCAGCTCCGTCTTTAATTGTTTCCAATAAATGGATTGTTTCAAGCCCCTATAGAAAGAGAACAAAAATTCCTGTGTGAAAATTAATCTACGACAAGGAGCAAGCAAGGAGCAATATCAAACAAAAATCAATACCTTTGCAGTACATATGAGATAGACCAAAACAAAAGTGGAATATCGGAAACGAATAGCAAGGAAAAGAGAAGAAACGACCCAAGTTGATGTCCTTTTTGAGTTAATAATCAATAAAAGCGTTAAATCTTCACCTTTTAGAATGTGCAATTAAAAATAACAACCATATTTCTGACTTATTATCTATAAAATATTGAGTAATAATCGGTTGTAAATACTAACTCTAACGACGGTGGTGTGTTTGAAGGTTGTGAGTCGCTTACCTCTTTCACATTCCCAAGTAGTTATGCTTCAAACAACTTGCCAAGTTTTACCTTCAAGAATTGTACGAACTTAGCAACTATCAATTGGAATGGTTATAATCCAAAGCGTTTAAACAAGAATGCATTTGAGAATTGTGATAAAATCACATGGTCTCAAGTTCCTCAATCTGTAGAGGAGTTAGGCGATAACTGCTTCTATCTCTGTGATGCTTTGACGTCTGTTGACCTCTCAAAAATCAAGAAGATGGACACAGGTGTGTTCTGGGCGACACCTTTAACATCTGTTGAATGGCCTGCAGCTGTAACTGAAATTCCTGCAAATACATTCTGGGCTTGTGGCAAACTAACAACTATCAAGGGAATTCCTGGGCAGCCTGGTGCATGGGATAACATCACTAAGATTGGTGAAAATGCATTCAATATGTGTACTGCTTTGACTACTATTAAGTTGCCAGCAGAGCTTAAGACAATTGATGCGCAGGCTTTCCGAAGCTGTGATCATTTAGCTACAGTAGACTATGGTACTAAGGTTGAAACTATCGGTGACGGTGCTTTCTGGTTTACTGGTGCACTGAAGAAGTTCTTCTTCAAGGGTTCTGTTAAGACACTCGGTGCTCATGCTTTCCGAGAGAGTGGACTTACTTGTGTTCACCTCAAGGGTGATATGACTATAGGTAAAGAGGCTTTCATGAAGTGTGCAAGCTTGAAGTATGTTGAATTCCCAGCTACTTCTTCAGCTACTCAGCCATTGACTTATGTGGCTGAAGGTATGTTTGCCGATTGTACAAGTCTGCCTTT
Source organism: Prevotella melaninogenica (assembly GCF_003609775.1). Classification (NCBI taxonomy): domain Bacteria; kingdom Pseudomonadati; phylum Bacteroidota; class Bacteroidia; order Bacteroidales; family Prevotellaceae; genus Prevotella; species Prevotella melaninogenica. The sequence goes on from NZ_AP018049.1 coordinate 143,711, forward strand.
CATCACTCTTCCATCTACTGTAACAGAGATTAAAACAAAGGCTTTCGACGGTTGTTCAAGTCTGAAGTATGTAAATATCTTGGCTGCTTCTCCTGCAACATTGGGTGCTAATGCTTTCCCAACAACTGCTGGTGTATATGTAAAACCAAGCAAGCTTTCAGCTTATCAGGCAAATGCAGCTTGGAATGTTTATAGTCCTAAGGATACTTACGAGCAGACACTCGCTACGAAGTATGCAAGTTTCGACCATGATTTCCCTGTTTCTTTCGTAGCAAAGAATGGTCATGAAGCGTTGGAGGCATACGTTGGTCCAAGCACTTATAGAGTGACACAGCCAACCAAGATTCAGAAGATTTTGAAGATGATTAAGGTTACTTCAACAGCTGCTAATGAAGGTGTTCTCCTCAAAGGTGAGGTTGGTAGAACCTATACTTATCAGATAGCAGAGGTTGATCCAGGCCTTTATACGGGTAATCGTATTATCGGTGTACGTGAAGACACAACACTTGTACAGACCGAGACTGATGGTAAGAGCAACTGGGTTTTACAGCCAGATTATAAGCTTCACTTAGTTAGCAATGGAACTATTAAGAGTGGTCGTGCTTATGTTCATGAAACCAATGATGGTGATACAAGCTTTGGTGCAAAGGGAATTTACCTCTCTTTCGCTCTCAATGAAGAAAACAATACTACTGGTATTGATAAAGTTGAGAATAAGAAGGATGATGAAGAGAATATTTATTACACACTGTCTGGTGTACGGGTAATCAACCCAACGGAGAAAGGTGTATATATTAAGAACGGCAAAAAAGTTATTATACGATGAAACGGAACTATATAGCTCCTGCAACAGAGCAAATAGCAGTTAAGATAGAGCAGCATTTATTGGACTTATCTTTCGATGATACCGTTGTTGATCCAGGAACTGCACTGTCAAAGAAGAACGCATTTAATTCTGATGAAGATGAGGCAGATGATGCGTTGAGAGTTACATCTTATGGTGAGATAAGCATTGGTAGAAACTCACTTTGGGATGAATAATTACTAATATTGTTTACAGGTAAGGCATTGCTAAGTCTTGGCTTGAGAAAGTCAGGCTGTGGTAATGCCTTTCTATATTAACCTAAAGAATTGAAGTTGCCGTATAAGGCACATTAATAATAACTAAAAAACAAACACCATGAGATTAAAACGATTTCTTATTCTGTGGGTAACGCTGTCGTCAGCAGCCTTTTCATTTGCTGATGACTTTGTGTATGACAACCTCAAGTATGCTACCAACTCCGACAATTCGGTGACATTGGTAGACGGAAAGGGTGCGAGTGGAGAGATTATTATCCCTTCTGAAGTTCGCAACAACAAGAATGTTTATACCGTTACAGCCATCGAACACAACGCCTTTGAGCGTAACAACGCTATTACAGCAGTAACAATCCCAAGTTCGGTGAGTACTATTGGCTACAGTGCATTCAATGGTTGTAAGGGCTTGCGACGTGTGATGGATGCCTCACGTGTCACTGAGATGCAAGGCTTTGAGTACACTGATTGTACGAATTTAACCTCTGTAACCTTATCAGGAACACTACAAAAGATTGGTTATCGCTCTTTTGCTGGTAGCGCTTTAGCACATCTTGTATTACCAGCAAGCATGAGAGAGATTGGTAGCAGTGCTTTTGAAGATTGCCATCAACTAAGAAATGTGCAGTTTAATACAGGTCTTCAGAACATAAAGGACCATGCTTTTAAGAATAGTGGCTTGGTATCTTTAGAGTTTTCTAATGACTTAAAGGAGATTGGGGAGTGGGCTTTTGAAGGCTGTGCAAGCCTAAAAACAGTTCAAATACCTCCGTCTGTAACAAGCTTAGGAATGGGTGCATTCTATCATTGTATAGCTTTGGAGTCAGTTGTTATACCAACTACTCTTACGAACTTCAATGATAGAACCTTCAATGGATGCCGCAACTTGTCTGCCGTTTATTACTTAGGCAGCAGTTGCCCAAGCCTTGGACAATACACTTTTGCCGATGTTTCCGGTACTTTTGGCTTCTATGTAAAGCCATCAGCCCTGTCTGCTTTGCAAGGAATTGCATTTATTTCTGATAAGGTAAAGGATAGTTTTCCTTATCAGCAAAGCAGTAAGTACACCACTTTTTCGCGTTCTTTTGATATTGACTTCACCACTGCTACGGGTCTAAAAGCCTATATAGCAAAGGAAAGTAATGGAAGAACTTCGGTCTCCCTGATACCTATTACAACAGCGAGTGCAGGCACAGGTCTCATCATAGAGGCTGTTCCAAACACAGTTTATCAACTCCGTTTAGCTGATAATGCAGCCCATTATGATGACAATGCACTGCGTGTTTCAACAGGAGAAACTATTAGTACTACAACTTTAAAACTAAGAGAAGACATCACTTCTCGCTATGCTCCTGTAGAACTGACAACAGACAAGGTACGTTACGAGCCTGAGTCCACAGTTCGCTTTACATCAAAGTATCTTCTTCCTGATAATGTTAAAGTACGTTACTTACATGGCAATACAGTCGTAAAAACCGATGAAATCGGTGGAAAACAAAGTTGGTCTTGGAAGGTTCCAGCACAGAATTTTACTGGTTATCTGGCTGAAATCTATGTTGCTGATGGTATTGCCGAGCAGACACTTGCTACGATTGGTGTTGATGTTTCTACTGAATGGGGCCGCTTTCCACGCTATGGTTTCATCTCACACTATGGCTCTGACAAGACTGTTGAGCAGGTTAAAAAGGAAGTAGATATGCTTAATCGTTACCACATGACTGGCATTCAGTTCTATGACTGGCAGTGGCAACATCACAAACTAATTCCTGAAGGCGCTTCACAATGGAAGGATGTTGGCTTACGCGATGTCTTCAAATCTTCTATAGAAAATTATATTACCAAGCTACATGAGGTTGGAAGCAAGTGTATGTTCTATGACTTGCTCTATGGTGTAACGGGTAATATTGTCGATGGAAAGCCAGAAACACCAGCAAATCTTGATGGGAAGGATGGTGTCAGCAGTGATTGGGGATGGATAGACCTGCATGCAAACGATAAGGATGGCTATGACCTTCATCAGGTACAGTATCCTTTAGGCTCATGGCCAAGTATCTACGTGATGAATCCTGGTAATCAGGATTGGGTGAACTATCTCTCTAAAGAAATAAAGAAGGTATATCAGCATCTTAAGTTTGATGGTTATCATATTGACCAATTAGGCCGTCAGCGCGAGGCTTATTATACCAATTTGCAGAGCAAGACAGAAGATGGTCAGAAGGTTTATACTGGTGGCGACCGCCGTGATACTCACGACTTCGAAGGCTATTATGCAAACTTTATCAATCGTATGAAATCCGATAGTAAAGATAAGTCCCTTGTAATGAATGCTGTTTCTACCTTTGGTGGACCTAAGATAGTTGGTACAGGTAACGTTGAATTCGGCTATAATGAGATGTGGGGTGCTGACGACTATTTGTGGAACTACCGTAAAATAATACAGGACAATCGTCGTAATAATGGTAAGAATACTTTTAATACAGTCTTTGCAGCTTATCTACACTGTCGCAATGGAAATGGTGGTCAGTTCCGCACAAGCAGTGCTCTGTTTGGCAATGCTACTATCTTCGCACTTGGTGGTTCTCGTATTGAGTTGAGTGGTGACCACATGTTGTTTACAGAGTACTTCCCTGATGATGCTCGAAAAATGTCTGACAAGTTGCAAAAGTCAATCATTCACTATTATGACTTCCTTGTTGCCTATGAAAACTACTTGCGAGATGGCAATGCTGAAACTTCTGTTAACATGACAATGGATGGTGTTAACGTGGTTGCATGGGATTTGTCTGATCCTAATCCAAGTGTCGCAGATGCTGCAGATCAGACGATTGGACCAAAGCCTTATAGTGTGAATACTTATAGCACTATGAAGGGAAACGTGACTGCAATACAGTTGTTGAATTATAGTAACTTCTCAAGAGACAACTTTAATATCCGTGATATAAAGGAAACAATGCCAGAGCCTAATGTCCTACTTAATAAGAAGATTGTTCTTGACGATGCTGCCCCTGTAGCCCGTATATGGGTAGCAAGTCCAGATTGCTTCGGTGGTGCTCCGCAAGAAGTTGTCTTTACACAGAATAATGGTAAGGTAACATTCACCCTACCTTCTCTGGAATATTGGACGATGGTGGTCGTTGAACACGGTAGTAAGGTGGATAATAGCACGGGAGAAGTACGTAATTACATTCTCCGTGGTGAATCCTTTATAGAGGCTTCGAATAATACTGTTCCTGCAGGCGAGGCTTACCTCTCTTTTCCTGCTAATATAGGAAAGACCTTGCAGCCATTGTTACCTTTGGTTCCTGTTACCGCAGGGATTACTAATGTAACTGATAACGGACGTGATGATTATTACACTGTGTCTGGTATCAAGGTTGATAAGCCTGTGAAAGGGGTTTATATCCATAAAGGTAAGAAACTGATAAGCAAGTAAAAAATAGCTAATTCTTAATTACCCCCAATGGGGCATTAGTCATACTTACTATTCTACGTGAAGAGGTGTTCTAATGTCTGATTGGGGGTAAATAACTTCTATGACTTTATTAATGCTCACCAGCTATCCTATTATGCCTTTCTTTAATCTCTAATTAAATACTATGTCTATTCGTCTGCTGTAAACAACGCATTCTCATATCATTGATATTTGTAAACTATTTTCGTATGGTTCAAAACCAATACATGGTCTTTTGGCTTCTAAAAGATGCCTAATTGACTTGCAAAAGATGCTCTTTTGAGGTCTTACTAACGCCCTTTTGAAGTCCAATTAAGCACCTTCTCGTTTACTGTTTTATAACTGATTGATTTTCTTTTAGTTACAAACCTAATCATTATACGTGTTTTTGTCCTTATTTATAGATGTTTTGTTCGGATTTATGTAATGATTTTTCAAATCGTAGTCTGTGTTTTTGAAGTATTAAAACCTTTGTAACTTGACATAGCTCGCTACGCATGCATTGCCAAGACAGACAATCTAATCGATGATAAAACAAAATATGTTTATCCTTTAATAAAACGATTTGGGGTTAATTGAGGAACCTAAAATAATACTATATTAATCATTTTTTATTGTTAAGAATAGGGTGTAAGAACGATCAACAGTAACGTTACTTTAAGAAAGGTGGTAGCAAATCCTTATGCTCCAAATTACTAATTTGAAGGTAAATACACTGTCAGGAGTAGCGAATGGTAAGGTTACATTGACAGCAACTATCGTAACAACGTCTCCTATTGACGATATCGAAGTGGAGTTCCATGGTGATAAGGAGTATGATGTAGACATTTATGGTTACTATTATAATCAAGACTTTTCTATTCCTCGTGGCAACAAAGCATACGATACCAGCCAAGAAATTCAGATACCAACGACCGTCGAGCCGGGTGATTACCATTTTGTTATTCGTTTGACAGATCAAGCTGGTCACCAACAAATACGTGCTATGGCGATAAAAATAAAATAAAACTTGCACGATAAGGATAAATAAAGGTTAAAACATTCTTGTTTTTCATTCTAAATACAATATCTTTGCACCGTGAGAGTTAAAATAGAGTTTACATTATAAAACTAAAATGATTATGAAAAAGATTATGTTTATGGTAGCTGCTTGCGCAGCTATGGTAGCTTGTAACAATGGCAAGACTACTGCAAATAACGAGGGTGCAGATTCAACAGCTCAGGATTCAGTTGTTGCTGGTGACTCTGCTGTTTACGAGGGTTTGACACCTGCAGCTGATGTTGCTGGTATCAAGTATCGTGTTGCTTTGGCAAAGGATTCAACAAATGGTTTCAGCGTTTCTGAGTCTTACATGAAGTCTGATTCTGAGGTTGATACTGTTTACAACTATACAGGTAACTATCAGGTTGTAGAGAAGGACGTTAAGGGTAAGAAGAATACTTACTACCAGTTCGAGTTGGGTAAGGACAATAAGACCAACTTCCTCGTAGTAAACGATTCTACACTTCGTCTTGTTAACTCTGACTTCGAGGAGCCAGCTGTTAATTCAAAGGATATGAACTACGACTTGAAGTTGAAGTAAGAAGAATCTGTAAACACAACACTAAAATAAAGGGGCTTGCCAGGGTTTAATACCTTGTGCAAGCCCTTTTTACTTAGAGTAAGCTTACGTCTCTTTATCAAATAAGAGAATACTTCTCTTTGCTTGTACGGCTCTTTTCTCACGTCATATTGTGGTCATTATAAGAATTGGTAAGAATGTGTTTAGGCTTTCGCACCATTGGTGTTAAGGCTCCGCACGATGTGTGCTAAGGCTCCGCACCATTGGTGCGGAGCGTTAACACGGTTGTAAGCGATGAAAAAGTCGAGGCTTTTTCGTTGTATATTTCTATAGTAAACACTAATAGAGGACATACGAGCGATGGCTATCAAGGTTGCACAAACCGCTTGGCACGACTTCTGGTGCTTCTTATAGAAACAAAAATAGGGACACGTCTGTGCCCCTATTTTTATATTGCAATGTCACAAGAATGGATTTTATCTTCTTGCCATGAAGTAGCTTGTGCCAGCCTGCATCTGACGTACCTCATATACACCAGCTGCATCGAGTGTAACGTCTGCAGTCAAACCGTTGTTAAGGAAAGCCTTTACAGAACCATCACCGTTGAAGTGGATAATCTTCTGCTCCTTACCTTCTGCATTCATGTACCATGTATTCTCCTGCTTGTTGTAAGTGAAGTAGAATACACTACCATCTGGCTTTGTAATCTGATAACCATTCTCGAGATACTTTACAGCATAAATCAAGCCGTCATCACCCTTGATATTGCGTGTCTTACCAACGCGATTTGCTAAAGGATTCTTACCAGTCCAGAACTCGATACTGTTGAGTACGAGCGCATCAGCCGCACTACAGAATGCGTAAGCAGGAGAAATTACAAGGAAGATAATCTCATTGATGAACTTAGACTTAGTAGCGTGCTTGTTCCACTTAGCAAGTTTGTTGAACAAAGTAAATGAACCTACACATGAACTCATGAGTGTTGCGCCAATCAAGAGGGCAACCATAGACTTGATTCCTTTTGTTTTCATACTTTCAAATTAGTTTATTTGGTGAATATTTATCTTTTTACCACTTAGGGATTTGATAACCAATGCAAAATTAATACTCTTATTTTTATTAAGAGATAATTTTATTTTATGATATTGAAAGTTTAAGGATTTTAACTGGCTTCGTTAATGTTTTTGACATAACGAATGCCTTTGTTAACTCTTGTTTTGAGTTAGGCAGGATTAGACTTACCAATTACTCGGCAGAGTTTCATTACTTCTTCCTCGAAGTTCTCTTTGTTGATGGCTTTTCCCTTCAGTACAGAACGGTAGTTATAGATGGTCTGGGGAGAATAGAAAAGGAGGTCGGCAATCTCTGCACTTTCCTTCACACCCAATCGAATGAGTGCCATAATACGCTGTTCGGTAGTAAGTTTATCTGTGCTTTTATTCTGAATTCTGCCTTCTGGTACGAGTAGGTTATTCAAGTCTTCAGTAAAACCAGGGTAGAGATCGAGGAATGCCTTGTCAAAACGAGATAGAAAGGTTGCAGCGTCTTCCTCTGATAATCGTTCAGATGAAAGCTGACTAAGCAATTCTGAGGTTTGGTTGGCTTTTATCTTTCTCTTTACTAATGTCTGTTGTTTTTTCAGTCGAGCAATATACTTTGCACAAAGGTCAATATACAACTTTGCCAACCTTTCGCGCTTACGGTTGGTATCGACAAGCACTGCGTTAAGGTCGTGTAGCTGTGTATTCAACTCTTTTTGTTGGGTATTGAGTTCAGAGAGTTGATTATTATTGTTTTGTAACTCCTGTTGCTGAATACTAAGACGTTTAGTCTGTTTTACAATATAAAAGACTGCGAAAAGTAGGAAGAGTAGAAGGAGTGAGATGACTATGATTGCGGTCATCTGCACTTTATTACGCTGATTGAGGGTCTGTTGATAGCTGCTAACAATTACTGGTAGCTTGCTTGATATTTCAATAATACGGAGTCTGTTATTATAGAAATGTGCATCCTCGAGTGCTGTCTGTATGTATCGTTGTGCATAATCAAGGTCGTCTTTATTGTGCTCAAAGATATACATCGCCAAGTTTTGCAGTGCAAAGTTTTCCATTGTACAATTCTCCACATCTGCAATACTCGACAATAAAAGGAATTCTTCTTGTTTATTAGTATTTCCCTCATTAGCATAGCTGCCAGAGAGAGCAAAGCACGACATAGCGTAAAATCGGGAGGTTGGTGGCAACTGCTTTATGGCTTTGATGTAATGGGAACGTGCAGAAAGGGGATTATTCTGTACAAAAACACAGTATTCACCGCGATAATACTCGTAACTTTTATCGGTTTCATCGCAAAAAGGCATGGCTTTCTTTAAGTAGTTCTTTGCCTTTGAACGGTGTATAGGAGTATAGGTTTTATCATTGCAGAAGTCTGCCCAATAGGTGTGAATGCGGAAGAGTGAGAAGTAATATTCAAAACGTTGAGCCTTATCAAGTGCCGTTGTATCCACTTGTTCTATTTCTTGAACGGCCTCACTATATAAGCCTCCAATAGACAATAGTTCTGCCTTTCGTATCACATTACTATTGTAATAATAGGTGTTCTGTGTCTCCAAAGCCAGTTTGATACCTTTGTTCAAATACGTCATAGCCGAGTCAAACTGGAAGACATAGTATTCTTCAAACAGTTGCTCGTAGGTTTGCAGACGCTTAAGGGTATTGCTGCTGGTTGTAAGATGCTTTTTTAGGCGGTTGATATCGTTGTTCTTGTTATCGATAAGTGCATCACGTTGCTCCAAAAGATTATCGAGCTTTTGTCGTAACTGTTGTGTCTTACTACCAGCAGATAATGTCGTTGGCAGTAGCAAGAAAAGTATATATAATAAGCTTCTTTTCATTGTTCAATTACTATTGAGTACAAAGATAATACTTTACTTGGAAATAGAGGATGTCTACTTAAACAAATTGTTATTTATCATTAAAATGTTGATATTAAGTTATTTATATTTAATAACAAGACAATGTTGTCTACTTATGCACTACTATTGGCAATTACTTCAACTCTTTTTTACTATCTTTGCATAAAATCATATAATTACCCTTACAATCTTTAAATAAGAATTAATAACCATATTATACTTTAACAAAACAATGAAGAAAACCAATATTGCCCTTATAGGGCTACTGATGGGGTTCGCAAGCATTGCTAATGCGCAGACAGTAAAGTCTCCGAATGGTAATGTTGCTGTGACCTTCTCATTGACAGGTAACGGAGTACCTACTTATGAGATGACTTATAAGGGTAAGGCTGTTGTTAAGCCTTCACACTTAGGTTTGGAATTGGCTAAGAACAAACATGCCAGCAAAGGCATGGAAGAAACCAGCCTTATGGATGGTTTTGAGAAGACAGATACCAAGATTTCCACTTTTGATGAGACTTGGAAACCTGTTTGGGGTGAGACTGCTACCATTCGTAACCACTACAATGAGTTGGAAGTAGACCTTAAACAACCAAGCAGTAAGCGTAACATTGTTATCCGTTTCCGTGTTTATGACGATGGAATGGGCCTTCGTTACGAGTTCCCACAGCAGCCAGAACTGAACTACTTTGTTATAAAGGAGGAGCATACACAGTTTGCTATGGCGGGCGATCACACCGCATGGTGGCTCCCTGGAGACTATGACACACAGGAGCAGGAGACACAAGAGTCAAAGCTTTCTGAAATCCGTAAGCGTTTCCATGAGGCTGTAAACTGGGATAACTCATCGGTTTCTGTATTCTCTGATACGGGCGTTCAGACCTCTTTACAGATGAAGTCTGCTGACGGTCTATATATCAATATTCATGAAGCAGCATGTGCAAACTATGCTACAATGCACCTGAATCTGGACGACAAAACAATGACCTTCGAGTCATGGCTTACTCCTGACGCTACAGGTTTGAAGGGATTCATGCAGACTCCATGCGAAACTCCTTGGCGTACGGTGATGGTGAGCGATGATGCACGTGATATGCTTGCAAACAATCTCATCCTCAATCTCAACGAACCTTGTAAGATTGAAGATACATCATGGATTCATCCAACCAAGTATTGTGGTGTATGGTGGGAGATGATTGCAGGTGGTAAGTCTTGGGCTTATACTGATGAATTTAGTTCAGTAAAGCTTGGTGAGACTGATTATGCATCTGCAAAGCCAAACGGACGTCACTCAGCTAACACCGCTAACGTTAAGAAATACATCGATTTTGCTGCTGCTAATGGTTTGGATCAGGTATTAGTTGAAGGCTGGAATATCGGTTGGGAAGACTGGTTTGGACGTTGGAAAGACTACGTATTCGACTTTGTTACTCCTTATCCAGACTTCGATATCAAGACACTTAATGAGTATGCACACTCTAAGGGAGTAAAGTTGATGATGCACCACGAGACCTCATCAAGTACACAGAACTATGAGCGTCACATGGAGAATGCTTTCCAATTGATGAATAAGTATGGTTATGACGCTGTGAAGACAGGATATGTAGGTGATATTATTCCACGTGGCGACCATCACTATTCACAGTCAATGAACAATCATTATCTGCATGTTATCAAGGAAGCAACTAAGCATCATATTATGGTGAATGGGCATGAGGCAACTCGTCCTACCGGTCTTTGCCGTACATGGCCTAACCTCGTTGGTAACGAGTCAGCACGTGGAACAGAATACGAAGCATTCGGTGGAAGTCATCCTAACCATACTGTTATCCTTCCATTTACTCGTCTTCAGGGCGGACCAATGGACTACACACCAGGTATCCTTGAGACTCAACTCTCAACATGGTGTGATAATAAGAGCTATGTACACACAACTCTCGTGGGTCAGCTTGCACTTTATTTAACGATGTATAGTCCACTTCAGATGGCTGCTGACCTTCCTGAGAACTATCAGAAGTATAACGATGCCTTCCAATTCATTAAGGATGTTGCTTGCGATTGGGACGATAGTCATTATCTTGAGGCAGAGCCAGCACGTTATGTAACTGTTGCTCGTAAGGCAAAAGGTACTAACAACTGGTTTGTTGGTGGAAAGACTGGTCTCGCACCACACCTTAGTATCCTGAAATTCGACTTCCTTGATAAGGGTCGTAAGTACGAGGCAACTATCTATGCTGATGCTAAGGACGCTGATTACGAAAAGAATCCAAAGGCTTACACCATTACTAAGCGCACTATAAAGAAGGGTGATGTTCTCAAACTTCAGCAAGTTCGTGGAGGTGGTTTTGCCATCAGTTTGAAAGCACTTTAAGCTAACATTTTTATCGGTATTAACCGATTGTTATGTTTATTACAATACATTACCGCAGAGAAGCATGATAGCTCAGCTATTCAGAGGGTTATATCCTCTGAATGATAGCTTGCGTTTCTCTGTGGTTTTTTTATCTCTAATACTGATCATTGTACTTACTTACATTACTACATACTAAAAAACCTGATTATAGCGTTATATATAAGGATGATATTATGCCCCAAATTACAATGAAGCTAATGAAGAAAATAGCCCTTATCTGTGTAATATTATGTATGCCTTTACTCGTAAATGCACAGAATCAAATACCAACTCTTGACGATCTCGATAATGAGATAGCCATGTCACCCCAGTATGACAAAAAATATGAAGACGTTATTAGCAGTGTAAAGAAGGAACTTCGCACTGCTAAAACCAAGGAGGCTCGTTATGACCTATCTAATAAACTGTTTAATCTTTATACATCTTACTCTGTTGATTCTGCCATTGTCTATGCTATTGAAAAGCAGAATATAGCTAAGCAAATTGGGGATCGGAGTAAGGTAAACGATGCCAAGCTTAATCTTGCTTATCTCTTGATACGAGGTGGACAACTTAAGGATGCGAGTGATATTATTAACTCTATTCCCCGAAAGGAGATAAGTCAAGAATTGTCTTTCTATTATTTTTCTACCCGAAAGACACTTTATCGTACACTTGCTGAAGCTGCACTAACCACATCACAGAGGAATCTATACAAGCAGATGGAGAAGAACTGTAACGATTCCGTCGTTGATAATAATGCTTCTCCTGATAGTTGGTCACGTGCTGAACAGCTTGTTAATCGCCATCAGTACGAGCAAGCAAAGAAAATACTTCTTGATGCTTATCAACATTTAAAGCCTGGTGACCGCCAGACGGCATTTGTGTCTATTTCGCTTGCAGATATTTACGGTAGAGAGAAGAATGTTGAAGCTCAAAAACAATATCTTATCGCTGCTGCTATTTCCGATATTCGTAACTCTGTAAAGGAGTATCTTGCTTTACAGCAGTTGGCTGTAATCCTCTTTGAAGAAGGCGATACAAAACGGGCCTATGCCTATATGGATCAAGCCATGAACGATGCTGTGTTCTGTAATGCACGACAGCGTACTATTGCTATGGCTGACGTATGGCCTGCTATTGAGAAATCGCATGAGCGTGAAACAAAGAGTCGTACACTCAGACTTACAGCTATTATTATTGTTATCAGCTTGTTATCTGTTGTCCTATTCGTTATGATTATCTATACGCGTCGTCGTGTAGTTGAGTTGCGTGCTATCCGTGCACGTCTCTCCAACACTAACGAATTGCTGAAAGAGTCAAATAATATTAAAGACGAGTATATTACTCGCTTCCTCACTGAATGTTCTGCATATATCGATAAACTCGATAGCTATCGCAAGCAGATTTATCGCCTTGTCACTGGAAATAAGCGTACGGAACTACTCAATACGTTAAAATCACAAGAGGTGATCGACCGTGAATTGGAGTCTTTCTACTCCAGCTTCGATGAAACTTTCCTTGGTCTTTTCCCAAACTTTGTAGATGATTTCAACGCACTACTCAAACCAGATGAGAGGATTATTCCTAAACAGTCTGGTCATCTCTCTACCGATTTACGCATCTTTGCGCTTATTCGGCTTGGAGTAAAAGAGAATGAACTTATCTGCTCCTTCCTTCGTTGTTCAAAAGCAACGGTTTATGCTTATCGTTCTCGTGTTCGTTTGAAGTCGATAGACCCAGATAATTTCGATGAAATGGTGCTAAAATTATAGTCGGTTACATCTCTTTCTGTAATTTATAGGCTACTTATTATCTTCGTGCGACAACCCAATGTCCTGTATATTGGATTGTCGCACGTTCTGTTTTTTATTGCTCCTTACTCATAAAAGCCTACTTATTCTTACTCTCTTTTTGTTCTGAGTAATACCTCGAAAATCCGCAGATAAGGGTCTGAAAAATAATTACAAAAACGCGAATAAATATCTATAAATAATGGCAAAAAATAAGTATTAAAAACATATTTGTAACTAAAAGGAAATCAGTTAGTTATACAGTGGGAAACGAAAGGGTGCTTAATTAGACTTGAAAAGGGCGTTAGTAAGACCTCAAAAGAGCATCTTTTGCAAGCCAAAAGGGCGTCTTTTAGTAGCTAAAAGAGCATGTGTTGGAATTGAAGTGTGCGAAAATAGTTTACAAATAGCGGTCGTAAAAAGAAGAATCCGATTATGGACAGAAACTCTTGCAACCATAATCGGAATTTATTTGGATTAATATTGTGAATCCTATTTCAGATGTTTAGATACGTTTTAACGACTGTTTAACGCCAGAGATAAGTAAGCCCATTTCCGCAGCATTCAGTCCTCTAATCAAGACGTTAGGCTCTCTATACTCCACAGCGTAATTGGATAAAGCGGGTACACAATGAAAGAAAGGTAAGTCTACAACCTCTCCTTTCTTTGTCGTACTTACAAATGTAAGTCGAATGTCAGAGAAATTATCTTTTTCGTTTTTGTATAACTCGTTGGGATACATCGGTAGAATGGTGTTAACCCCCTCTGTTATAACAAAATTCAAAAGCTTTTCTTTTCCCTCTTTTTCATAACATTGTGGCTCTGCCACATAAGCCTTCGACCATAGGTCAGCCTCCCCTGTCCCTTCTTCATCTAAGAGACATTGTTCATTTTGCTGAGCCTTACGCTTATTCTTGTTAAAGAAATCGAATATACCCATATAGTCTTGCTGTTACTATCTTTATTGGCAAAGTGACTAATTATGTAATAAAAGTAATCGGAAATAGATAAAATCCTATCCCAAAAAGACGTTTGCAAAGATAAAGACTTCATACTACATAAACACAATTACGTATGTTAAAAAGATTAAACTATACTTGTATTTGTCTATAATCATCGATAAAACATCTAAAAACAGGGCGTAATAAATGTTATTTTGGTAGCTTTTTGGAAAGCAACCTACAGCTTATTATCGACAAAACAGTTGGAAACACGTAGGCTGACAACATCTTTTTAGTTTATTATGCCGTAGGTTCACATAGAAATGTTTATCTTTGCATTGGGAATGAATGGTGCCTTTGTGGGGCTGTCTGTCCCCACTTCTGATATATTACAGACATATTAAAACAGTTATAAAACGCGATAAATGGCACTGAACTATATTTGGATAGGATTCTTCGTAATAGCCTTCGTCTTCGGTATTATCTCTCTGTTGATGGGTGATACGACGATATTCGAGAAAATGATGAATTCTACCTTTGATTCATCTAAGAACGCCTTTACAACATCAATAGGCTTAACAGGAGTCTTGACGCTGTGGTTGGGAATTATGAAGATTGGCGAAAAGGCTGGTGTTGTCAATGTTCTTGCACGTATGCTCAGCCCTTTCTTCTCTAAACTCTTCCCTGATATCCCAAGGAATCACCCAGTTATGGGTTCTATCTTTATGAATATAGCGTCGAATATGTTAGGACTTGACAATGCTGCTACGCCTACAGGACTGAAGGCAATGGCGCAGATGCAAGAGCTGAATACGAAGAAGGACACGGCAACCAACCCGATGATAATGTTCTTAGTATTGAATACTTCGGGTCTGACGCTCATTCCTACGACCATTCTTGGCTATCGAAGCATGAACGGAGCAGCACAACCTATGGATGTGTTTATCCCAATTCTGTTGGCAACAACGGTAGCTACGATAGCTGGTATTCTCATTACGGCAGCTTGGCAACGTATCAACATCTTCCAACCGACATTGTTTTTGGGGCTTGTTGGAATTATTGGCTTTGTCGGATTGTTAATTTGGGGATTCGGACAGATGGATAAGCAGATGACGAATACGGTGTCATCTGTTGCCTCTAACTTGATTGTCATGTCGATAATCATGCTTTTCATCGTTGTGGCACTATTACGGAAAGTGAACGTTTATGACGCTTTCATCGAAGGAGCGAAGGATGGATTCCAAACAGCTGTACGCATTATTCCTTATCTGGTTGCTATCCTTGTGGCAGTAGGAGTGTTCCGTGCTTCGGGTGCAATGGACCTTTTGATACAGGGAATTAAGTGGTGTGTGGAGCAGTGCGGACTTGACACAAGATTTGTAGATGCACTCCCAACTGCCTTTATGAAGCCGCTTTCTGGTAGTGGTGCACGTGGTCTTATGTTAGAAGCAATGAAGAACTATGGTCCAGACTCCTTCGTTGGCAGATTGAGTTGTATCTTCCAAGGTTCAACAGATACTACCTTCTATGTTCTGGCTGTTTACTTCGGAAGCATCAGCGTAAGATATACACGCCACGCATTGGCCTGTGGATTGTTAGCCGATTTGGCAGGTGTAATAGCTGCAATCGCAATCTGCTATATATTCTTTTAGAAGATAACTGAGTCTTTTAAGCTATTGGGCGATTAGCCCTATAAGCCTTATTAGCCTAATAAGGCAAGTAAGCTAAACAATAATACAACAATGGCAAATTTAAAATCACTTGCAAAAGACACTGCTATCTACGGATTGAGCAGTATCATTGGAAGGTTCTTAAACTATCTTCTTGTACCCCTCTATACAGCTAAAATTAGTGCAGCGAGCGGTGGCTATGGTGTTATCACAAACATCTATGCCTATACTGCGTTGCTGTTGGTCGTTTTGACTTATGGAATGGAGACAACTTTCTTCCGTTATGCCAATAAGACTGATCAAGATCCGAAGAAGGTTTACTCTACTACTTTGTCTTTGGTAGGCCTTTCTTCACTGCTATTCATCGCAATGGTCTTCGTCTTTCTGCAGCCTATTTGCGACTTTATGGGTTATTCGGAACATCCGTCGTATGTGTGGGTAATGGCTATCACTGTAGCAATTGATGCTTTTCAGGCTATTCCTTTTGCCTATCTCAGATACAAGAAACGCCCAATTAAGTTTGCTACTTTCAAACTGTTATTCATTGCTTTGAACATCATTTTGAATCTTGTTTACTATCTAATCCTCGACGGACATGAGGTAGGTTATGCCTTCTATATCAACCTTGTATGTACAACGACTATCACCTTCTGTTTCTGGAAAGAGCTAAAAGATGGCTTCTTCTCAGGCGGTAAGCTGCTTGATATGCCTTTGGCAAAGAAGATGTTGTCCTATACTTGGCCAATTCTTTTCCTTGGTATTGCTGGTATTCTTAATCAGACAGCAGGTTATATCATCTTCCCATACGTCTACAAGAACAACGATGCGCATACACAATTGGGTATCTTCGGTGCTGCAAGTAAGATAGCAATGATTATGTCGATGATTACACAGGCTTTCCGCTATGCCTACGAACCATTCGTCTTTGGTAAGGCACGCGACAAAGACAATAAGGAAACCTATGCAAGAGCAATGAAATTCTTTATTATCTTTACGCTTCTTGCCTTCTTGGTGGTAATGGGTTATATGGATATTCTGCGCCATATCATCGGTCGTGACTACTGGGTAGGATTAAAGGTTGTGCCAATCGTGATGGCAGGAGGTATCATGACCGGTGTTTACTTCAACCTTAGTTTCTGGTATAAACTCATTGATAAGACAATTTGGGGAGCCTACTTCTCAGGCATCGGATGTGCTGTAATCATCGCAATTAACGTGATTTTCGTACCCAAATATGGTTATATAGCCTGTGCTTGGGCAGGTTTCTTGGGTAATGCTACGGCAATGGTGCTCTCTTATCTTGTCGGTCAGCGTAAGTATCCGATTAATTATCCATTGAAGAGTATCTTCGTCTATCTTCTGATAGCTGGTCTCTTCTTTGCCATTATCACCTATACTAACGCCAATCTTCCCGTTCCTGCAGCCTTGGGAATCAATACATTGGTGATTATTCTCTTTATAGCTCACGTGCTTTATCACGACTTTCCGCTGCAAAAATTACGCAGTCGGTTTGCAAAGAAATAAACAATTATCATTTAACCAATAATATCATTATGAAGAAATCGACTTTACTTATTGCCGGACTTCTTGCATTGGGTAGTACAACCATGCACGCCGACGAGGGTATGTGGACGCTCTACAATTTGCCAGATGCTGTCTACGAACAAATGGTAGCTGAGGGATTCCAGATGCCACGCAACATGCTTTATGGCGCACCTAACGCTATTAGTAATTCTGTTATCAACTTCTCTGGCTTCTGCTCAGGTGTTGTTGTCTCACCAAATGGTCTCGTTTTCACCAATCACCACTGTGGATTTGGTGCTATTAATGCTCTTTCTACTGTTGAACACGACTATATGAAGGATGGTTTCTATGCAAAAAGCTATGCAGAGGAACTCCCAAGTAAGGACTTGTTCGTTTCCTTCATGAAGAAGCAGGAGGATATTACTCCTCGCGTTAATAAGCTTATTGCTGGTAAGAATGCTGAACAGACAGAGGCTATCATTGATTCACTTACAAATCATTTGACTGACTCTATCAAGGCGATTGATAAGACATTGCATATCTCTGTTGATGCTTTCTATGAGGGAAATAAGTACTATGCAACTACATATCAGGACTTCCAAGATGTACGTTTGGTCTTCACCGTTCCAAAGAGTATGGGTAAGTTTGGTGGTGAAACAGACAACTGGATGTGGCCACGACAGACAAGTGACTTCTCTGTTTTCCGTATCTATGCCGATCCTAAGACCAACGGACCAGCTGCTTACTCAAAGGACAACGTTCCTTATCAGCCAGCTAACTGGGCTCCTGTAAGTCTTGAAGGCTACAAGGATAAAGACTTTGCAATGACAATTGGCTATCCTGGCTCTACTAATCGTTACTTGTCTTCATTCGGTATACAGCAGCGTCGAGACATTGAGAACACTGTTCGTGTACAAGCTCGCGATATCAAGCTTGCTATCATGAAGAAGTACATGGATAAGAATGGAAAGACTCGTCTCCAATATGAGAATAAGTACGTTACTTCTGCTAACTACTGGAAGAACTCTATTGGTATGAATAAATGTATCGATTCTATCGGTTTGATTCGTCAGAAGGCTGAATATGAGGCTAAGATACAGAGATGGTTGGACGAGAAGACCGTGAAGGATCCAACTGTAAACGTTGATCTTAAGAAGTTGGAAAAGCTTTATAAGGAGAGCAATGAGCCTGCTTTGGTTCAGGCTTATTGGAACGAGTCATTCTGGAAGGTGTCTGAATTGATTCAGAGAGCCTTTGATATTACCCGTGGTGCTATCGAACCACAGGGTCCAAAGGATGATGAATCAGCGCAGTATATGCAATTTAAGGACAATAGCAGCGAATGGAACTTAGCACTTGATAAGGAAATGACAGCTGCCATGTTGAAGAACTATGCTGAACATGTACCTGCTGCATATCGCCCAGAAGTGTTTAATGTTATCAAAACAAAGTTCGGTAACAATTATAAGAAGTACACTGACTGGCTCTATGCAAATAGTAAACTACTCGTTAAGGACCACAAGTTCTATAATGATGAGAAGACCCTCAACGACCCAGGTATACAGCTTGGAGTAGAACTCGTGATGCTCTATCAGCAAGTTATGAGCAACTACGTTAGTAAGATAGAAGCTATCGAGCAGGAAGAGAAGAAGCTTTGTGAGGCAAAGGTACAGATGGAGATGGATATGCCACATTATAGTGATGCTAACTTCACTATGCGTATGTCTTACGGACAGGTGGGTGGCTATATGATTGGTGGCTTCGATAGTAACTACTACACCACAGCTGAGAGTATTGTTGAGAAGATGAAGAAGGGTAAGAAACTTGAGGACTATAAGGTTGAGCCTATCATGATGGATCTTATGAGTGCTAAGGACTTTGGTCGTTACGCTGATAAGACAACCGGTAAGATGCAGCTTTGCTTCCTTACCAACAATGATATCACTGGTGGTAACTCTGGTTCTCCAATGTTCGATGGTAAGGGTCGCCTTATTGGTCTTGCTTTCGACGGCAACTGGGATAGTCTTTCAAGCGACATCAACTTCGATCGTAAACTTGCACGTTGTATTGGTGTTGACATCCGCTTCGTCCTTTACCTGATGGATAAGTGGGGTCATGCTGACCGCCTTTTGAAGGAAATTAATCCACAGTAAGAGTTACTCTTAATATATTAAAAGAGGTATGTTCAAGAATGAACGTACCTCTTTTATTTTGTGAAGTTGTATCTATAAGTGTATTTATTGACTTTTACAATAAGTATCTAATATCTTTTTTAGATAATAGATAAAAAGATAATCATTAATATTATTAGCAACAAAACATAACAGAATAGTCCCAGTTTATATTCTTTCTTTGTCAGTAATGCCTCTCGTTCTTTCATCTTTCGTTCGGGAAATAGCAGAAACATTAAGAGGTATAAAGGAATAGCAACAATCGCACCTATTAGGTAATCCTCTGATTTTGAGCCTGTATGCCAAAAATTTAATACACTCTGCATATTTAATAAACCAATTATTATAAAGAAACAAAGTGTAAACAGTGCGAGAAGGTTTGTCAAGGTAGCAAAATAAGGAATGCTTCTGTTAGCCCCTCTCATATTAAAACGGTATAAACTGGCTATGATTTTGTACATAGTTATTACTGGAATAGGTGTAATATAATACAAACAACAGTCGCTTTTCCCCTTTTTAGCCATCGTGTTGAGGCTCCGCACTACTCGTGTTGATGCTCCGCACCAATGGTGCGGAGGCTTAACACCACTCATGAAGATAGCAATGCGCTATACAATATATGATAGATGTATAGCCAATGTATCGAAAGCCTCTCCAATGTTATACGCTAAGTCTCCCTCCCCTTTGGGGAGGGTTGGGGAGGGGTCTTTTACTTCTTTGGTTTGCGTCTTGCCCAACCTTCCTCAGAGAAGTCTGGTTCATCGCCCTTCAACTTAGCTGGGCTACCCTTCATAAGTTCCTTCCAATCATCTTTCTTGAACTTATGCTGTCCTCCGAAAGGATTTTCGTCATACTGGCGACGACTACGGCCCTTGCGCTCACGAGACTCCTGACGACCCTCGCCACGGCTTCCGTAACCGCCACGTCCACCTGCAGAGCGACCATTGCCACCAGCTGATCGGCCATTAGCCGAACGACCGTGACCACCTTCTTCGGCATCGTTACAACGTACCTTACGACCTTTGTAGGTTGCACCGTCCAATGACTGCATCACCTTCTGAGCGTCCTGCTCTGGCACTTCGATGTAGCTCTGCTTAGCAAGGAGGTCAATATGGCCTACTGCCTGCTTGCCATGCACGTTCTTATTGACAAACTGCATCACCTCACCCGGATAGAAACCATCTGCCTTACCGAGGTTGATAAAGAGTCGCTTGTAGCCACTCTCTGGCTTACGTGGTCCACGGCTGCGGCTTCCTCTGCCTTCACCTCTTGCGCCACGGCTATCTTCACGTGCACTACGTGACGATGGCTTCTCAATCTCCTGAGCATTCTTATAATACTCAAGGAAACGACCGAAGGTTGCAGTTACAATCTTCTTGATGACAACCTCCTTATCAATATACTCAAACTGGCGGTTGATATCCTTCATGTAAGGAGCAATCTGGTCCTCATCAACGTCTGTCTTCAGAATGTCATCCATTGTCTTAAACAGCTGCTTCTTGCAGATTTCCTCTGGTGAAGGCAGTGTTCCGTCAACAAACTCTTTACTGATTTCGCGTTCAATATTACGTACCTTATACTTCTCACGTGAGTGAATAATCGAGATAGAAGTACCCTTCTTGCCTGCACGACCCGTACGGCCAGAGCGGTGGGTATAGTTCTCGATATCATCAGGGAGACCATAGTTGATAACGTGTGTCAAGTCGTTCACATCCAATCCACGTGCTGCAACGTCTGTTGCCACGAGAATCTGTGTGAGATGTGAGCGGAACTTCTGCATCGTAAGGTCACGCTGCTGCTGCGAGAGGTCGCCATGCAACGCCTCGGCATTGTATCCGTCCTTAATCAATTTATCGGCAATCTCCTGTGTCTCAACCTTTGTACGGCAGAACACAATCGCATAAATCTTTGGATAGAAGTCAACCAATCGCTTCAATGCAAGGTACTTGTCGCGTGCGTTTACCATATAATAGATATGGTTTACACTCTCAGCACCCTCGTTACGGCTACCCACAACAATCTCTTTATAGTCGTGTAGATAACCCTTTGCAACACGCTCAACGTCACGACTCATCGTAGCCGAGAACAATAATGTGTTACGATCTTCAGGTACACCCGTCAATATCTCAGTGATACTCTCTTGGAAACCCATGTTCAGCATCTCGTCAGCCTCGTCCAAAACAACGTTTCTTACCTTGTCAAGGCGAGCCTTACCACGGTGCATAAGGTCGATCAGACGACCCGGTGTAGCTACGATAATCTGTACACCATGGCGCAATTGGCGAATCTGTGTGTCGATAGACGCACCGCCATAAACAGCTGCGATATGTAGATGAGGGATATACTTACTAAATTCCTTCAAGTCATCGGCAATCTGCAAACAAAGCTCACGCGTAGGACTCAGCACAATAGCTTGAGTCTCCTTGCTGCTTGTATCAATACGTTGCAGCAAAGGCAAACCGAATGCAGCCGTCTTACCCGTACCAGTCTGTGCCAGTGCGATGACGTCGTTACGATTACCAAGTAAATAAGGGATTACTTCTTCCTGTACAGGCATTGGA
This sequence comes from Prevotella melaninogenica, assembly GCF_003609775.1. Classification (NCBI taxonomy): domain Bacteria; kingdom Pseudomonadati; phylum Bacteroidota; class Bacteroidia; order Bacteroidales; family Prevotellaceae; genus Prevotella; species Prevotella melaninogenica. Next base: position 165,767 of record NZ_AP018049.1, read on the forward strand.
TTTTCAAATCCAAGCTCACTAATGGCGCGACGAATCTCTTCGCTCACACCTAACTCTTCAAATGTCTTCAAATTCGTTTGTTTATAATTTATTATCCTATATAAAAGGTAAGCTCACCACCAAACGAACCCACTAAAAAGACACTTGCCTGCGACGGGCTTCAACCAGCCAGTACGCAAACTCTCAGGTGGTATGTTACCTTTAATTGTTTGCAAAGGTACGTTAAGAAGTTGAAATGAGCAAATAAAACTTCCTATAAATCAAAAGGATGGAAGAAAAAGATAGTATTTAGAAGAGGAGTATTGGATGGAAATCTAAAAAAAAGTTGATAGATTTAAGTATTTTATCATAAGCTATTAAAAAAATACTACGAAAACACTTGTACTGTTATAAAGTCTAAAAGTGTCATCGAATATTCGTGAATTACATTTTTTTTATGTGTTTTTTTTGTAACTTTGCATTGTCAAATAGAAAAATAGTCGTTATTAAAGTTAATTATTTGAGTTAGTACAAGGACACAAAACTTACGTGAGTAAGTTTGATGTTAAACGAAAGGCTTCGCAGTGATGCGAAGCCTTTCTTCTTTTTGTAGGATGTGAAGTTGTAGCCCAGCCCAGCCTCACCCCCAACCGAGCCTCACCCCCAACCCCTCTCCGAAAGGAGAGGGGAGTGATTACCAGTGTAGGGTGAATATTCTTAGTAAGCAATTACTATTCAAAGGAATCCATCACCACCCAATATCAAACACCTATCACCCAATAACTAACACTCCATGTAAATGAGTAAAGGAGGCTTTTTGGGGTGTTGAAAAGGTATTAAAATACGGCTATCAGTGAAGAATCTATTATCATTTTGGCGGCTGGAGGATGATTTATATAAGTATAGTGAATTTGATAATATTTGACGATAATTGCTTTGCAGTTTTATCATTTTACGTTACCTTTGCAGGAAACATAAGATAAAAACGTAATATCTATTAAACAATGAAGCATAAAATCGGAAACATTTTGGCGGCAGGCTTTGCGATTGTTGGACTCGCTGCACTGGCAAGTTGTGCGGGAGAAAAGTTCCATGTGACAGGTTCTATTGCAAATGCCAAGGATTCTTTGCTCTATTTCGAGCATAATGGACTCGATGGATTCTCTACTGTTGACTCTGTAAAACTCGATGAAAAGGGAACTTTTTCGTTTTCAGGTGATAAGGTTGAGAACCCTGAGTTTTATCGTCTTCGTATTGCTGGGCAGATTATCAATATTGGTATTGACTCAACAGAGACTGTTGATGTGAAGGCTACTTATCCGCAGATGGCTACCGATTATACAGTGAAGGGTTCCTATGAGAATGAGAAAATCAAGGAATTGGCACTGAAGCAAATTGACTTGCAAGCACGTTGTCAAACAATTCTTGCTGAGCGTCCTGACCTTGCTGACTCAATCATCACCGTGTTGATGAGTGACTATAAGCAGGATGTATCACGCAACTATATCTTTAAGGAACCAATGCGTGCTTATAGCTACTTTGCATTGTTCCAGTATATCGTAATAGGTAATCAGGCACATTTGATCTTTGACCCATCCAGAGATGTGGCAGATAATAAGGTGTTCGGTGCTGTTGCCACCAGTTGGGATACTTATTATCCAGCGTCAAAGCGTACGCAGAACCTCCATAATATTACCATTAAGGGGATGAAGGACGAGCGTATTGTGAAGGCACAGAATAGGCCTGTGGAGATAGAAGCAAAGGAATTGGGGGTTGTTGACCTTCCATTGCGTGACAACCGTGGTGTAGAACGTCATCTGACAGATTTGAAGGGTAAGGTTGTTTTGCTTGACTTCCATGTCTTTGCTGCAAAGGGTTCTACGGAATACATTATGCAGCTACGCGAACTTTACAATAAATATCATGACCGTGGTTTGGAAATCTATATGGTTTCATTAGATGATAATGCCCATTTCTGGAAGGAACAGGTGGCTAATCTGCCATGGATTAATGTTTATGATGATACGGGTATCAGTAGAGCTTATACTGCTCCTGCACAGTCTTTCCCAATCATTTACCTCATTGATCGTGGTAATAACATCGTGAAGAACCCTTCACAGATTACGAATCTTCAGCAAGAGATTGAGAGCTTGTTGTAACGTTTGAAACTTGTAAGAGCTTAATTAGTATAAAGCATAATAAAAAAGGTTCTTCCGTTAAAGCTGTACGAAAAGCGTCCACACATTTAACGGAAGAACCCCCCAAAAAAAGGGACACATGCCGTGTCCCTTTTTTATTTAACAACCAATGTCGTTATATATTGTTCTGTTTAAGCACTGATAATTGATCAGTTCTTATGTAGAATCTCTATGTAGCATATTCTGCACTACGTTTTTGTACGCTTATGCCTTTACAATCATACAAACAGCGTATGCAGCCATACCATCTTCACGGCCAACAAATCCCATGCGCTCGGAAGTGGTAGCTTTAATAGATACAGCATCGATATCGCAGCCAATAATATCAGATAAGCATTTGCACATAGCAGGGATATGTGGGTTTATCTTTGGACGTTCTGCACATACCGTAGCATCAATGTTTCCCACGCGATAGCCCTTTGTTGCCAAGAGATCGATGGTCTTACGAAGAATGACCTTTGAGTCCATGTCTAATGTTTCAGCAGAGGTGTCGGGGAAGTGATAACCGATATCACGCATATTGGCTGCGCCGAGTAGTGCATCGCAGATAGCATGAATGAGTACGTCGGCATCACTATGTCCAAGGAGTCCAAGTGTATGCTCTATCTTGATACCACCTAAATATAGGTCACGTCCTTCAACGAGTTTGTGTACGTCGTATCCCATTCCGACACGGAACGATGGGATGGGTTGAGTAGAATCGGTCATATACTTATATAAGGAGAACCTTCCTAATACCCTGCAAAGGAGGGGGAATATCTTTACTAAAAGATAAGCAGAAGGTTGGTTGAGAGTTAATGCTAAATAATTAATGAATACGATAAGAAGCGGATAACTAAGTCTGTTCTAATAGTTTCCCATTAGTTCCTCCCCCTCCTTTGGAGGGGCTGGGAGAGGTCTTTACCTCCTCTTAAACAAATCCTTGATACCATCCATATCAAACGAGAGAGAGAAACGGAGGGTCTGATCAAGTGGGTTGTTCTTAGCCGTTGCTATGACATAGCCAGCATCTAATGCAAATACATTCATCTTGAAGCCTGCACCTACAGTGAAGTACTTGCGGTTACCTTTGTTCTCGCTTTCGTGGTGGTAACCAGCGCGGAGTGAAAACTTATCATTATAGGTATATTCTGCACCTAAGCTCCACTGAATCTCCTGTAACTCTTCAGAAGCACCATTAGGTGCATCACCAAAGCTCTTGAAGATACCAGAGATAGAAGATACGTCATAGTATTCCTTCTGAAGACGGTTATCATAGTCTACTTGTGTTTCATCAGCCTGACGCTTTGGATAGGTAGGAACCAATAGTTTGTTAGCATCAGCAGCAATGGTAAAACGATTGAATTCATCGATAGGAATCATCAAGGAAGCACCTAAACGTAGGTTGGTTGGGATGAATTCAGAGCGATTATCACCACCGAAGGTAATCTTCGAACCAATGTTAGAGATATTCATACCTAAGCCCAACTGGCACTCACGCTCACCGATATTGATATAGTTCTGATAATAGCAAGACAAGTCGGCTGCAAAGGCAGAACCTGGTGCGGTATCATCTGTATAATTATAGGTAAGGTCTGAGTATATCCAACGTACAGCAGCACCTAATGAGAAATGTTCACTCAACATCAGAGAGTAGGCCACGTCCATTGACATCTCGTAAGGGTTAATGGTCATATTAGAGCCGTCTGTCATCTGTACCTCACCCAAAGAGAAGTAACGCATTGAGGCAGATACAGCACTATAATCACCGATACGATAGTAACCTGCAAGGTAAGCCAAATCAATGTCGCTCACCAACTGGCGGAGCCAAGGAGTATAGTTCAATGAAACACCAGCACGAGAAATATTAAAAGGGTATTTAGCTGGATTCCAATACTGTGAGTTCACATCTGGGTCGGTGGCTGCACCAACGTCACCCATACCTGCAGCACGTGCGTCAGGAGCGATAGACTGTGAGGTAACAGATGTGTTGACAGGGTTAAAAATGTCTTTCTTATCCTGAGCGAAAGCGGTAGTCGAAGCAAATACCGTCAGTGAGAGGATGGCTATACGAAGCTTATTAATCATTCTATTTTAATTGGATTGCTTATTAAATGTTTCTATATGGATTGAAACGTTCTTTCTGTGTTATTTATTGTCTAAGATAATCAGTTTCTTAGCTTTCGATACCTTTGTAGCACCATTGCTGCTGAGGCGTACTCGATAGAGATAGACGCCTGTTTGGAGTCTTGCTCCATTCTCGACAGTAAGGTCCCAGTTGGCTGTAATGGCATTACCTGATGCAACACCAGTCTCACTACGGTGCCACAGCAGTCGGCCGCTCATATCGAATACTTCAATGTCGATATCCACATCTGAGCCAATGTAGTTGTGTGTAACGATGAAGGTTGTCTCTGTCTTGGCTGGGTTTTTAGAGGCATTGACGCTGTAAATTTCTGGTGCCAGCCCCTTAACAACTTTGAACTGAAGTGTGACGGTTGAAGGGTTGTTCTGTATATCCCATGCGCGGAACTGCAGTGTGTGTGGTCCTTCTGAAAGCTCTGGTAGGCTAAAACCTGTTGTTCCAGAGGTATAGCTACCGAAGTCGTATCGAAAGTTATCATTCAGAATATAGGTCTGTATCAGCTTGCCGTCAATGGTCAGCTGCATATCATGTCCGATACCATTACCAGAAGCGTTAATACCATCTTTATCTGTTATCTGTGCAAAGAAGTAAGGGGTACTGTTGACCTCACCACCATTGACAAATGAAGGAGAATTGAGATAAGCATAGATAGACGGGCCAATAGAGTCGTTGTACACAATCTCAGAACCATCAATAGTGAATCCCTCTTCATGTCCTTGTGCCATAAGGGTATGGCTGTCGTTAATGGCAGATAAATTCATCAAGCCTGTACCTGCTGCATAGTTGATGTCACGTGGTACAGCAAAGGTGAATGTAAACTCACCATTCTTGATACTATCTGTACCATTGTAGAGTACCTTCTGGCGATCATAATACTGGAAAGCCCTTACGGATGTATCTTCCTGCTTCTTGCAAGTAATAAGTTCTTTTGTATCACGTACGGTAGCAGTGAGTAGTCCCTTGAAATCACTTTGCTTACTGCCGTTCTTTGCTATGTATCCTTTGACGGTTACTACGGAGCCACCTTTGAGTACAACAGAGCCCGTTGTACTTGGTGTTTGTCCATTGATCGTCTCGACCTTGACTTCTAATGTAGGGAGATTCAATGCGAGTGCAGGATCGCCCAATAAGGCATATTGAAGCTTGTTAGGTGTAAGGTCGCTATTAGAATTAATCAACTCGCATTTAGCCAGACGCTGTGCTTCGCCCAATGTGGTAGGCTTACCATTTGTAAAGCTCAGTATATGCTTGAGGAAGGCGGTATTGATAGCCTTGTTATAGTAAGCATATACCGTACGAGTAGTACCCCAGAAAGCTACTGAGCCACCTTTCTTGTTTAGCATGGCAGCTTCACCAATAGTTGGGATGGTACCATCGTATGGCATGATATCACAACTGGCAGTAATCCAAAGCGGCAGATTAGCGTTGGTAAAGTTAGCATAGTCGTTGAGACGGAGTACTGCTTCATGAGAAATCTGGTCTTCTTTTCCATGACCAGCATAATCCATGATAAGTGCACCTTGTGCTTGTTGCTGCTTAATAATAGTGCTTACCTCTGGGTAGCTATGACCTGTTGCTGAAGACGTTCGTGTATAAGCGTCCCACATAACTTTCTTAACCTGATAGCTTGGGTAAAGTCCCATGATGGTTTCTGCCGTCTCATTGACGTCGTGCATGTGGAGATTATTGTTACCATCATCGCCCATGAACATAAGAACATTCTCCCAACTTCCTCCATTTTTGTTCTCAGCATAGTTGATAGTCTTATCAACTAATATCTTTGCATCTGATATGTCTGTAACAGGGAAACGCCCTACTCCGAGATCTTCTTTGTCACGTCTTAACAAATCTCCACCCTCACCATCGTCCATCAAAGTAAACCAACCATCATTGACATAGCAATCGGTCTCGCTGAAAGAGTTTTCACTCTCGTATGCAAGAAGATAGTCGTCAGGGTTAAGGTTACGGCAGGCACTGGTCACCATACGATTATCCCATACGCAGTCACCAAAGAGTAGGAGCGACTGTGGAAGATTATTACTGGTAGCACGGTCGTAAAGCATCTTCATGTAGCGACGATAAGCCATTGCATCAGGCGTTCCACTGGAGAACTCATTATAGAGTTCGTCTGCAGGAACAATACGTACTGAAATATTATCGTGTGTACGATGGAAGTCTGCTAAACGTTCTGCTTGCTTCAATAGCTTCTGGCTTGTTGGTATGATGATTACCATATTGACAGGCTCGTGAGCATGAAGGTCCTGATTGGTTATGTTGTAAACATATTCAGGAGCAGGGAAAGATGCCTTTAATGAAGGTGCTGGCGCAGGAGTAGGGTAGGTCATGATAAGATAGTCAAGACGTGCTGGACCACCTGATATGGTTGTCAGTTTGATACTGTCAACGGCATGAAGTGTGTTGAGAGTGTAGGTCCTGACTTCTTCATATCCTTTGTCAAACGATTCTTGTGGTGTGACTCTTATGTCGCCAAGACGCTGACCATTAGCTTCTACCTTTACAATAGAATTATAAGTACCTGTTGTTACGGCTACAGTGAGTTTTGCACTTGTAGCACGAGCTTTGTTTGCTAAAGCGAATACTTTACCTTCGTTCAGTTTTAATGGAGTCTCTTCAAAGAGGTTTCGACCTCCATGATACCAACTGAAATTATCAACCTCATGCAAACTATGATAATCTCCTGCTGATGGATAGAAACTATTGAGGAAGGTTGTGCTATCTGAAACAGTTGCAGGAGCACTGTTGTTGTCTTCTGTTAGGAAGTAATAACCATAGTTAGAATAAGGGTTGCGGATTCTCTTTACCGATGTGTTATTTTCCCAGCTAACAGGACCATGTGCGTAGAAGAGTCGTCTGCCGTTGCTGTTATAGGTCGGAACTTCCTTTAAATCATCATGTGAAGTAATGTAATCAGCTGTTAGGACCTCCTTCTGTAAGTTACCTCCATAGCCATAGATTTTTACTTTGTCAATGTTAGAGAAACCTGCACGACGGATAAGTTCATTGGTTAATTGATAGACGCCATTAGCTGGAACACGTATCTTTGCCCATTTTCCGCTGGCAAGAACAGAGTGGTCTACATAGCGATTAGCTACTGGAGATGCCGTTACACCTCCAGCACGAGTAGCAAGGGCTTTTGTCTTTATCTTCTTAGGACGCGATGTAAGGGCTATCATGAAACTAACGAGGAACTGCTTCTTACCATTGTGCTGAACAATTGGTGTCAGGGATATCTCTAAGACACCACGTTTGCGTTCTACAGTCATCTGCTGATGTATCTCTGGGAGTGTTGGGGGGACGATAGCAGTCAGTGCGTTATATCTCTCAATATCCGCCTTGTCCATGTCAATGAACTCAGGGTAGCGTATCTCCAATTCGTAGATAGAGTCAGTATATTGCTCACCTACAGGGATAGCATAGCGGAACTGTGGCAATACTGAGTCTATTGTCACATCTTTAACTGTTAGGTTAAAGAATCTTTGCTGTTGAGCTGATAGATTGATACAAACCAACAGTAGTATGAAGCAGAGTATTGCTGAGCGTTTCGTCATCAGCTTATTGATTTCTTTCGTCATTTTATTGATGTATTCCTCCTTAAGTCTTTTTGTCAGTTATTCCCTCTGTTTGGTTCGATTATTTGAGCGTATTTACTTGCAATTGAAGTTGAGGACTTTTCTTTCCTCTATATATCCTTCCAGATGATCGTTGATATGAACTGGTCCACAGCCTGATGGGCAGCCTGTATAGATGATGTCACCAGTCTTGAGGGTGAAGTAGCGACTAATATAACTGATGATTTCATCTACTTTATATAGCATATCACTTGTACATCCCTCTTGCATAGTCTGTCCGTTGATATCAAGGTGGAAACGGAGTCGTTGTATATCAAGAAATTTATCCTTTGATACCCATTCGCCTAAAGCAGCCGAACCATCAAAACCTTTACAGAGGTCCCATGGTAGTCCTTTTGCTCTTAGCTTTTGTTGTAATTCTCGTGCAGTGAAATCAATACCTACTGTCACAGCATCGTAGTATCTATGGGCGAAACGTTCAGAGATTGTCTTTCCCAATCGACAGATACGCACCACGAGTTCCGTTTCATATTCAATCGTTCCCAAATCATCGGGTATGAAGAAAGGCTTTTGGTCTTTCAGTAGGGCAGAGTCTGCCTTAGTGAAGATAACTGGTCCTTCCTTTGTAGATAACGTTTCGTTTAACGATTTATTATGTTTGGCATAATTCATGCCGACTGCAAAGATTTTCATTGTTGGTAGTTTCTTTGGTATTTGGCTTATTAGGCTAATAAGCCAAATAAGGCTAATAAGCCCTAACTTCTAATAAAAGAGAGTTGCAGGAGCCTAATGGCTTTCCTGCAACTCCCATATCTTTCTTCTTAAGAAGGTCTGTGATTACTCTGCAGAGAGAGTGAAGCGCTTGTAGGCAACAATCTTAAGATCCTTGCTCTGAGCCTTAAGCCACTCGCTAACGCTCTGCTTGTCGCCATCACCGAACTGGAACTCCTGATCAACGAGACAGTTCTCCTTGAAGAACTTGTTCAAACGACCTTTAGCGATGTTGTTAATCATATCCTCATTGAGGTTTGCAGCCTTCTCAGCAGCTACAGTGTTGCGGATTTCGATAGCCTTATCAGCTTCCTCACGAGTCAACCAACCTTTCTTGATGTTAGACTCGATGTGGTCATCGCTGTCAACGAGGTTAGCGTTGATACCTGCCTTCTTGATAGCAGCAACAACAGCCTTCTCAATCTGCTCTTCCTTAGTCTTCTCAACAGCAACCTTGAACTCCTCGTCCTTAACTGACTGTGGAATAGATGCTTCGTCAAGAGCAACTGGCTTCATAGCTGCAACCTGCATAGCTACCTTGTGACCAGCATCCTCGTTGTTCTCGTTGAGCTGAACCATAGTTGCGAGAGTGTGCTTGTTCATGTGGTCATAAACAGAGATGTTCTCACCCTCAAGGAAGTTGTAGCCGTCAAGCTCCATCTTCTCACCGGTAACACCAGAACGCTGTTGAACAGCAGTAGCAGCATCCTCACCGTTAGCGAGCTTAAGAGCCTTAACCTCATCAAGGCTCTTGCACTTGTTAGCAACAGCAGCGTCCAAAATCTCCTGAACGAGGGCAATGAAGTCCTGACCGTTAGCAACGAAGTCTGTCTCACACTTAATAGCAACCATAGCAGCAAAGTCGTCTACCTGCTTAACGAGTACACAACCATTTGATGTCTCACGGTCAGAACGCTTAGCAGCGATAGCCAAACCACGCTCGCGGATCAATTCCTTTGCTTTGTCATAATCGCCTTCAGCCTCTGTAAGTGCCTTCTTTACGTCAGCCAGACCTGCGCCAGTCATAGCGCGGAGCTTCTTGATATCTTCAATAGATACAGCCATTTTTTGTTTTCCTTTCTAATATTATTAAATATTGTGGGCGTTGATGAGGGATAATAAACTTCACGTATTATTACAAATAATATAGAAGCTCATTAGCACTCACCAGCGCCCACTATGTTTCTTTTAATTACTCAGCAGCTGGTGCCTCGTTCTCAGCCTTTGGAGCCTCCTCCGTCTTACGAGCAGCACGCTTTGGCTTAGCCTCAGCAGCCTCTTCAGCCTGCTCTGCTGCAGCCTTCTCGTCAGCCTTCTCAGCCTTACGCTCCTCAAGACCCTCTGCGATAGCACCGCAGCAAGCAGCGAGGATAGCCTCTACAGAATCCTTAGCATCATCATTAGCAGGAATGATGTAGTCGATGTTCTTAGGATCAGAGTTGGTATCAACGATACCGAATACAGGGATGCCGAGACGGTTAGCCTCCTTAACAGCGATGTGCTCCTTCATTACGTCAACAACGAAGAGTGCAGATGGCAAACGAGTCAAGTCAGAGATAGAACCGAGGTTCTTCTCGAGCTTAGCACGCTGACGTGAAATCTGCAAAAGCTCACGCTTAGAGAGGTTAGAGAATGTTCCGTCGTTCATCAACTTGTCGATGTTCGTCATTTTCTTCACAGCCTTACGGATGGTTGGGAAGTTGGTCAGCATACCGCCAGCCCAACGCTCGTTTACGTATGGCATGTTAACAGCTGCAGCCTTCTCTGCTACAACTTCCTTAGCCTGTTTTTTAGTAGCGACGAACAAGATCTTCTTGCCACTCTTAGCGATACCCTTGAGTGCCTCTGCAGCCTCGTCAACCTTAGCTACTGTCTTGTGAAGATCGATGATGTGGATACCATTACGCTCCATGAAGATGTAAGGAGCCATAGCTGGGTTCCACTTGCGACGGAGGTGGCCAAAGTGACATCCTGCCTCCAATAACTGGTCAAAATTTGTTCTTGACATTTTGTTTGTTTTTACTTGTTTACTTTCTTTTAAATTCTTTCTTGGCGAATGAGCTTCACCACGCTTGTTAGAATCAACTGACGGGTAGTCCCCCGATAAGGAATCGCGTCAGTTTAGATACTAAACCATCTCCTTTTCCTTTGAACTTTGAGGTTTGAGGTTTGAACTTTTACCTTTAAGCTTGAACTTTTTCCTTCTGTTTTGCTTTGTTCTTTTACCGAACAAAACATATCATAAAGTTCAAAGTTCAATATTCAAAGCTCAAAGACTAAGGAAAATATTAACGCTTACTGAACTGGAAGTGAGCACGAGCCTTTGGCTGACCTGGTTTCTTACGCTCAACAGTACGGCTGTCGCGTGTCAGGAATCCCTGGTCCTTGAGTGCTTTCTTATCTTCAGCGTTAACCTTAACCAATGCACGAGCGATAGCAAGACGCAGTGCCTGGCTCTGACCAGTAAAGCCACCACCATCGAGGTTGGCCTTAATGTCATACTGACCTTCTACACCGAGCAACTGCAGTGGCTGCTTAACCACGTACTGCAGGATAGCTGATGGGAAGAATTCAGTTAAATCTTTCTTGTTGATAGTGATCTTACCGGTGCCCTCTGAGAGGTAAACACGCGCTACAGCGCTCTTACGGCGACCAATTGCATTAATTACTTCCATCTTTCTCCTTATTATTTATACTGGTTAATATCAATTGCCTTTGGCTTCTGTGCCTCGAGACCGTTGAGCTCTGTACCTTCGATAACATAGAGGTTATCCAACAGATGACGACCTAAAGGACCCTTTGGTAACATACCCTTAACAGCATGACGAATCATCTTGTCAATACCGTTCTTGCGAGTACGAAGCTGTGCAGGTGTGTTGAAACGCTGACCACCAGGGTAACCAGTATAACGTGTGTAAACCTTATCAGTCTCCTTCTTACCAGAGAATACAACCTTAGCTGCATTGATAATGATTACGTTGTCACCACAATCTACATGTGGGGTGAAAGTTGGCTTGTACTTTCCGCGAAGAAGTTTAGCTACTTTAGAGCAAAGGCGACCTACAATCTGATCGCTCGCGTCAATAACGACCCACTCTTTCTTAGCTGTTTCCTTGTTTACGGAAATAGTCTTGTAACTTAAAGTGTCCATTCTAAAAAATTAATAATTTTACTACTAAAAAACGTTTTCTATTTCTACGACTGTGCTTGTCCTAACCATGCTGCCCGGCCAAAGACAACACTATTAACACGCATCGTATGGGGTTCTAAGAAAATCCCCCTTTAATAATCGGACTGCAAAGGTACTTATTTTCAACCTTATATAATTGTTTTGAATGGTAGGATTGTATGTAGTTTATGATTATTTAACTAAACTGCTTGTTGGATTCATGCTCTTTTGAATGTTTGTAAAAACTTAAAAACAAACCAAACAAGTGAAAAATAATGAAAATATATAGAGGGTTATGATAGTTTTGTTTATTTTTGTAACGTTATAAAGTTATTCCTTATATCTTAAAAGAATTATATAAGCAACTTTGCTTATTATATAATAGGTGAAACATAGAACATAAATAAATATAACAGATTAAACAAAGATGAAATTTAAATCTATTTTGTTAGGTGTGGCTTTGGCCTTCAGTCCTGTATTTGGTTTTGCCGATAATAATATCAAAATGGTTGTTGGAACCTATACTGATGCAGGTAGTCAAGGATTATATTCATTCTCTTTTGATCAGTCTACAGGTAAAGCTTCGGGGATTACTTCGTTGAATGTAGACAATCCTTCTTATTTTACTTTCAGTAAGGATGGGCGTAATATCTATGCTGTTAGTGAGAAGAATAATGCGACAGCTGTTCTCAATTGTATTGGTTATGACCCTGTAAAAGGAACTTTTGCTTTTAAGAACTCACAGTTGACGCATGGTGGTGATCCTTGTTATGTAGACACAGATGGCAAGATTGCACTAACAGCTAACTATTCTGCGGGTACAATCTCTGTTTTTCCAATTCTTAAGAATGGAACACTTGATAAGTCGTTGCTACAGTTGGGTAGTGTGAAAGGTGGACCTGATCGTTCACGTCAGAACACACCTCATGCGCATTGTGCGATTTTTGCTCCTGATGGTTATATCCTTACAACTGACTTTAGTGGCGATCGTATTCTTTGCTTCTCTTACAATAAGCGTGATAAGAAGTTAGAGAATCATGGTATTGCTGCTCATGTAAAAGCTGGCTCTGGTCCACGTCATCTTGTTTTCTCTCCTAACGGTAAGTATGCTTATCTTATGAGCGAGTTGTCTTGTAATGTAACAGTTTATACTTATAAGGAGGGTAAGTTAAAGGAACTTCAGACCATCGCTGCTGATAATGCTAATGCACGTGGTGGTGCTGATATCCATGTTAGCCCTGATGGAATGTTTGTTTATGCCAGTACACGTTTGAAGGGTGATGGTATCACAATTTTCCGTGTAAATAATAATGGTACATTGACTCGTATTGGTGCGCAGTTTACAGGTAGACATCCACGTAACTTTGCGATTACTCCAAATGGAAAGTTCCTTCTGGTTGCTTGTCGTGATGATAATTCAATAGAAGTTTACTCACGCGATAAGTTCACTGGCCTGCTTAAGAATACTAATCAGGATATTATCCTTAGTCACCCAGTTTGCGTGAAGTTCTATCCTGAGAAGTAGGATTTTAGTAATTAAATCCAAATCAGTCGTTAGAGCCTAAACAAAAGATGTTAGGAAGCAATATCATAGTAATAAGAACTATACATATTTTGGTCTAATAATCGATTTGGTTTAAATAATTTATAAGGAGTTAATGGTGTTTTTAACCATTAGCTCCTTTCTTGTGTAGATAGAGATTTTTTTTGGTTGTACTGGGTTAATGTGTTATTTATTTTTAATATATCCTATTCAGTCTTTTGATTACAAAAGAAACACAGAGCTATGGTTAATTTTCTTAAAAACACTTACTTACGCGGAGGTGTTCTAAATGTTTATGCGTAATTTTGCAAAAGAAAATAAAAAGTACTCAAGATGACTTGGTGATTACACCAATACTAAAGTAAAGTGCTTTAAGCAACTTTAGCTTGAATAGAAGGAAAATTAACCCATATTTATTATAAAAAATCTATTTTACTAAAAGTTTATGAAGAAGAAGGATTATGTAAAGCCTAATGCGCAAGTATTAAGCTTTTATACTGATGATTTTCTGGAAGGTGGATTCCATGTGCAAAGTAATTTGAAGGGTAATCTCGACCCTGCGGATGATGAAGAAGATCCTGAGGAAACGAACCCAACTGGATTTTAAGCATATTATTTTAAATTCAGAATAACTTTCTGGTAGGAAATAAATTATCTACATAAAATAACAAATATATGAAACATTTTCTTTATTCATGTATTGCTGTTTGTGCATTGCTTTTTGTAGGCTGTACAGACAATGATATGGTAGAGTCTATCTCTACTGATGACAATCAGCCTGGAATAACTGTGTCTATGTCACTGGAAGGTGATATGGGAAAAACCGCAGCTACTACTCGTGCCATCGGTTACGAAACGGATGACAATACAGGTTTTCCAACACCTATTGGTATCTTTGATAAGTCAGGAAACGAGGGGCAGGAGATTGCTGATGGAACTAAGGTTCCTGTACTTCTTATCTTTAAGAGTACAGATAGTTCACAGCCTATTACTAAGGTTGTTACAAACTGGACTTATAAGAAGGGTGGTGATTTAACTTTGTTGCCAAGTGAGACCTTTGAAATGAAGAGTGGTACCGACCTTAGTAAGGGCACATGGTATGTATGTGGTATTCTCGGTGGTGAGATGCTTCCAGGTAATAACCAAGTGAAATTCAATGGTTTTTCAGAGGGACATGTTGCACGTGATGCTGCAGGTGAAAAAGTAACATGGGGTGCAAATATTCCTTATGTTTTCAGTTGGCGTAAGTTGACAACCAATGCTGCTAATAAGACAATTAAGGCAGAGAAGGCTGTTAAATTTAAGCAGTTTGGTACTATCGTACGTCTGAAGGTTACCAATAACACTGACTTTGATTTTAAGTATAATGGTGTACGAATCATAACAAGTAACATTCTTTGTGGTCAGTTTGACTTAAAGGCTTTTGATGATGAAGATTTGGTTAACTCATCAAGCCTTAAGGATACAGAGGATAGCGATGTGGCTTCTGCTAAGTCTGCTTCTTTTAAGGAGGCTTTCAAGGCTTTCAAGTTCTATCAGCGTCCATTTGAAGATAGAGCCGTGTCAGGTGATGATGGGCTTTATAAGAAGAGAAGATACCGTGTACATGGTGAGTATATTGCAGATTATAATGAGGAGAAGTCTGGAATCAAGCTTAATACTGCTCTTTATTATTATGACCATACCTTCTTGCCAAGAACTTCTGGCGACAATTTTGATAAGGTTGCGAAGGGGCAGGAAGCCCCAAGCTATATCTATGTATGGATGGCACCACAGGAGCAGGCGGTGAAGATTTATGAAGGTAATGAAGAAGGGGTAGGAAACTACTCTGTAAAGAACATTGCTAAGACTCAGTTCTTGCTGATGGCTGTACCTGATGGTAATGGAACTGTTGGTAAGGTTATTCCAACCTCTATCAATATGCTCCCTGCGTATGGTACGCTTACAAGTTATGTTTCTGGTGCTAACTATCCTGCTAAGGGTAAGGTTGTGTATAACTTTGCTCCGTTGAGCTACCTTTCTAAGCATGATAACTTTGGTACAGAGGCGGAACTTTCAAGTGATGAAAACCAAGACGTAGAGCATAGCATTCGTTATACTGCAAGCGAGTTAGAGGATAACATCTCAAATATACCAGCTGGTTTTATGTTTGCTAATCATGAATACTGGCGTAGTATTGTCCCACAGGGTTATGGTTTCTCTGGTTTCCGTGGTAATGGTAATCATTATAAGTACTCTATGGGTGTTGTTTCTCCTGTTAAACTTCCAGGTTGGAGCGATACAAAACTTGCGTTCCATAGCTCTTCTAAGGGAGTAAATGTAGATGGTAAGATTGTTGCTTATATGATAGGTATGTCTAAAAAGCCTGATTATATTAGCAATGATGGTGAAGGACAAGCATATCAAGGTTACGCAAAACAGCCTTCTACCCGAGTAAATTCTGGTCTTGAAGGTTCTATGTCTTGGGTTACCAATAATGATTATCGTTATGTGATGCGTTGGGAAGATATAGATGGTAATGCTGTTCTTACACAGCGTTATCTTGGTCCTCGCTTTGTACTTGATATGGATGATATTGCCAATGAAGACTTTTGGGCGGCTCCAAGTAATAATAATGTTACTTATCCTGCAGATGTTAAGCGTATTATTCCACTCGGAGGTGGTTACACGTTTAGTGTTGCTAAATCAAAATCAACAGGTAAAAAGTTACAGTATTGGCATTTAGTTAATAAGGGGGTTAGTGCACAGTATTGGACACCAGATGACGCTTTCCCTACTGGACGTTATGCGATGAGAAGTCCAGTTACTCATAATGGCTATATTCTTGATAGAGATAAGAATGTTCCTAAGCAGGCTGTAGGTTTTAGAATGCCAGACTTATCTGGTGAAACTTCCAGTTTCTTCTATTATCTGTTTAGAGGCGTGTCTGGCTCTCAGCATATTAATAAGGAGGATATAGAAGGCGATGGTGGTAAGTATATTCAGAACCTCATTATGGCAGCGCCTGTTCGTTTGTGGAAGACAACTCCATACGCAGACTAAAAGAATATATTAGATATTTAAAAAACCACAATCTCGATTACATATAGGGATTGTGGTTTTTTATTGTTTTGTACTTAAATTCTATTTCTCTTTATTCCAATTTGGTTATTAGAGCCTAAACATATTGCAGTCCAATGACCCATTGGGGATTATTGTTCTTTTATGTAGTTTTTGATGTGTTTTTATTTTATAGTTCTATGTGCTAAAACCATTGCGTTTACTCAGGATTTTAATAATAATCGCCATATTTTTTGTCAACAAAACATGGAAGTATCTGGCAAATTAGAGCCTTTGGAAATTGAAAAACAAAAACCTTAATTTATAAATTTGTTGTTAAAAATATAAAAATAAAACCTGTAAGTGTGTGATTTCAAAATATTTATACGTAATTTTGCACAAAATTTAATAAATGTATTCAAAGTGACTTGACGAATAACAAGTTCTCAACAGGTATCTTTAAGACAATTCTCTATCAATAGGAATACACTTAGCCGACGATATTATTTAATTTCTATATTACAAAGGTTTATGAAGAAGAAGGATTACGTAAAGCCTAATGCACAGGTATTGAGTCTTTACACAGACGAGTTTATGGAGGGTGGCTTCCATGCACAAAGTGATATAAAGGGTAGTCTTACTCCAGGTGATGATGAGAGAGATCCAGAGGAGGATCATCCAACAGCATTTTAAGTTTAAGAAAGTTATTTAAGGAAATTTGAAAACAAACCTGTAGGGAATAATTACCTACATAACGAAAACAAAAATAAATGAAAAAACTATTTTATTCATTCATCGCTGTTTTTGCATTGCTTTTCACTGGCTGTGCAGACAAGGATGTTGTTGAGGCTATCTCAAATGGTGATAACCAGCCGGGTGTCACAGTGTCTATGTCAATGGAGGGTGATATGGGTCAGACTGCTGCTACTCGTGCTATTGGTTACGAAACTGATGATAATACTGGTTTTCCAACTCCTGTTGGTATTTTCGACAAAGGTACGTCTGAAGGCAAAGAAATTGCTGATGGTACTAAGGTAGATGTGCTTCTTATCTTTAAAAGTTCAGATGACTCTCAGCCTGTAACAAAGGTTGTTACTAAGTGGACCTATAAGAAGGGTGGTCACTTGACTTTGTTGCCAAGTGAAAAATTTGAGATGGCAGCGGGTACTGATCTTAGCAAGGGTACATGGTATGTATGTGGTATCTTAGGAGGTGAGATGCTTCCTGGTAACAATCAGGTAAAGTTCAATGGTTTCTCTGAAGGACATACAGCTCGTAACAGTGCAGGTGAGAAAGTGCAGTGGGGTGCAAATATTCCTTATATCTTCAGTTGGCGTAAGTTGACAACCAATGCTGCAAACAAGACTATTAAGGCTGAGAAGGATGTTAAATTCAAGCAGTTTGGTTCTATTGTACGTTTGAAAGTTACCAATAAGACTGGTTTCGATTTCATGTATAATGGTGTTCGTATCATCACAAGTAATATTCTTTGCGGTCAGTTCGACCTGAAGAGTTTTGATGATGTTGCGACTTCAGACCTTAAGGATACAGAGGATGGCGATATAGCTTCTGCTAAGACAGAAAGTTACAAGAATGCTTTTAAGGCATTTAAGTTCTATCAGCGTCCATTGGATGATACTGCTATTGAGAATGGCCTTAAAAACACCAATCGTTTCCGTCTTCATGGTACATATGTTAAGGATTACGCAGCTGAAAAGGCTGGAGCTCTTAATACTGCCCTTACTTATTACGATCATATCTTCTTGAAGAAGCAATCTGGTGATAATTTTGATAATGTTCCAAATGGTCAGGAGGCTCCAAGCTATATCTATGTTTGGATGGCACCACAGCAGCAGGCAGTGAAGATATATGAGAAGAAAGAAGGAGTTGGAAACCCTGTAGAGACAAAAAAGATCTCTAAGACACAGTTCTTGTTGATGGCAGTGCCAACTGAGACAAGTGCTGGTAATAAGATTGTTCCAACTTCTATTAATATGCTTCCTGCGTATGGTACACTTGCAGACTATGTTTCAGGTGCAAACTATCCTGCAAAGGGTAATGTTGTATACAACTTCTCTCCATTGAGCTATATTGCTAAGCATAACAACTTTGGTACAGAGGCTGAGTTATCAAATGTCGCTACTCAAGATGCTGCACATACAGAGACATATTCATATAGTGAGATAGAGAGTAACGTTAATAATTCTGCAAAGGTTCCTTCAGGCTTCACGTTTGCACATCATGAATATTGGCGTAGTATTCTTCCACAATTCTATGGATTCTCTGGTTTCCGTAATAACGGAACTGAATATAACTGTTCTATGGGCATAGTATCACCAGCAAGATTACCAGGTTGGAATGAAACGAAGCTTGTATACCAATCTTACTCTAAGGGTGTAAGAGATGATCAAGGAAACCTAATAGCTTATATGATTGGTTTGTCAAAGCAACCAAGCTATATAAGCAATACAGGTGAAGGACAAGCTTACCAAGGTTATGCCAAGAACCCTCTAACAAGAGCAAGTTCTGGTGCTTTCGAATCAGCACCATGGATTCAAAATAATGACTATCGTTATGTTATGCGTTGGGAAGACAAGAATGGTAATGCAATCCTTAAACAGCGTTATCTTGGTCCACGCTTTGTTCTTGATATGGATGACATTGCTAATGAAGATTTCTGGGCAGCACCAAAGAATTATGATGTAACTTATCCTGCCGATGTAGAACGTATCGTTCCTTATACAGGTATATATGATGTTGCAACAACTAAAGACCCTTCAAAACCTGCCAGTTCAAAAGAAGGACAGACATGGTGGTACTTTAATACAAACACTGTTGGTAAGTGTGCACAATATTGGACACCAGATGACGCTCCTGTTGGTGGACGTTATGCAACACAATCTCCTAGTGGTGGTGCAATGCAAGATAATGCCCACCAAGCACCAAAGTTGTCTGTAACATTTAGATATTCAGTTGTTGCCGATGATGTAAGTGGATTCTTCAACTGTTATCTTTACACACGTACGCCATTAAATCAGAATGAAAAGAAGCCTTATGTAAATGACTCACGATTTGTTGAAAATCTCATTATGAAGGCACCTGTACGTCTTTGGAAGAAAACTCCATACGCTGACTAATTCGCTAACATTAGAATTATCTATAATATCAAGTATCTGTGGTATCCGAAAGGGTATCACAGATATTTTTTATGTGGGTTTTTAGTCGGTGTGTTGACCCTCCGCACATATCGTGCTGTTGGTTAGCACGAGTGGTGCGAAGGCTTAGCACGAGTGGTGCGGAGGGTTAAAGACCTTGTAATTTGTAGGTGAGAAAGATTCAATCAGTTGTTAGAAGCGAGTTATACTGCCACAAGTATCGTCAGTCTGTTTTATTAGGAGGCTGGGGAAGTTGTTAATCTAAGGAATAGATGGAGCCAAAGACGTTTCGTAACTATCTATCGTCATTTCTTTACACGCATAATAACGCCTTTATTACTTGCAAATATAAAAGAAAGGATGTATCTTTGTTGCGGTAACTCGGGTGCAACCATTGTGCGGTATTTAACCCAAATCGGTCATTAGATCCTAAACATATTTTGTTTTTATTATCGGCAGATTGGTTGTCTTTAGGGCGCAGGCGTAGCGGGCTGCGTCAAGTTAGGAAGACAGACAAGATACCGAAAATAAAATAAAAGATGTTAGGAAATAATGCCATAGTAATAAGAACGAGATATATTGTGGTCTAATGACCGATTGGGGTTTAATGAGAACGCCATAACTAAAAATAACTATGAACAAAAGAAATTCTTTCCTTTATGCAGCCTTGACAGCTCTATCCGTATCGTCTACGGCACAGACAATGGACATCACACGTGCAGGCGACACGACGATTGTGAAGATAGTAAAGTCGCCAAAGTATCTTCTCCTTCCGATTGAAGAGGGGAAAGACGAGGCGCAGGTGATTCTCGACAATGGCAAGAAGACGGACACGTGGATGGATGTAAGATTAGCACAAGGGAAGACGGACTATTATGTGCCTTTCAAAC
Source organism: Prevotella melaninogenica (assembly GCF_003609775.1). Lineage (NCBI taxonomy): Bacteria > Pseudomonadati > Bacteroidota > Bacteroidia > Bacteroidales > Prevotellaceae > Prevotella > Prevotella melaninogenica. Next base: position 186,226 of record NZ_AP018049.1, read on the forward strand.
TCAATAAGGGTAAGACTTCTGTTGTTAAGATTCTCAACTTAAAGGAGGATGCTTTGACCTTGAAGAAAGGACAGATGAAACTCTCTGATGTTTGGGATGTGACCAATACCGATTTTTATCGTCCTTCTTATCATCATACTCCTTCTTATGGATGGATGAACGACCCTGTTGGTATGTTTTATAAAGATGGGATCTACCACCTCTGTTATCAGTACAACCCCTACGGCTCTATGTGGGGAAATATGCATTGGGGACACGCTATAAGTCACAATCTTATTTATTGGAAAGAGGTAGAACCGACGATTTATCGTGACCCTATGGGGCATATTTTCTCTGGTAGTACGGTAATAGATAAGAAGGGTACGGCAGGTTATGGTAAGAATGCGATTATCTCCCTTTATACATCCGATAGCAAGGAGAATGCACAAACGCAATGTATGGCTTATAGCACCGATGGCGGTTATACGTTCCATAAGTATGAGAAGAATCCAGTTTTGAAGCCTTTTGATGGTGTGAAGGATTTCCGAGACCCAAAGGTCTTCTGGTATGAGCCACTTCAGAAGTGGTATATGATAGTTTCTGCCGATAAAGAAATGCGCTTCTATTCGTCGCCAAACTTGAAAGAATGGACCTATGTAAGTGCTTTCGGTGCAGGTTATGGTGCACAACCTAACCAGTTTGAATGTCCCGATTTCTTCGAACTTCCCGTTGATGGTAACCCGAATAAGAAGAAATGGGTGATGATTGTGAATATCAATCCTGGCTGTCTCTTTGGTGGTAGTGCTACGGAGTATTTCGTTGGTGACTTCGATGGAACGAACTTCACCTGCGATAGCGACCCTTCTGTGGCTAAGTTCCTCGACTATGGCAAGGACCATTACGCCACTGTTACCTTCTCAGGCGTTAAAGACCGTGTGTTGGGTATTGCGTGGATGAGCAACTGGCAGTATGCTAACGTTACTCCTATTCGCCAATATCGTGGTGCGAACACGCTTCCACGTGAGTTGAAACTCTTCACAGGTAAAGATGGTCAAATTTATATGTCTTCTAATGTTGTGTCAGAAGTAGTCTTGCTAAGAAGGAAGTATAAGCGCTTACCTAACCTGCTTATTGCTAACGAACGGGACGCAAAGAATGTATCAGTTAGCAAAGAGAATGCTTTTGAATTAGAGATGGATGTAACACCGAATAAGGCAGCTAAGACAGGAATTGTTCTTTATAATGATAAGGGAGAGAAGGTAGATATCTACTTTGATTTAAAGGCAGGACGACTTGTTATGGATCGTACGGAGAGTGGAAAGGTTCAGTTTGGTGAGAAGTCAGAACCACATAAGATTGAAACTGACTATGATGAGCGTGAAGAACAGAAGGCTTTAGGTCCGATGCGTAAGCTGAACGCCATTAATTATAAGAACGACTTTGCACTCGGAACATGGGCACCGTTAAGCCTCTGCGACTCCGACACCTATCACTTGAACATCTTTGTTGATAAGTGTTCAATAGAAATCTTTGTCAATGGTGGGCGTATCTCAATGACCAATCTTGTCTTCCCGACGCAGCCTTACACATCTGTTAAGTTCTATTCAGATGGCAATAGAACTGCTTTCAGAAACATAAAGGTGAATGAATTAGGCTTGATAAAACCTTAGGCGTTCGTTAATTGTTGCTTATCCGTGCTTGAGTAGAGATCGTGATGGGTTTTGCCAGCGATGGATTCGGTCAAGTGGGTGCTGTTGTCGTAATGGCAGTGGGCGTGCTCTACCTCTTTTCTTACATTCCAAAGATGAAGTAGTGTTATAGGCTTATTTGTTTAATGAATCTAATTAGGCTAATAAGCCCTTCTAAAAATAATAACTGAAAACAGAAAGATATATGAAACAGTTAATCGTTGGCCTCGGAGAGGCGTTGTGGGATTGTCTTCCTGAAGGACGAAAGCTTGGTGGCGCACCTGCAAACTTTGCTTATCATACAGGACAGTTTGGGTATGATTCGTTGGCTATTAGTGCTGTCGGAAATGACGTCTTGGGTAAGGAAACCCTCGATGAATTCGGTAAAAAAGGTGTAAAGTACTTGATGCCAGAGGTGGATTATCCAACAGGAACGGTTCAGGTTGAACTCGATAGTGAGGGGATTCCTACATACGATATTAAGGAAGGTGTAGCTTGGGATAATATTCCCTTCACCCCTGAACTTGAAGCTACGGCTAAGAATTGCCGTGCCGTATGCTTTGGCTCACTTGCACAGCGTAGTAGTGTAAGCCGCCAGACAATACAGAAATTCCTCGAAGCAACGCCTAAGGACTGTCTGAAGATATTTGATATCAACCTTCGTCAGAACTTCTATACAAAAGAGATTATTACCTCCTCGCTTCAACATGCTAATATCCTCAAGATTAATGATGAGGAACTTGTACTCATCGGCCGCCTCTTTGGTTATCCAGGTCTTGATATAGAGAATAAATGTTGGCTGCTTTTAGGCAAGTATAATCTTGATATGCTCGTGCTGACCTGCGGTGTCAACGGTTCGTATGTCTTTGCTCCAAACCTCAAGTCGTTCCAAGAAACACCAAAGGTTGAGGTTGCTGATACCGTTGGTGCAGGTGATTCCTTTACGGGTGCCTTTGCTTCTGCAATCTTGGCGGGTATGCCTATTACTGATGCCCATAAACTTGCGGTAGATGTAAGTGCATACGTTTGCACGCAGAATGGTGCTATGCCAAAACTTCCAAAGAAACTATTAGACAGAATTAAGTAAGCTGTGCCTAATCTCTAAACCCTATGCTGTTTTAGGGGTGGGGCAATAAACTTATATTATAATTTTCTCAATAGATTTTAGGAATAAAGATTTCAGGATGATTTTTAGCCTGAATTAATTGTAGAAAGTTTCTCTTTCTTCGATTAATTCAGGCTTTTTTGTGCTCTTTCCGTTGTGTTGTTACCCTCATAGGACTTACTCCTCTTGCCTCCTTGACCGCCTCCTTTCGAATTATTTTATGAAAATAATTCGTAGTGAGTGTCAGGTTGTAGCTGTTTCTGTTGGAAATATATAATAAAAAATGGGATAGTATCAGCATGAAGCAGATACAATCCCATTTGATAAGTTAATCAACAGTAAAGTATGGTTTTAATCTTCCCAGATATTAGTTGTGTTTTGCTCGGTGAAAGGATTCGCCTTGCTTCCTGCTTCACCAGGACCACCTGTATCAATATTGTCTTGACTCTTTTCATTTGGACTGCCTGTACTTCCAATACTTGCTGAGTCTGTTGTTCTGCTGTTACATATAAACTTCTCAGTAATAACGGCATGAATATCCGTCATTGGCTTTATATATATTGTTTTCATCATGACTTTTCTTTGTTTAACGAACGATGTACTTCTTTCCATTAACGATGTAAACTCCCTGTGGCAATGCTTTCAGGTTAATTGTGCCCTGCTGTACGAGCTGTCCCGTAATGGTATATACCTTTCCCTGCTGCATGTCGTGTGCTGCTGGCATAACAGGAAGCGTGTCAATAGCAGTTGTTTGCCCGTCAATGCTTTCTAAATAATAGCTGATTGATGGCTTCGCATTCGCACCATTGTCCTTATTCATCAAGACGCAAGCCGTGTAAGGAGTCCATGTTCCGCTGTTAGATGCTATCCACTTGTAAAAACCGTTCTTATATCTGGTCTCATCGTCACCTGAATAGTAATAATAAGAATACTGCTGCAGGTGCTTGTTCTTGTCATAATTACCAATGAAAGTATAGGTGACGCCATCAGCAGTCTTTACAACCTTTTGAGCATTCAAGCTTTCCTGTTTCTCTTCTTGTTTCTTGATACCCACGATGGTTGTTTTCACACCCGTCTGCGTTCCCTTGTGCAGGGAAGGGTGAATCATGTAAGGATGGTGAGCCTTTGTCTCTGTTACAGGCTGCTTAAATTTCAGTGTGACAATCTTGTCATTATTAGGCTTTGTGACAACGTCTACATCAGAGAACTCTACCACTTCAACTTTTGAACCGTATGCACTCTTGAGCTGCTGGGCTGTCATGTCAAATGGCAGACACATTGTGTACCACTTGCCGTCTACACGTTTGTCGTCATCCCATGTTTCATCTTTTATTTTGCCTGTAAGTGCGAAATTCCTCCAGCCTGCATAATCACCAGATGTTAAGGAAAACTTGCCATCTTCAAATGTAGGCCAGCAGCCACCATTCTCTGCAGCAACATTTTTTGTTGAACCTCCTATTGAACGTGAATTCTCATTTACATAGTTCTCGTATGCAGCTTCAGGATAATGTAGCATTGTGAAAAGCTTACCAGTCTCTTGATTTGTATAGAACTCTCGTTTTACAGGAGTGATATTGCCAGGATTGTCATATTTGAAATTACTTACAGTATAGGGACCAAAAGCTTGGTTTTCAGCTTTTGTGTTTGTTCCTAATACATATACATCTGTAAGTGCTTTGTTGCTTTGGAAAGCGAATGTCTCAATTTTCTCGACACTTGCAGGAATTGTAATTGTTTTCAGATTCTCGCATACGAAAGCATTTGCCTCAATTACTTTCAGCGTGTTAGGCAGGTGGATGGCTTCAATAGCTGCGCCAGAGAATGCACCATTACGGATAAATTCAACTCCTTCTGGTAACACAATATCCTTTAAGGCTGAGCAACCAAAGAACGCCTGGGTACCAATTTCTTTCCAACCATAGCCGAAGTCAACAGATGTGAGATCTGTACCTGCAAATGCTTGTTGCTCTATTTTGCTGCTGCCATTAGGGTTAACTTCACCAAGTTTAATAGTCTTTAGGGATTGTGGAAACGCCTGAACGCCTACATCAACGCTGCGTTCTGCATTGTCAGGAATGATTACATTTTCTATTTTGCATGAACCATCTCTAAGGCAAGCTCGTGGTATCTCTTTAGTTGTACGAGGGAAAGTAATAGTCTCCAGCTTGTCCATATACTTCAGATTGACCAAATCGTTATCATTCGTGAAATTTGCGAACTCAAGGTCGAGTGTGTTTAAGTTGGGGAAGTTGTTTTCCTCCTCTGCCATACCACAGATACGCTTTAAGTCCTCACTGCTCATAGTTACTCCAGGTTTGGTTACAACTTTCAGCTTCGTGGTAGTCAGATAATCTTTTATTAGATCTGATGGCGTGTACTGGGCATATCCTCCTGATACTGGTGTGAACTCATTGTTAATGTCGCCAGATGCTTCGAGCGTGAAGACCACCGTCCCGTCAGCTTCTTTAGTTACATTTAGCTTTGCCCATGTTGCCTGCAATGTAATGATTGACAGAGCCAACATTAAGATTAATCTTTTCATTTCTTTTTCTCAGTTTTAATATTTATAAGTTGTTTAAATTCAATAAATTATTCCACAAGTTTCGGTATGAAACTGCAGATTGTTGTTGTTTGATTGAATGTTTGCTGCGAATAGTTGCTTTAAATTAATTTGTAATATATTTAATTTTCTGCAAAAGTATTATTATTATTTAATATATTGAGTTTTACCTCCTTTATATTTAATATAACTTAACATAAGTTATCCTTGATTTTAATAAAAGTAATAAAAGGTAGCAATAAGTCTTTTGAAAAGCCAACAAGAGGCACATTCTGATTTGCGTTTTCATTTTTTTTATGTAAGTTTGCAGACCCGTAGACATTACTACACGATGAAATCGGGGAAGACAAGCATCAAGAACCTAAAGTATAACATATCATTATATGAAACCAAACCTAACAAAGACACTTCTGCCCATAGCTGCATTGGCTTGTGGACAAGTTAATGCAATGGTGCAGAAACACCAGCAACGTCCAAACATTATATATATTATGTGTGATGATATGGGCTATGGCGACCTTGGCTGCTATGGTCAGCAGTACATCCTTACACCGAATATTGACCGTATGGCAAAGGAAGGTATGCGCTTTACACAAGCGTATGCTGGTGCACCAGTGAGTGCTCCATCCCGTGCCTGCTTTATGACAGGACAACATTCTGGTCATACGGAAGTACGAGGAAACAAGGAATATTGGGCACCAAGTAAGCCTATCTATTATGGAAAAAACCGCGATTTCAGCGTTGTTGGTCAGCATCCTTACGATCCAGAGCATGTTATTTTGCCTGAGATAATGAAGGGACAAGGCTATCGTACGGGTATGTTTGGTAAATGGGCTGGAGGTTACGAAGGCTCTAAGTCAACACCAGACAAGCGTGGTGTAGATGAATTCTATGGTTATATCTGTCAGTTCCAAGCACATCTTTATTATCCTAACTTCCTTAATGAGTACAGCAGGGAGCGTGGAGACAGTGCTGTTAAACGTGTTGTGATGCAGAATAATATTGATTATCCAATGTTTGGTGATCAGTATGCACAACGCAAGGACTACTCAGCTGATCTCATCCATCAGCACGCTATGAACTGGTTGAAGCGACAAAGCAATGATAAACCATTCTTTGGAGTATTCACTTATACGCTTCCTCATGCAGAACTTGCACAGCCTAACGACTCGCTTTTAGCTTTCTACAAGAAGAAGTTCTTTGAGGATAAGACATGGGGTGGGCAGGAAGGCTCACGTTACAACGCTGTTGTGCATACACACGCACAGTTTGCTGCAATGATAACGCGCCTTGATGCTTATGTCGGAGAAATCCTCCGTACCTTAGATGAGCAAGGACTTGCTGAGAATACGCTCGTTATCTTTACCAGTGATAATGGTCCTCATGAGGAGGGTGGAGCAGACCCTGCATTCTTCAACCGTGATGGTAAGTTGCGTGGAGTTAAGCGTCAGTGCTATGAAGGAGGTATTCGTATTCCATTCATTGCTCGATGGAAAGGGCGTATTAAGGAGGATGTGACCAGCGATTTGCCATTTGCTTTCTACGACTTGATGCCAACTTTCTGTGACGTGGCAGGTGTACGCAACTTCCCAAAACGCTATGTTAATAAGAAAAAGACTGTCGATTACTTCGATGGAATCTCTATTTTTCCAACCTTGATGAGCGATGAAAAGGCACAAAAGCAGCATCCGCACCTTTATTGGGAGTTTGCTGAAACCAATCAGATTGCCGTGCGTATGGGAGATTGGAAGCTGATTGTTATCCGTGGTGTACCGCATCTTTATAATCTTGCAACCGACCTTCATGAAGATAAGGACATTGCGCAGGAGTATCCAGAGATTGTTGAACAGATGGTAAAGATAATCTATCAAGAGCATGTTGACAATCCTTTGTTCCCAATCACAATGCCAAAGGGGAGGGCGTAATAAGACACAAATATCTAAAAACCATTCTATATGAATCAGAACATTGCAAAAGCAATCTTGCCATTGGCAGCACTTTCATGTGCTCAAGGTAAGATGCTTGCACAGGACGCGGCACGTCCTAACATCCTTTACATTATGTGTGACGACCATGCTATGCAGGCAATTAGTGCATACGGTAGTCCTATCTCGAAGTTAGCTCCTACACCAAACATCGATCGTTTGGCACAACGTGGAATGCTTTTCCGCAACTGTTTCGTGGAGAACTCATTGTCAACGCCAAGTCGTGCCTGCTTGATGACAGGCCTTTATAGCCACCAGAATGGTCAAAGACAGTTGGCGGAAGGTATTGACACAACAAAGACTTTCGTTCCAGAGCTGATGCAGAAGGCAGGTTATGAAACTGGTATCGTGGGCAAGTGGCACATGATGTGTAAGCCAAAGGGCTTTGATTATTATCATATCCTTGATGGCCAAGGAAAATACTATAATCCTACTTTCTGCAAGACGGGCAAGTATGGTAAGTATGAACAGGAGATGGGTTATGCTACATCACTGACTACTAAGCATGCAATAGAGTTCCTCGATAATCGTCAGAAGGATAAGCCTTTCTGTTTGTATGTGCATCATAAGGCACCACACCGCAACTGGTTTGCTGAACCAAAGCATATCGGAATGTATGATGGGGTAGACTTCCCATTGCCAAAAACCTTCTGGGATAACTATGAAAACCGTGGCTCGGCAGCTAAAACACAGAAGATGAATATTGAAAAGGATATGGAGTTGATCTTAGACTTCAAAATCCCTGAACTCCTCGATACGTCAGATGTAGAGAGTATGTCGTCTTATTCTGGTTTGATGGGTGAACTTGGCCGTATGACTCCTGCACAAAGAATGGCGTGGGATAAGTATTATATGCCAAGAAACCGCCGTTTCATCGAGGCTAAGCTGTCTGGTAAGGAACTTGCCGTGTGGAAGTATCAGAATTATATTCGTGATTATATGTCTGTCATTGCTTCGGTAGACGAGAGCGTTGGACAGCTATTGGATTATCTTAAAGCACATGACTTAGATAAGAATACCGTGGTTATCTATACCTCTGATCAAGGCTTCTATATGGGCGAGCATGGATGGTTTGATAAGCGTTTTATGTATGAGGAGTCTTTACACACCCCATTGATCATCAGCTACCCAGGCCATATCAAAGAAGGAGTTGAGAATACTGATATGGTACAGAATATCGACTTTGCACCAACTTTCCTTACTTATGCTGGTGTAGAGCAGCCTAAGGAGATGACTGGTAAGCCTCTGCAGCCACTGCTTGCTGGTGAGAAGCCAAAGAATTGGCGCAAGGATTTGTATTATCACTACTATGATTATCCTACTTATCACCTCGTTCGTAAGCACGATGGTGTACGTACTGATCGATATAAACTTATCTATTTCTATGGTAAGGGTGGTATGCGTGCCGTGGAGGAGAATAAGTACCAGAATATTGCAGGTACAAGCGAGAATAATTGTTTGCGCTATCTCTATGCAACAAACTATTTCAACGAGGATCCTGACGTAAGCTACTATGAACTTTACGACCTGCAGAATGACCCAGACGAGTTGAATAACATCTACGGCAAGAAGGGTACAGAGAAGGTTACAAAGCAACTGATGAAGCGCCTAAACGATTATCGTAAGGAGCTGAAAATAGATGAATATTAATGTTCTGTAAACTCTTATAGATTAGGAGTTGTAGAATATAAAGACGTTATAGAGAGTCAAGTCAATTCTTTCCTTAGTATGATTTCAGGGAAAGAGTGACTTGACTCTCTTTTTTATATATTGATGTTGGAGGAGATAGTGTATTTACTTTTATTGCTGTGTCATAGCAATAAGGGTATATAAAGTCTGTGAGTGCATTTTTTTTAATGGTGATTTGCTTTCATTTTAGGCGTAAATTATTGGGAGAGTAATGCCCCGCACCATTGGTGCGGAGGCTTAACACCATTGGTGCGGAGGGTTAACACGAATGGTGCGGAGCATTAATCTGTCGAATATCTATACCTTTCAGAAGAGAAAGAAGGGCAAAGAAAAAGGGATACACAGCCCGTGTATCCCTTTGTAATATAGTCGATAATTAATTCAGATGCCGATAAGTTAAATTCGGCTTAACCCGTTGAAGGATAAGGTTAGAAAAGGTTTAGAAACTCTTTAACCATGCCTTCAAGTCCATCATCAACTCCTCATGGTAACGGAAACCAATCTTGCTACCCCAACCGTGGCCACCACCTGGATAAACGTGGAGAGAACCACGAACGTCATTGCGGTACAACTCGGTGTAGAAGTTTACACCATTTGCTGGTGGAACAGAATCATCATCATCGCTGAGGGCAATGAAAGCACGTGGAGTTACACGGCTCACGTTCATGTCAGCACTATATTTCTTCTCGTCACGCTTGCTTGGACTCTTGCCAAGGAAGTTCTGACGACTTCTGTCATGTCCGTAACCTTCCATCATGGAGATAACAGGATAGAAGAGAATCTGGAAGTTAGGCTTTGCCTCACCCTGACTTCTTGTTGCGATGGTTGCAGCAAGGTGACCACCAGCAGAGAAGCCCATGATACCTACATCATTGCGGTTAATTTTCCAACTTGTTGCATTCATGCGTACAAGTTTCATAGCCTGCTCTGCGTCAGAAACTGGAACTTCTGGCTGACCATGTGGCATACGATACTTTAAAACAATGGCTGCAATACCTTGATTTTGGAAGAACTCTCCCCAATCGTAGCCTTCTTTCTCCATAGAGAGGGTTTCGTATGCACCACCAGGGCAGATAACTACGGCACGGCCAGTAGCTTGTTTCTCCATAGGAAGGAATACACGAACCTTTGCAGAGTCGTTTGCATCACCATTATCGTAAGGTGGTCGTCCGTTATAAAGCTTAACGTCGAAGACACTCTGAGCAGACATTGTCATAGTGGCAGTAGCCAACCCGATTACGAGGAAAAGTTTTCTTAAATTCATTCTATTCTCTGTTTAGTTGTTTTGTACGTTTATTTTCTCTCCCTTTCTACTATGTAATGTTAGTTAGTTGATTTACAGAAAACAGCACGTTACTGTCATCAGAAGAGGAATAAAGCGTAAGATTTTGAACGTATAGTTGCAAAGTTAACAAAAAGATACGATTTCAATAGTAGATGTTTAGAGTTTTTAGTATATTTGCAAGCAGAAATAATAAAAGGGAAGAAGTATAAACGAATTTTAATAATTTCGTATTACTGTTAACAACTTCCTTTTAGTAAGCTGCTAAAATAGCAACATCAATATACAAGAACAATATACAATCTCAAGATGCACGTATTAGATAAATTTCGGTATTGCCCAGTATGTGGAAGTAAACACTTCGTTGAACAGAATGAAAAGAGCAAACGCTGTGAGAGTTGTGGCTTTGAGTATTTCTTAAATCCAAGCTCTGCTGTTGCTGCATTCATTCTGAATGAGCAGGGAGAACTGCTTGTTACACGTAGAAAGTTTGAGCCAGGACGTGGAACGTTGGACCTTCCTGGTGGCTTCTGTGATATTGGAGAGACTATCGGTGAAGCATTAATACGCGAGGTGAAAGAAGAAACTAACCTCATTATCAAAGAGAAACGCTACTTCTGTTCACTTCCGAATAAGTATCGTTATAGTGATTTTGATGTTCCAACACTTGATGCATTCTTTGTCTGTAAGGTAGAGGATGAGGCAGCACTCAAGGCTGCTGACGATGTAGAAGAGGCTATATGGTTGCCTTTGTCAGAGGTTCACACAGAGCAGTTCGGGCTTCGTTCTATCCGTCAGGCACTATATGATTTTCTACAAATAGAGTCGAAAAACTTAAAAAAGTAGAAATTTTGCCTATTATATAAGGTGTAAGCAAAAAGTTTAAGTACTTTTGCGCCCTTGAAAAAATGTACAAGATTGATTATGCAAGAAAACTTGGTAATAGTAGAGAGTCCAGCAAAGGCTAAGACCATTGAGAAGTTTCTCGGTAAGGACTATAAGGTGATGTCATCTTATGGACATATCCGTGACTTGAAGAAAAAGGAACTTAGCATTGATCTCGACACGTTAAATCCTGACTACGAAATCCCTGATGAGAAGAAGAAAGTAGTCAGCGAACTGAAGAAGAGTGCAAAAGCTGCTGAGAAAGTTTGGTTAGCTTCCGATGAGGACCGTGAGGGAGAGGCTATCAGCTGGCACCTTTGTGAGGTGCTGGGATTGGACGAAGAGAAAACAAATCGTATTGTTTTCCACGAGATTACCAAGCCTGCTATATTGAAAGCTATCGAGTCACCACGTCGTTTGGACATGAATCTTGTAAACGCACAGCAGGCTCGTCGTGTACTCGACCGCTTGGTTGGTTTCCGTCTTTCACCAGTGTTGTGGCGTAAGGTGAAGCCTGCTTTGAGTGCAGGACGTGTGCAGAGCGTAGCTGTTAGACTGATTGTTGAGCGTGAGCGTGAGATACAGAACTTTAATTCAGAGCCTTACTACCGTTTGAATGCAGTCTTCGCTGTAACCAATGAAGACGGCTCAAAGAATGAGGTGAAGGCTGAATTGAGTAAGCGCTTCAAGACACACGAGGAAGCAATAGCGTTTCTTGAACTGTGTAAGACCTCAAAATTCAAGGTTTCATCGATTGCAAAGAAGCCTTTAAAACGTACTCCAGCTCCTCCATTTACTACCTCAACACTTCAGCAGGAAGCTGCAAGAAAGCTCGGATTTACCGTAAGTCAGACGATGATGGTTGCCCAGCGATTGTATGAGGCGGGTCGTATTACCTACATGCGTACCGATAGTGTGAATCTTTCAGCTTTGGCTATCAATACCTGTAAGGCAGAGATTGAACGACTCTATGGTGCAGATTACGGCAAAGTAAGAAAGTATCAGACACATAGCAAGGGTGCTCAGGAAGCGCACGAGGCTATTCGCCCTACGTATATCGACAATATTTCTATCGATGGTACAAGCCAAGAAAAGCGTTTGTATGACCTTATCTGGAAGCGTACTATTGCTTCACAGATGGCTGATGCACAGATGGAGAAGACTACAGTAAACATTTCTCTTGAGTCAGAGGATGGCAAGAGTACCACTGATTTGCAGTTTATTGCGAATGGAGAAGTAGTTGCTTTCGAGGGCTTCTTGAAGGTATATCACGAGTCAACTGACGATGAGGAAAATGGCGAGGAATTCTCACATGCACTACCTGTAATGCACGAAGGCGAAGAGTTAGAGCGTCGTGAAATCGTGTCAACAGAGCGTTATTCACAAGGTCCTAACCGCTATACGGAAGCAAGTCTTGTGCGTAAACTTGAAGAACTCGGTATTGGTCGTCCATCAACTTACGCCCCAACGATTTCAACAATTCAGCAACGTGAATATGTGCAGAAGGGAGATCGCAAGGGTGAAGAGCGAAAGTATGCTGTTGACTCATTGCTTGGATTGAAGATAACTTCTAAGACAAAGAAGGAGATGGCGGGTGCTGATAAGGGTAAGCTTATCCCAACCGACATCGGTATCGTTGTAAACGACTTCCTTATGGAAAACTTCCCTGATATCATGGACTACAACTTTACTGCTAAGGTTGAGCAGGAGTTCGATAAGATTGCAGAGGGAAAAGCAGAGTGGAATAAGGAAATGAAGACCTTTTACCAGAGCTTTGAACCAGAGGTGGAGAAGGTTATGAATGCCCGTTCTGAGCATAAGGCAGGTGAGCGCGAACTTGGTATTGACCCTGTTTCAGGTAAGCCTGTGTTTGTAAAGATTGGTCGTTTTGGGCCAGTGGTACAGATTGGTAGTGCTGACGATGAGGACAAACCACGCTTCTCACAGCTCCCTTCAGATAAGAGTATGGAAACCATTACCCTTGATGAGGCATTGGAGTTATTTAAGTTGCCACGCAATCTTGGACAGTTTGAGGGTACAGATGTAGTAATTGGTGCAGGTCGATTTGGTCCTTACGTGCTTCATGATAAGAAGTACACATCGCTGCCAAAGGAGGAAGACCCACTCACAATCAGTCTTGATGCAGCTATCAACCTTATCCAGAAGAAGCGTCTGCAGGATGCACAGCGTCATTTAAAGACCTTCGAAGAAGATGCTAAGATGGAGGTGATGAATGGTCGTTACGGTCCTTATATTGCTTATGATGGCAAGAATTACCGTATGCCAAAGGCACTTCATGAGAAGGCTGCAGAACTTACTTACGAACAGTGTATGGACATCGTAAAGAATGCTCCGGAGCCAAAACGTAAGAAGTAATTGAATATAGACTCACCTATAAGGGAAAGGAAGACATCCACCACGTAGTCTGATAATGTCAGGCTATAGGGTGGATGATAAATATAACGTGAGTATGACAGAACATACAGAAGAATACAAACCGCTTCGCATTATTCTCATAGGTTATATGGGTGCGGGTAAGACTACCGTAGGCAGAGCCTTGTCAAAAGAGTTGAACATTCCGTTCTACGACTTAGACTGGTACATAGAGAGCCGAATGCGCAAGACGGTGAAGCAGATCTTCGATGAAAGGGGAGAGGAAGGCTTCCGTATGATAGAACAGTCAATGCTTCACGAGGTGGCTGAATTTGAGAATGTTATTATCTCTTGTGGGGGAGGAACTCCATGTTTCTTTGATAATATGGAGTATATGAATGGGCAAGCAGAGACGGTCTATTTGAAAGCAGAGACAGATGTCCTTTACAAGCATCTACTGATGGGTAAGTCTGTACGCCCCCTCTTGCTTAACAAAACACCTGATGAAGTAAGCCTGTTTATTCGTGAACAACTGAAGCATCGCGAGCCTTTTTATACAAAGGCAAAGCACGTTCTTGACGTGAGTCTTATGGATAGTTACGACAAGATACAGATTTCGGTCAATCAGCTTTGTCAACTATTAAAGTTGAATAAGGCTAACAGACAGAAATAAAATGGCTATTATTTAATAGTTAGGAATTAAACGCTTAAAGCAAATAATTGATTAATTCAAGATTATATATAGGGACAGAAGAATAGAAATGAAAAAGTGGACGATTGAAGATTCTCAAGAGTTGTACAACATCTCAGGATGGGGTACATCTTACTTTGGTATTAACGACTCGGGTGATGTGTATGTAACGCCTTGTAAGGATAATACACAAGTTGACTTGCGTGACGTTATGGATGAACTCGCCCTGCGCGATGTGACACCTCCAGTGTTGCTCCGTTTCCCAGATATTCTCGATAATCGTATCGAGAAAACATCCTCTTGCTTTGAGAAAGCAAGGAAGGAATATGACTTCAAAGCTGAGAACTTTATCATCTATCCTATTAAGGTAAACCAAATGCAGCCAGTCGTAGAGGAGATTATCTCTCATGGACGTAAGTTCAACTTGGGTCTGGAAGCTGGTTCAAAGCCTGAGTTGCATGCTGTGATTGCCGTACAGTGTCAGAGCGATTCGCTCATTATCTGTAACGGATATAAGGATCAGAGCTATATCGAATTGGCTCTGTTAGCACAGAAGATGGGTAAGCGTATTTTCATTGTAGTGGAGAAACTCAATGAAATTGACCTTATTGCACGTGCTGCAAAGAAGTTGAATGTAAAGCCAAACCTCGGTATTCGCATCAAACTTGCATCCAGTGGTTCTGGTAAGTGGGCTGATAGTGGTGGCGACGCTTCTAAGTTCGGTCTTACTTCTTCTGAACTCTTGCAGGCTTTAGAAACGCTTGATAATAAGGGATTGCACGATTGTTTGCATCTTATCCACTTCCATATTGGTTCGCAGATTACGAAGATTCGTCGTATTCAGACCGCTCTCAATGAGGCTGCACAGTATTATGTGAACCTCAGAAAGATGGGTTATAATGTCGATTTCGTTGACTGTGGTGGTGGTTTAGGTGTCGACTACGATGGTACACGCTCTGCAAGCAGCGAGAGTTCTGTCAACTATAGCATTCAAGAATACGTCAACGACTGTGTTTACACCTTTGTTGATGCAGCCAATAAGAATGATATTCCACATCCAAATATCATCACCGAGAGCGGTAGAAGTCTTTCTGCTCATCACTCTGTCCTCGTGATTGATGTACTTGAAACGGCTTCTCTGCCTGAGATGTCAGAGGATTTTGAGGCAAAGGATACCGACCATCAGTTGGTAAAAGACCTTTACGATATCTGGGATAATCTTGATTCTCGTAACATGCTAGAAGACTGGCACGATGCTGAACAGATTCGTGAGGAAGCCTTAGAGTTGTTCTCTCATGGCTTAGTAGACCTAAAGACACGTGCTGAGATTGAAGCAATGTATTGGAGTGTATGCCATGAAATCAACAATTTGGCAAAGAATATGAAGCATGTGCCTGATGAGTTGCGCAATATGGATAAACTTCTTGCAGATAAATATTTCTGTAACTTCTCTCTCTTCCAGTCTCTTCCAGACAGTTGGGCGATTGATCAACTCTTCCCAGTAATGCCGATTCAACGACTCAATGAGCGTCCATCACGTAACGCTACATTGCAGGATATCACCTGTGATAGTGACGGTAAGATTTCAAACTTCGTTGCAATGGGTCGCAGTAGTCACGTTCTTCCTATCCACGCATTGAAGAAGAATGAGCCTTATTACCTTGGAGTCTTCCTCGTTGGAGCTTATCAAGAGATTTTAGGTGATATGCACAACCTCTTTGGTGATACCAATGCCGTACATGTTTCAGTAAAGGATGGCAGCTATCATATTGATCAAATCTTTGATGGTGAGACGGTAGAAGAGGTGTTGGAGTATGTTCAGTACAATCCTAAGAAACTTGTTCGCCAACTCGAAATATGGGTGACAAAGAGCGTAAAGCAGGGTAAGATTTCACTTGAGGAGGGTAAAGAGTTCCTCAGTAACTACCGCAGCGGCCTCTACGGTTACACTTATTTGGAGTAAACTGTAAGTCTTCGGGATAAGAAGTTTGTCCGTAAGGAGCAATAAACATAATCATTGACAAACTGTAGGGGCGCATAGCTCGTGCGTCAACATTGAATATTTTGTTTCGGACGCACGAATTGTGCGTCCCTACGTTTATTAATATAGTGAGTCAAAAGATGGTGTTTAAAAAGATTGGTAAGGATGTCTGTCCTATGAGTTTATACTCGCTTTTAGTCGTAACAGCATAATCTTATCGAATTATTTTCATGAAAATAATTCTTTCTTTTCATGAAAATAAATATTTCTTTTCATGAAAATAATTCTTTTTCTTCGTGAAGATAATTCGTGATAAAGGTTCTTTAATAGGATAAAAAGCCAAGTAATAAAGCTGTTTAGAGCAGCATAATAAGAAGAATAAAGGTCTTAATGAAAGTTAAATAACAAGGTTTTTCGCCTCATGCTTGTAACTTTCCCCCATAAATAAACGTCATTTAAACAGAGAGAAGATGAAGAAAGTCAGTTTCCGTAACGATGTGTTGCCATTGAAGAATGAACTCTTCAGGCTTGCACTCCGAATCACGCTCAATCGAGCTGAGGCTGAGGACATCGTGCAGGATACGCTGATAAAGGTCTGGAACCGCCGATACGAGTGGGAAAATATCGATTCTATCGAAGCTTTTAGCCTCACCGTATGTCGTAACCTATCGCTCGACCGCATCAAAAAGAAGGAAAATAACAACGACTCTTTAGAAGATGTGAAAGTAGCTGAGCCTCTTGCTTCATCTAATCCTCAAGACCGAATGATTGAAGAGGATAAAATCAGTCTCGTAAAACAGATTGTAGACGCTCTTCCGGAGAAACAACGTAGTTGCATGCAGCTAAGAGATTTTGAAGGAAAGTCATACAAAGAGATTGCTGAAATACTCGAAATCAGCGAAGAGCAAGTGAAAGTTAATATCTTTAGAGCTCGACAGACGGTCAAACAAAAATATTTGAAATTAGACAATTATGGATTATAAGTACATCGAACAATTACTGGAACGCTACTGGCGTTGCGAGACTTCTCTCCAAGAAGAGGAAATCTTGCGTATGTTCTTCTCACAGGAGGACCTTCCAGCTGCGTTGCTGCCTTATCGTTCTCTGTTCGTTTATGAGCAGAATGAGAAGGAGATGGACGTCTTGGGCGATGACTTTGACCAGAGAGTCCTCGGACTGATACAGGAAGACGAGCCAGTAAAGGCACGTGTAATAACAATGCGCCACCGTCTTATGCCACTCTTTAAGGCAGCCGCTGTGGTAGCTATCTTCCTAACCTTAGGTAATGCAATGCAGGTTGCTTTCTCTGATGGTGATGTTCATCAGATAAGCCCAAGTACTGCAGCTGTAGATAAACCTCAGGAGGGTCCATCTGTTGCTAAGGCCGATTCAGTAGTGAGCGATACCTTGCAACACAAGATACAGTCATCTGTATCAACCATTACAAAATAAGACAATTTCTATGCTTTCTCTATAAAATAATCATTTTAAGTAAAACAACTCGAGGCTGTGAAGTCTCAATTCTCTCAAATTTTTCATAACATACTAACGTAGAAGAGCCGATACTCTATGAGTGTCGGCTCTTCTTATGCTGAAACACGGGGTTATTAATTCATAATTCACAATTCATATATAATTCAGAATTCAGAATTCAAAATTCATAATTATGATTACCGATGATGCTTAAAGATAAAGTTCAAAACTCAAAGTTCAATGTTCAAAGGGGTTAATTATAATTACTGATGATGTTTAAAGACAAAGTTCAAAACTCAAAGTTCAATGTTCAAAGGGGTTAATTATGATTACTAATGATGCTTAAAGACAAAGTTCAAAACTCAAAGTTCAATGTTCAAAGTGCTTAATTATGATTACCGATGATACTTAAAGACAAAGTTCAAAACTCAAAGTTCAATGTTCAAAGGGCTTAATTATGATTACTGACGATGCTTAAAGACAAAGTTCAAAACTCAAAGTTCAATGTTCAAAGGGGTTAATTATAATTACTGATGATGTTTAAAGACAAAGTTCAAAACTCAAAGTTCAATGTTCAAAGGGGTTAATTATGATTACTAATGATGCTTAAAGACAAAGTTCAAAACTCAAAGTTCAAAACTCAAAGTTCAATGTTCAAAGGGCTTAATTATGATTACTGATGATGCTTAAAGACAATGTCCAAAACTCAAAGTTCAATGTTTAAAGGGCTTAATTATGATTACTGATGATACGTAAAGATAAAGTTCAAAGCTCAAAGTTCAATGTTCAAAGGGTAAAGTTCAATGTTCAAAGTGCAAAGTTTAAAGAAGAAAAACGCCGAGACTCTCAACGAGCTTCGGCGTTATTAGTATGTTTAACTAAGAAATCTTTTCAAATGAAAGGGAGCCTCACGGCCGCCTTTGTCATCCTTGATCAATCGTTAAACTTTTACCTTAATAAAATAACTAAAAACCTAAATCTATTACTACTAACCTAAACAATCTATTAACCTTTTGACAATGCAAAGTTAGAAAGTTTTCAAGTCTTGTGCAATATTTCATAGAACTTTTGCTTTAAAAATAGTCTTTTCTTGATGCAAATCAACTCTTTGTGTGCGCAAACAATCAATATTTGCTCACTTTTCTTGGCTTTTTATCTGTTTTCTTGTAACTTTGCTGCAAATGATATATCAATGAGAATACTGATAGTAAATACCAGTGAGAAAACCGGTGGTGCAGCTGTTGCAGCCAACCGACTCAAAGATGCTCTGAACAATAGCGGAGTGAAGGCTAAGATGTTGGTACGTGATAAGTTGACGGACGATATCACTGTGGTTAGCCTTGGGCATGAGTGGAAGAATCAGTGGCACCTACTATGGGAGCGTTTCTGTGTTTTTTGGAACCTCCACTTCTCTCGAAACCATCTCTTTGAGATTGATTTAGCAAACTCAGGAGCCGATATCACAAAGCTACGTGAGTTCAAGGAAGCTGATATTATTCATCTTTCTTGGATTAATCAGGGTATGCTTTCATTGAATAGTATCAAAAAGATTTTATGCTCTGGTAAGCCTGTTGTGTGGACAATGCACGACCTTTGGCCTGCATCCAGTATCTGTCATTATGCGCATGGCTGCTATCGTTACGAGAATGGTTGCGGCAATTGCCCACTTCTCCCAGGCAGAGGTAATTCGAATGATTTGTCTTCAAAAGTTTGGAAACGTAAGAAAGCTATCTATAATCATGGTAATATGTGGTTCGTAACATGTAGTCAATGGCTTGCTCGTCAGGCAAAGCGGAGTGGACTCTTGAATGGCTTGAGTGTTACAAGTATTCCTAATCCAATAGATACGCATGTTTTTGAGCCACAAGACAAGCAAGTTGCACGACAGCGTTTGCAGCTTCCAGTGGATAAACGACTTATACTCTTCGTTTCTCAGCGTGTGACAGATCAGCGTAAGGGAATGGATTATTTTATCGAAGCCATTGAAAAGATGGTTGTCGAACATCCAGAAATAAAGGAGAATACAGGTATAGCTATTCTTGGTGGACACGCTGAAGAATTGGAGGGAAAACTTGCTTTGCCAGTTTATCCGCTCGGTTATGTAAGTGACCAACAGCGAATTCGTGATGTCTATAATGCTGCAGATGTCTTCGTTCTTCCATCGCTTGAAGATAACCTCCCTAATACAATTATGGAAGCAATGGCGTGTGGTGTACCATGCGTAGGCTTTAAGGTTGGAGGAATACCAGAGATGATCGATCATCGTAAGAATGGCTATGTCGCGGCAGAACGTAATTCAGAAGACCTTGCAAAGGGTATGCACTGGGTTCTTGAAGAGGCTGACTACACAGCACTTTCAGAGGCGGCAGTGAGGAAAGTCCTACGCTGCTATTCACAACGAAGCGTTGCAATGCAATATCTTGAAGTATATAATGAGGCTCTTGCCTATAAGAATTTCCGATTATGATCACATTTTCAGTAGTCACTATAACCTATAATGCCGCTTCGGTTTTACAGCCGACACTTGACAGTGTGCTCATGCAGAACTATCCTCATGTGGAGCATATCATCATTGATGGGGCTTCAACTGATGACACTTTAAAGATTGCTAAAGCCTATCAGCAGCAGTCTGATGAGGCTGAGAACGATCATGTCGTGCGCATTCAAAGCGAACCTGACGATGGGCTTTATGATGCAATGAACAAAGGCTTACAGCAGGCAACAGGCGATTACATCGTCTTTATGAATGCAGGTGACCGTTTTCCTAATCCCGATACATTAGACAAGGTAGTACTTGCTGCGGTTGTCGGAGACGGCGAGGAGCGTCCTGCTGTGCTCTTTGGTGATACAGATATCATTGATGAAAAGGGCAATTTCCTTTGTCACCGCAGACTAAGCCCATCTGAACGACTCACTTGGCGTTCTTTCCGTTATGGAATGTTGGTATGCCATCAGGCGTTCTATGCCCGTTTGGATATAGCTCGCTCGCTGCTCTATGATACTACTTACCGCTATTCAGCAGATGTAGATTGGTGTATACGTGTGATGAAAGAGGGCGAACGTCAGCAACTCCTTTTACGTAATATCCATGCTGTTGTAGCAAATTATGTGCGAGAAGGGCAGACAACCCTTCACCATAAGGAGTCGCTTCGTGAGCGTTTTGATGTGATGTCTAAGCACTACGGATTTATTCAAACGCTATTGCTTCACGCATGGTTTGCTGTGCGTAGTTTAATTAAATAGGGTAGTTCTCTATGGTTTAAATGCCCTTAATACGTCCTATTGATTGTTAAGGGTGGCAATTTCTACGCTGTTAATTCGTTTTATTCAGCAGGTAGTATTATTGTGGGGACGTTTAGATGAAGTCTATGATTAGTCCCTTTCACCTAATAAAACGTACGAAAATGAAAAGAATGAGATTTAAAATGTTAGTAGCTTTGTTGTTGCTGTGCCTCTCAGTGTCAGCTCAGACAGAGTATAGTGGTATTGCTGGAGCCTCACCAGGATTGGTAAGAGCGAACAAGCAGGCTGCAGCTAAGCAGGCTAATCGTAGTTCTAAGGCACGTTATACATCTACGGCATCGAAGCCTAAGACTTCAAACGATGGCAATACGAATAGTTATAACTCAACTTATGCACCGCTTCCAGACAATAATGAGTCTGGTGAAACGGAAGTAAGAGATGGCTTTAAGACCTTCTCACGTGGTATGGGTAAAGTTATTAAGCGTGAGACAAAGACAATGGGAGAGGTAACCCGTAAGATTGGTGCCGATGGTAAGAAGTTCTTTCAGAAGCTTGGTAAAGGTATTTCCGACTCCTTTAAATCAGACACAACAACGTCTAAGTAAAATTTCGTTTCATATTTTATAAAGCGTGTTCCAAGGCTAAGACCCTTTGCGGTCAGTAGTCTTGGAACATTCTTTTTTATTAGTGTTGTCTTGTAAGCAATTCTCTATACAACTTGATTATAGTGTCCTTACGATACATGATAACAAAGGCAAAGGAGTTATTTTATCGTTTTTGATTACTGTATTATTGCTCCGCACATGTTGTGCGGATGCTTCGCACGTGTTGTGTTGATGGTGAGCACCAATGGTGCTGGGCGTTAAAAGACTTCTTAGATGAATCCATACGAGGTCATACTTACTTATCGTTAGTGTCTAATGGGTGATAAAGGGAGGAATAAGTCATCTGGAATGTTTTGCCATTAGTAAATAATTGACTACCTTTGCCGTCCGAAACAAGATTATTATGAATACCATAGTCCCTTTTAGTCATCCCATGTATATCATGCTGAAGCCTGCTGGTTCACTTTGTAACCTGCGGTGTAAGTATTGTTATTATTTGGAGAAGAGTAAGCTATATGACGATAACAAGAATCATGTCATTACTGATGCGTTGCTTGAGAAGTTTATCAAGGAATACATCGAGGCACAGACAACACCACAGGTTCTCTTTACATGGCATGGTGGTGAGACCTTAATGCGCCCTATATCCTTCTATCGTCGTGCATTGGAGCTACAGCGTTATTATGCTCGTGGTCGTCAGATAGATAATAGTATTCAGACGAATGGTGTTCTTTTAAACGATGAGTGGTGCCGCTTCTTCAAGGAGAATAACTTCCTTGTTGGCGT
Source organism: Prevotella melaninogenica (assembly GCF_003609775.1). Lineage (NCBI taxonomy): Bacteria > Pseudomonadati > Bacteroidota > Bacteroidia > Bacteroidales > Prevotellaceae > Prevotella > Prevotella melaninogenica. Next base: position 208,551 of record NZ_AP018049.1, read on the forward strand.
TTCTATTGATGGTCCACAGGAGTTTCATGATGAATATCGTCGTAATGCAATGGGCAAACCATCCTTCCATCAAGTGATGAAAGGTATTAATCTATTGAATAAGCATGGGGTAGAGTGGAATGCACTTGCTGTTGTCAACGACTTTAATGCAGACTATCCATTAGACTTCTATCACTTCTTTAAGGAGATTGGTTGCCGTTATATCCAGTTTACTCCTATCGTTGAACGAATTGTTAATCGCAATGATGGATTGACCTTAGCACCCGGAATGCAGGAGGGTGGTGAACTTACAGACTTCTCTGTTACTGCTGAGCAATGGGGCAATTTCCTTTGTACTATCTTCGATGAATGGGTGCATCATGATGTAGGCGAGTATTATATACAGCTCTTTGATGCCACTTTGGCTAACTGGGTTGGTGTTGCACCGGGCATTTGTACAATGGCAAAGGAGTGCGGTCACGCAGGTGTAATGGAGTATAATGGTGACGTTTACTCTTGTGACCACTTTGTTTACCCAGAACATAAGCTTGGAAATCTATCGCATCATACCATCTATGAAATGATGAATAGCGACCGACAGAAGGAGTTTTCAAAGATGAAGTATAGACTTCTTCCACAACAGTGTAAGGAGTGTAAGTATCAGTTTGCTTGTCATGGTGAGTGTCCTAAGAATCGTTTTATTCGCGATTGTTACGGTAATCCTGGGCTTAATTATCTCTGCAAGGGCTATTATCAGTTCTTTGAACATGTAGCACCTTATATGGACTTTATGAAGAACGAGTTGGAGAATCAGCGTCCACCAGCTAATGTGATGAATCAAGTATTTGGGAAGTAAATCATTCTTTCTATAGCTCAAGACTACTTTATAATCACCTTTCTCTTTGTTCTTATAGCGGAAAGAACCATAAACGAAAACAGCTCCGATAGACAATGTCCATCGGAGCTGTTTGTATAATGTGGGAAATGTTTACTTCGTAATTGATAGTAGTTGTCCTTCTGTCACGCGTGTCAATTTGCCTATACGATTCTGACGGCATAGCTGTTCGATACTGATACCATATTGTCTGGCTATCGTTTCTAAGGTTTCACCAGAAGCAACTTTATGATAGAAGATCTTTCCATTGTCAGCACTTGGTTCAGTGCGTGGCGTATGGTTTGAGAAATCAGTATTGTAGTTTCTCTCCTGACGTGGGCTGTAACTCTGGTTGCCCTTGCCCTGAATGTTCTCACGAGAGTAACCTGGGCTTGAAGAAGTACCACGAACAGCAGTTGCACGTTCAGACTCCTGTGCTACGGTGTTGCGACGATAAACGTAGTAGTCGCCTGTAACGTCTTGATTAGCGAAGTCGAAGAAGAGTGCTGGATTCAAAGCTACACCTGCCAAACGAGTCTCGAAATGGAGGTGAGAACCTGTAGAACGACCGGTGTTACCACCCAATCCGATAGGCTGACCAGCACGAACAGTCTGGTTTGGAGTTACAATCTGCTTTGAAAGGTGACCATAGATGGTCTCAAGTCCATTATTGTGACGGATTACAATGTACTTACCATATCCGTTACCATCGTATTTTACTACACGAACCTTACCAGAGAAGGCTGCGCGGATGGTATCACCAATATACACCTTGATATCCAATCCCTGGTGGCGACGCCCCCAACGACGACCGAAGTTACTTGTGATAACACGGCTTGGTGTTGGCATGTGGAAGTCGCGAAGATCGATTTTGTATACATCTGGAAGGTTACCTCCACGATGTGCATAGTTGTTATTCCAATCGTTATAGAGCTCTGATGATGGCTCCTCAATCTCTTCAGCTTCACGAAGTCGGTTAATAACCATTGTGTCTAATGCCTTAGCGCGGCGGTCAATAGGGGCTTGACGAGCAAGCAGGTCTTGTGCATTTGCTGAATGAGCTGTCAAGGTTAAGAGAGATGTTAGTGCAAAAGTCCTAACTATTTTCTTAAAAGTCATAATCAAATTATTTTGTTTCAAACTCAGATGCCATATAGGCACGGGACAGATTTTCAGATCCCTTTCTAACGGTTAAGTCGTTGGTGACCATTTAAAAGGCACCTAATTTTTTACCGAAAGACTTCGCAAAGATAACGAAAAAATATCGAATAAATTGCAGTTTCGCTATTTTTTTAGCCTGTTTAACAGAGAAATAGTACGTATTTTTACCCTCACATGATTTATGTCAAGTCGCTAAAACAGGGCCTTTGAAGCCAATTTTGTGGTGTTTTTTTCTATGAAATAGCAGCCCAATTTATATTAGTCTTTCTTAACGCTTTTAGCCTATCCCATAGCATTTTATACTCAATTTTTTGACAAGTTGGGTCGTTGTCGATAATCTTTTGTGCCTCATCTCGTGCCATTTGCACTATTTGTCCATCACGTGCAATGTCGGCTATTTTGAGGTCGAAGGCTATACCACTTTGTTGTGTACCCTCCAAATCACCAGGACCACGCAACTTGAGGTCGGCTTCTGCTATCTCAAAACCATCATTTGTATCGCACATAATATCAATACGTTTACTGGTTTCCTTAGTAAGTTTGTGGTTGGTAACGAGGATACAATAACTCTGTTCTGCACCACGACCAACACGACCGCGTAACTGATGGAGCTGAGAAAGACCGAAACGCTGAGCATCGAGGATAACCATTACGCTGGCGTTAGGTACGTTTACACCCACCTCAATCACTGTTGTGGCAACGAGTATCTGTGTTTGTCCACTCACAAACTTCTGCATTTCAGCCTCTTTGTCCTTATCCTTCATCTTTCCGTGAATCTTACTTAACTCGAATTCAGGGAAGATGTTACGCATTGTTTCAAAGCCATCTTCAAGGTTTTTGAGGTCCATACGCTCGCTTTCCTTGATGAGTGGATAGACGATATAGACCTGACGGCCCAAGTTTATCTGTTGTCGAATACCACTATAAAGGCTCGCCATTTGGTCATCATACTTATGAATTGTCTGTATTGGCTTACGTCCCGGTGGCAACTCGTCGATAATAGAAACGTCAAGATCACCATAGATGGTCATCGCAAGCGTACGTGGTATAGGTGTGGCAGTCATAACTAATACGTGTGGAGGATTCTCACTCTTACTCCATAGCTTGGCACGTTGCTCTACACCAAAGCGGTGTTGCTCGTCTATAACAGCCATACCGAGGTGTTGGAATTGTACTTTATCCTCTATAATGGCGTGCGTTCCTACAACAATATTAATAGAACCGTCGATGAGTCCGTCTAATACTTCCTTTCGCTTCTTACCCTTCACAATACCTGTCAGCAGTTCAATGCGCAGGTTCATTCCTTTAAGAAACTCTTTGATGGTCTGGAGATGTTGCTCGGCAAGAATCTCTGTAGGTGCCATCATGCAAGCTTGATAGCCGTTGTCGATAGCAATAAGCATGGACATAAGGGCAACAAGGGTTTTACCTGAGCCTACATCACCCTGTAACAGACGATTCATCTGACGCCCACTTGCCATGTCTGCACGTATCTCGTGCATTACTCGTTTCTGTGCTCCAGTAAGTTCAAAGGGTAGGTTATGGGTGTAAAACCAGTTAAACTGGGCCCCAATTCTATTGAAGATATAACCTCTATACTTGCGCCGGTGGTCGCTGGCATAGCGAAGGATATTAAGCTGTACGTAGAAAAGTTCCTCGAATTTCAGGCGTACACGGGCACGCTGGGTATCATCAACCGACTTCGGATAATGAATCTTACGCATAGCAGCATCCCGTGAGATGAGATGCAAATGAGTGGTGATGAAGGGTGGAAGTGTCTCTTCTAATGGTTCGGTAAGCTTACTAATGAGCATCTTTGTCAGCTTCTCCATAGCACGTGAAGTGATGCCTGCCTTCTTCATTTTCTCGGTAGTAACGTAGAAAGGTTGCATACCCATGTCATTGAGTTGCAATTGAGAAGCATCATCAATATCAGGATGTGTAAACTGAAATCTGCCGTTGAAGAATGTTGGTTTTCCAAAGATGATATACTCTTTGTTTACCTTATAGTTCTGATAGATATACTTTGTGCCATTAAACCATACAATATCACAAACGCCATGTCCATCAGAGAAGTGTGCAATGATACGTTTCTTGCGTTTTCCCATCTCAGCTTCTTCAAAGCTAAGGATTCTTCCTTTGATTTGCACAAACGGCATATCCTGTGAGAGTTCAGAGATAAGATATAGCTTGGTTCGGTCAACATATTTGTAAGGGAAGTACTCCAGTAGGTCACGATAAGTATGGATTCCAAGCTCTTTGCCCAGAATCTCCTTGCGGTGTGGTCCTACACCCGGTAAATACATTATGTCTTGCGATAGTATATCCATTAATCTAATTCATAATTCACAATTCATAATTCATAATTATGATTACCATTGTTTAATTAGAATTCATAATTTTGTTTAATTAGAATTCATAATTTAGAACTCATAATTATGATTACTGATGTTTGCTGTTTTATAAAACATATAACTGAAAAACTCGTACACTCGTCTACTTGTTCACTTCTTAGCTTGTCTACTCATTCACTTTCTCACTTGCTTTCGACCCTCTTTTAGCTTTGAATAGTGTGTAAATAAAGTCGTTCTTCAGCCTCCTTTCTTACGTTAGAATTTGCCTATTGCGAATTATTTTCATGACAATAAATATTTTTCTTCGTGAAAATAAATATTTCTTTTCATGTAAATAATTTCTTTTTTACGTGAAAATAATTCGGAAAGAACGCCCTTTACACTTCTTATCTCTATGCTCTACGCTATTTTATGGTGCTATCTATCAACTTAAAACATCATTTTTACGTTTCCACTCTTTCGTTCTTCTCATCCAATAACCACACCAAACTCAGTAATCATAATTATGAACCTTTGAACATTAAACTTTGAGTTTTGAACTTTGTCTTTAAGCATCATTGGTAATCATAATTATGACGTACTGATGAGAACTTCGTTCGAATAATTGTGAATTATGAATTATGAATTAAAAGAGCTTCTGCCACTTTCAAGTCGAAAGGTGTTGTGATTTTAATATTCTCACGGTTTCCTTCCACCATTGTTACCGCTTGTCCGAGTCGCTCAACAACGCTGGCGTCATCAGTAAAATCGGCACTTTCTTCTTGTTCGTATGCCTTTTTGATAAGTTGGATGTCAAAGACTTGTGGCGTTTGCACGGCTTTATAATCGCTACGCTGTACGTTTCTTCCACTTGGGTAATCACCGATAAAACGTAGGGTGTCAGTAACTGGCAATACAGGAATGACTGCTTTCGACGTTTGGGCAGTATCAAAACAACGTGCAATGGTCTCACAAGAGACGAAAGGACGTACACCATCATGGATGCCGACAAGTCCAATAGTATCTGTAGGAATCATCGAGATACCATTCTTGCACGATTGAAAGCGACTTGCACCACCATCAGCTAACTGGTACTCCTCATTGAAATGATACTGCTCGCATAGCTCCTGCCAATAAGCTTGTTGCTCTTTTGGTAGGACGAGGATAACCTTCAATTCCTTATCGTAGGCATGAAAGCGACTGATTGTGTGCATAAGGACAGGCTTTCCACCAACAGGAAGAAACTGTTTGGGTATGTCTGCTCCCATTCGCAATCCCTTTCCACCAGCGACGATGATGGCATATTTTGATGTTTTAGACGTCACAATTCTATGCTATGAATATGGTTTATGAATTGAGAAGACAGTCGTAAATCATACCCTTCTGTATCTCTTCCACCTTCTCTGCTGGTAAGAAATAGCTTAAAAGCTTGTATCCGTATGGGAAAGAAGCAGCAGGACCAGCACCAGTAGTTACGTTTCCGTCCTCCTGAACAAGTGCTCCTGTGTATTCAGCATCCTCACCTAAGTAGGTTTCCATACCTGGATAGATTGTTGCCTTCTTACCTTTCAGCAAGCCAACAGATGCCAAAACCAATGGTGCAGCACAGATTGCAGCAACGCGTTTGCCCTTCTCAAACTGCTCTTTGAGTGCATTACGAACGCCATCGTGCTCATTCAAGTTCTTAGAACCAGGCATACCGCCCGGTAACATCAGAAGGTCTGCATCAGAGAAGTCGGTTATGTCCTCGAAAAGGAGGTCGGCTTTAACGACTACACCATGTGATGACTCAACGAGGTTGCTTCCAGTTATACTGACCATCTTGACCTCTATGCCTCCACGACGCAAGATATCTACAGGTGCCAAAGCCTCAACTTCTTCGAAGCCATCAGCGAGAAACTCATATACCTTAGCCATAATTATTTTGTTTTTACGTAATAAATCCAATAAAAATCTTTAATTTTGCAAATGAATAGTGTCTGCAAATATACTAAATATTCATGGTATCGTGTGGCTTGTAAGACTAAAAGAATTTAAAAAGGCACGTTTTTATGGCAGAAAAGAAACTTAGTTTTGCTATTTTCGGCAATACTCCCAAGGCTTTTAATACGCTTCAGATTGTTGATATTTTAGACTATCTGGTAGGGCGTGGGGCTGATGTATATATCGAACAGAACTTCTATCATACTCTACTAAAAGAACTGAAAAAGGATTTTTCAATAGCAGGTGTATTTGAAGGGGTAAACTTTGATGTTGATTACGTTATCTCCTTAGGTGGCGATGGAACCTTCCTTAAGGCTGCAAGTAAGGTTGGTCCTAAGCAAATACCTATCATTGGCGTTAACATGGGACGATTAGGTTTCCTTGCAAATGTGACTCCTGAGGAGATAAGAAACGTGCTTGATAATGTCTATGAGGGGAAATATGAAATAGAGGAACGTGCTGTTATCCAGCTAAAAGCGGATGGTGCAGCTCTTGAATTTTGCCCTTTTGCATTGAATGATATCGCTATCTTGAAACGCGACAATGCTGCAATGATATCCATAAAAGCAAGTGTGAATGGTGAATATCTGGTAACTTATCTTGCTGACGGACTCGTTATCAGTACACCAACGGGCTCAACGGCTTACTCATTGTCGGTTGGCGGTCCGATTATCGTGCCTCAATCAGGTATTTTAAGTATGACTCCTGTTGCTCCACATAGTCTAAATATTCGTCCGATCGTTATCAGTGATGAGGCTGAGATAAAGTTGGAAGTGCAGAGTCGAAGCCATAACTTCCTTGCAGCTGTGGATGGACGATCAGAGAAACTCAGTGAAGGAGTAACGCTAACAATCAAGAAAGCGCCTCATAAAGTGCGTATCGTGAAGGTTTATGGGCAGCGTTTCTTCTCCACACTACGTGAGAAACTGATGTGGGGAGCTGATACACGCCAGTTTTAAGAAGGTTAGTTGTTAGCATGAAAGGCAGTGAAAGGCTTTTCATTCAGCCTAGTTTTTCTAGCTTTCCTAGGAGCTCTAGGAGTCCTATCTATCCTAGAATACCCAGCAACTCAAGGCTTTCAATAAAAATAAAGATAAGAAAAAACAATGCTAAGCAAGATAAAGAAACTCTTTCAAATCCCTGAAACGCGTTACACAAGCAAAGAGATATTTCGCTGGTTGTGGAATGCTTGGCGTGGTAATCGTAAGCAGGCAGTACTGAATGCTTTGATAGGTATTCTCAGCGTAGTCGTTTCTTTGGCAACAGTTTGGGCTGTACAGCATGCCATTGATGTGGCTTCTCATGTCATAGAGGGTAGTATCTATGTAGCAGTGAGCATCATGGGTGCTTTGATTCTCTGTGATTTTGCATTGAACATAGCCTCTGTATGGGTGAGAAACTTGTTAGGTATCAAGGCTCAGAACCGTATGCAGCAGCGCATGCTCGACCGTATTCTACGTTCGGAGTGGCACGGTAAGGAGCGTCATCATAGTGGTGATGTGTTAAACCGATTGGAGATTGACGTTGCTAACGTGGTAAGTTTCCTCACAGAAACAATACCCAATTCAGTCTCAACATTGGCAATGTTCCTCGGTGCTTTCTTCTATCTGATGTCGATGGATTGGCGTCTTGCCATTATTATTGTTATCATGATTCCGCTGTTTGTCCTCATCAGCAAGGTTTATGTACGCCAGATGAGACGATTGACACGTGAGGTTCGCGACTCAGACTCAAAGGTTCAGAGTGTTTTGCAAGAGACCATTCAACACCGAATGCTCATAAAGACACTTGAAAGTGACGAGATGATTGTTGGGAAGTTGGAGGGAACACAACACGAATTGCGCCGTAAGGTAGTGCGTAGAACGAAGTTTTCTGTATTCTCAAACCTTGTCTTGAACTTTGGATTTGCTTTTGGTTATCTTGTTGCTTTTACGTGGGCAGCCCTCCGCATGTCGGCTCATTCGCTGACTTTTGGCGGTATGACAGCCTTCTTGCAGTTGGTAAATAAGATTCAGAACCCTGCTCGTCAGCTCACGAAACTGGTTCCAGCTTTCGTCTCAGTGTTCACTGCTGCCGAGCGATTAATGGAGTTAGAGGAGAATCCTTTGGAAGAACAAGGAGACCCAATCGAACTCGCTGGCCCTTGTGGTATTCGTCTAAACCATGTCGATTATCGTTATGATGATGCCGAACGAGAGATATTGAAGAATCTTGACTTCGATTTCTACCCAGGTTCTTGTACGGCTATTCTTGGTGAGACAGGTGCAGGAAAGACAACGCTGGTGCGTATGTTGCTTGCCTTATTAAAACCAAATAAGGGCTCAGTTGAGATTTACAATGAAAAGGAAAGTAAGGAGTTAACACCATTGATGCGTACTAACTTCGTTTATGTTCCACAAGGTAATACACTCCTTAGTGGTACAATTCGTGAGAACTTGCTGCTTGGTAAGGTTGATGCAACAGAGGAAGAGATGATAGCTGTATTAAAGAAGAGTTGTGCAGACTTTGTTTTTCATCTCCCTTTAGGACTTGATACGCTCTGTTCAGAGCAGGGAGGAGGACTCAGTGAAGGACAGGCACAACGCATTGCCATAGCTCGTTCGTTACTGCGTGACCGTAGTATCATGATATTTGATGAGGCAACGTCAGCCCTTGACCCACAGACAGAGCGCGACCTCTTGAAGAATATACTCTCCAATCACGATAAAACGGTGATTTTTATCACCCATCGTCCAGCTGTTGTTGACTATTGCGACCAGACGTTGACCATAGAAAAAATACAATAATGTATTTGCGTTATTCAAAATAAGGTCGTATATTTGCAACATAACTGAAAACTGAAAGGAGACCTAAAAACTGCAAATTCCAATCTTATTAGTGGAAGAAAGATAAAGAAAATAGAATAAAATTAGATATGAAAAGAATTCTTTTAGCTGTTGTCAGTGTATTTCTTATGTCCGCATCAGTGGCTTTTGCACAGACAACAAACGTTGAACCAACTAAGGATTTAGATGCTAAGTATGCCACGAACATGCTCAAGCCGGGTACTCGTGCGCCTGAGTTTAAGTTGAAGACATACGATGCTAAGGAAATAAAGTTGAGTCAGTATCGTGGTAGTTACGTGGTATTGGATTTCTGGGCAAGCTGGTGTCCAGACTGTCGTCGTGACATTCCTGCTATGAAGGCACTTTACGAGCAGTTCCGTGATTATGGAGTGCAGTTTGTTGGTATCTCTTTCGATACCGATCGTGAGGTTTGGGCACAGACTTATTGGGGCAAGTATCAGATGCACTGGACACAGGTGAGCGAACTAAAGAAGTTCAGAAAGAATACTGTTATCGACAAGTTGTATAAGATTGATTGGATTCCTTCAATGTATCTCGTTGACCCAGAGGGCAAGATTGTCATGGGAACGGTGGAGATTAATAAGCTGAAAGCGAAGTTGGAGTCCCTTTCTCTGACTCCACAGGTTAGTAAGACAGAGGTGCTCCCAACCTTTGAAGGTGGTCAGGAAGCTATTAATAACTATTTTGCACAGAGTCAGCGTCGCAGCATTCAGTCATTCCGTTCAAAGGTACAGGCAGAGATGACCGTTGTTTTCAATGTCGAAATGGATGGTACTGTTACTGGTGCTCGTGTCGTTGACGTAAAGAATGTGAAGGGCACAAGCAAGCACTTCATGAAGATGGATGCTGAAAAACAGAAGCGTGTGTTGGAAAACTGTGTTGAATATTACAAAGAGCAGGCTGTTCGTCTTACGAACAATATGCCTAAGTGGAACCCTGCTATGCAGAATGGTCGCCCTGTAAAGAGCAAGACAACAGTAAATATTCTCTTCCAGTAATAGACGGATTCGACAACAATTAAGTTATCAATAAGATGTACAAGGCTGTCCTAACGAGGGCAGCCTTGTGTTTTTTATCTCTTTAAAAACGCTCTTTTTGAATCTACTTGAGCCTCATCATTCATCGTGTTAGTACTCCGCACCATTGGTGCTTACCCTCCGCACGCTATGTGCTAAGCACTAACACGTATAGAAGAGATGTGTAAGACGAACTTTTATTGATCAATGTTTGGAAACAAGAATATTAATGCTTACTTTTGTGAAAAGTACATAAAGGAAAGGTTATAGTTGATAGTTGCACCGTTTTATAGTGTCTTACGTTCCGATATAGTTAGTAGGATAGATTGATAGCGGTTGAATTTTTAATTTTTTAGAAGGATGAATAAGTTATTATGGTTATGTGGAATAATTGCCTTCGCAGTCGTCAGTTGTTCAGAAGGTAATCGAGGTAGTATCAAGGAAAAGGATACACTCAGTGCGTATGACTCCGTTCTTATTGGACGTGATCCCGGCTATAGTTGCGGTCTTACGGAGGTTTATTGGATGTTATATAAGAATGGAAGTGTAACGAAATGTACGCGATCAATATTTGTATCTGACGATGGTAAAGACACTGTCAGAACTGTTCGTTTTAGTGATGATAGTGCTCGTCGTGTACAAGAACTTGTTGATGATATGTTTGTCAAGGGTACTGTAAAGGACATTGTGGCGGTAAAAGGTAACGAACATTGCAGTGATATGGGTGGTCTATACATCTATATTTACTATCCAGGAAAGACCGTTCGATATGAATATAACTGGGGACAAACAGGTGTAAAATACTCTTCCGAGTTCAATGAACTTATGAATCTATTAAAAGTGCATGATGCTGAATAGGGAGAAAGACGTATAAAAGCAGCGAGAAGAGCGTTAGGACTTTCTCATTGTTGTGTCTATATACGATTTATGCATCCTTTTTATGCTCAATAGATTAGGTTAATTTGGATAAAAATAATAGTAGGCTGTGAAAGTTTCTTTGAATTATTTGTAACTATCCAATAAAAAATGTACTTTTGTGTTTAGTAAGTTAAAAGTTTGAAAGGAGGAAGACGAGAGCCTAAAATTATGTAGTGTAACGAACTTTTAGATAGTTCTAAAAAGATAAAGACAATCTTAATCATTAACTATTAACGATAAAGTAATTATGAGAACTCTGCTATTATGTGTTATTGCGTTGTGCTCTCAGGTGATGAGTATGACTGCTCAGGTGACAGGAAGAATAGAGTATCCTCACCGTGCTGACTATGAAGATCAGGTAGTGTTGCCTGTGGATGACAAGGGACTGGTTATTCAGTCGTTTGCTAAGGACAGCAAAGAGGGTAAGCGTTACTTCAAGACTGAGTTTTATTCAACCGCAATGAAACTAATAAGTACCGATTCAATATTGATTGATAAGGGTATGTATTTCTATTCAGATGTGGTTGAAAGTGGTGTGCTTTATACTGTTTTGCGTCAGAAGGATGGTTCGTTTATGATCGTTGCTTTCAATCCTGCAACACATAAAATAACCACAACGGATGGTGAATACACCCGTAAAGGGTCGATGAGAAATCTCGTTATTGCGAATGGATCAGTCGTTTTCAGTTCAACACAGAAGAAATTAGACCGCATTGGCATCATTGATTTGAAGACGGGTAATTGCCGATTTACCGATATCCACTTCCCAAAAGTGAAGGATAAGAATATCTTTGTGCTTGAAAACACCGTGATAGACAATACTATCTATGCGTTGGTAGGAGTAGAGTCAGATGTTTATCTGCTTCGTATGGATATGCAAGGCAATCAGTTAGGTGCAAACAATCTTACGGCTGATATTGCTGAACGAATTATCTCGGCATCAGTTTCAAAGGCAGGAAACAAGTTCTTTGTTACAGGAACTTACTTAAGTCGAAGAAAGGTGGGGCGGAAGGTATCTTCTTCTCAGAGCTGAAAGACGATAGATTTAATAATATCAAGTTCTACAACTTCTTGAAGCTAAAGAACTTTACGGAGTACATGAGCGATCGTAAGCAAGCAAAGATTGAACGTAGAAAGGAAAAGGCAGAGAAGGCTGGTAAGGAGTATTCGCTGAAGTATCTGATGGCTTCTCACCGTATTATGACGGATGGTAAGGATTATTTCTATCTGGGTGAGGCTTACTATCCAGTTTATCGTACGACTTGGATTGGTACTACGATGGTGACAACCTTTGCAGGTTATAACTATACACACGCCGTTCTTGTAAAGTTTGATGTTGCAGGTAATCTGCTTTGGGATGAATGCTTCCCTATGGAACCACGTTTGTTGCCAATGTATGTGAAGCGTTTTGTTTCTGCAAGTATGAAGGGTAATAATGTGAATCTTCTTTTTACTGATAAGAACCGACTGGTTTCAAAACTCTTTAGGAATGCTGATGGAAATGTGATTCAAGACCGTACGTCGGAGATTATCGAAACGGATAATGATGACGAAGACGTTAAGAAGATGCGTTATTCTAACTCTCAGCACTGGTATGGAGATAACTTCCTTGTCTATGGAACGCAGGTGGTGAAGAATTCTAAGACTGGTGAGCGCCGTAAGGTGTTTGCTGTTACAAAGTACACTATAAAGTAACCGCGCTATGAAGATAATGAAATATATAGTTAAATTCCGTTTCTTCCACTGGCTTTTACTGTTTGGCTGTCTGCTTTGTGTCCCGCATAGTGTACAAGCACAGGCGTGGGACGGAGAAGGAGATATTAAAGTTTATGCAGGTTATGCCAATGTTGGAGGGAGATCAGGTATAGAGTTAGGTAGTGATTATGCGCTTAGCGACTACGTTTCAGTAGGTGGACAGGTAACTTATGTCAATGTGAAGGACTATGATGAGGGACGTGATAGAGCCTTAATGGGGTATGACCTCAGTCTGATGGGTAACTATCATTGGGCTGAAGTACTGAAACTACCATCCGTACTGGATATTTATAGTGGTGCTTCTGTCGGCTTACGAACAGCTGGTTTGCAGGTAGGTGTGCGCTATAACTTCAGTGAGGCAATCGGAGTCTATGGGCAGGTTCGGCAGAATCTCTTCAAGACTTTTAGCGATGATGTGGAACATGGGCGCGTCTATCAAGGCAAAACAGCTCTCTCTGTGGGTCTGACTGTTACGTTCTGATGTAGTGAATAGAAACAACAAAGACTATCGGGAACTCCGATAGTCTTTGTTGTTTAGTGTAGAGTTTATATTTGTTTCTGACTTTTATTCAATGTTTTAAAATTAGAAACTGAGCACCATTGCTTGTCGTTGAGCCAAAGGAATATTCTTTGTGAGGTCTACTGTAGCACCTGTGAGGACATCGATTGCAGTGGTATGTGTACCAATTACTTCGGCATAACGGGCTACATCGACTTGGTTGTCGGCCTTTTTTCCATTGAGGATGGTGAGGACCGTCTTGCCATTATGTTGACGTGCAAGAACGTAAACACCATGGTGAGGAATGAATTGGGTCTGAGAACCATTGATAATTACATCGTTGTTCTGTCGCCAATGGAGGAGACGGCTGGTCCAATCAAACATTGCATTCTCGGCTTTGGTACGGCCTTCACGTGTGAACTTATTGACCTTATCGCCTGGGAAACCACCTGGGAAGTCTTGACGTACATTACCATCGGTCTTCTCTTTTGTACCATTCATCAGAATCTCCGTACCATAATAAAGCTGCGGGATACGCTTCATTGTCAGCAAGAGGGCGTACGCCTGCTTCAAAGCCGTTGAATCCTTACCATTGCCAAGATAGCGATCAGTATCGTGATTCTCAATGAATGCCATCACAGAAGATGGGTCAGTGTAGAGGTAATCGAAGCAAAGAGAGTTGTAAATGCGGTTCCATCCTTTCCACCAGTCGTCTGTTTCCTCGTTCTTTGCCTGCGAAAGACGATCAAAGAAGGCGAAGTCCATTACCGTTTTTAGATAGCTGTTGACATCAGAGAGCTTGCTGTCTTTTTGCCAAGCAGCCGTGTAAGCAGGTTCTGTTACCCATGTTTCGCCAACGGTGTTGAAGTTAGGATATTCCTTATTGAGGACCTTCATCCAGTCTGCCATTGCTTGTCGGTCTGCGTAAGGGTAAGTATCCATACGGATACCATCAATACCAACGGTCTCAATCCACCAAATAGAATTCTGAATCAGATACTTGATAACGTGTGGATTGCGCTGGTTGAGGTCGGGCATTGACGATACAAACCATCCATCAACAGTCTCAGCCATATCCACTTTGCTGGCGTATGGGTCAAGAACAGGAGTGAGTTTGTAACTTGTCTGAAGTCCATAATTAGGACTGTTAAACCAGTCTTTTGATGGATAGTCTTTGATAGTCTTGCCGTTCTCATCCATGCGTGTGCCCTTAGCCCATGGATGATAGTCGCCACAATGGTTGAAAATCATATCCATAACCACCTTCAACCCCTTCTTATGACATTCATCTACGAGGGCTTTATATTCTTCGTTCGTACCGAAGCGAGGGTCAACGCGATAGTAATCGGTTGTTGCATAGCCGTGGTAGGTACTGTGTTTGCCACCATCGGCAGGGCGATCATTCTCTAATACTGGCGTAAACCAGAGTGCTGTAACACCAAGGTCGGTGAAGTAATCGAGGTGTTGGCGGAGTCCTTCGAGGTCGCCACCATGTCGAAGACTTGGCTCATTGCGGTCGCAGAGTTGGTCTTCCATCCCTTTAATAACGTCGTTCTTTGGGTTACCATTAGCAAAACGATCGGGCATCAACATATACAATACATCCGAAATATCGAAGCCTTTTCGCTCTGTTCCAGCCATCTCACGTGCCTTTAGTTGGAACTTCTTCGTAGTCTTTTTACTATTCTTATTAGCGAAGGTAAGGGTTATCTCACCCGGTTTCGCCCCTTTTAAGTTAAGATAAACAAGGAGGTAATTAGGTGAATCGAGGCGTACGAGCGAGTCAATCTTTACGTTAGGGTAGTCCGTTGTGACGTCAGCAAACTTGATATCCTTGCCATATACCATTAGCTGTAACGTTGGGTCCTGCATGTCAGCGAACCAGTTGGTAGGGTCAATGCGGGTAACGTTCGGTGTAGCTGTTCGATTATTGGCTTTCTTTTGAACTGCCGTACTGTTCTGAGCGGTCATAGGAGATGATAAAAGAAGTAAGAATAAAAGAATCTTCCAAGTCTTTTGAAAGAGAGGAAGATTAGGATAGTTGGTTCTTTGTTTGCGGTTCATTTTAGGTAATTTGTTTTGCTGTGGTATTGGGCTTATTAGCCGTATTAGCCTAATAGGACCAATAAGCCCAATATTCCTGACAGCTATTAATAATCTGCTGAATGGTCAGTACTCCTCTCTTCGAGGGAGAAGTGGAGAAGGATAGGGGCCCTTAATCATGCAAGATAAGGGCTGACTGGGCATCAACCATTACCTCACCACCTTCCATCTTGCCTAATCCAGCCTCATTCACTTCACCATTTGCACATACGATAGTGTACTGACCCTTAGGGATGTTTACGGTGCGAAGCTCCTTGTTGGCGTTGAGGATGACGTAGATGTTCTTCCACTTGTCACCACCAGCGTGGTCTTTTAGACGGAAAGCAACCAAACAGTCCTGTACAGGAAGGAACTCAAGATGCTTGCGAACGAGGTCGGCTTTGCCCAATCGGAAGGCTGGGTGTGCCTTGCGAAGGTTGATGAGTCCACTGTAATAGTTGAATACCTGTGGATAAGTCTTGAGGTTATTCCAGTCGAGGTGATTGATACTATCAGGTGAATTATACGAGTTATGCACTCCTTTCTTGTTACGAAGCATCTCCTCACCAGAGAGCATGAAAGGTACACCCTGTGATGTGAAGATAGCTGTTTGGGCAAGTTCATTCAGACGAATCAGCTCATTCTCGTCGTATTCAGCCTCTGGAATAGAAGCCTTCAGACGGTCAACAAGACACAAATCATCGTGACAGCTGACGTAAGAAATCATCTGAGTAGGCTCAAGAGCGTATGGTTTCTTAGAATAATTTACCTTTGAGTAATCTACCTGTGGATGCTCAATCATACCTGCGATACCCGCTTTTAGACTCTCTTCCAAGCCTGTAACACCACCAAGGAAACCGGGCTTATGGTCGTCAGAGAAGGGTCCACGCAAGGCATCACGAATATCATCAGAGAAAGCAGCAATGCCCGGCATCTGTGGAACAGCAGCCTTCATAGCCAACTTCTCATGTGGGTAAGCACAGGTACCAGCACTCCAACCCTCTCCATAAACGAATATCTCAGGGTCGATAGCATTGAGTTCACGACGGATTTCGTTCATGGTTTGAATGTCATGTACGCCCATAAGGTCTACACGGAAGCCATCAATATGATATTCATTTACCCAATACTTCATTGACTCCAGCATATAATCGCGCATCAAAGGACGCTCACTTGCTGTCTCATTGCCACACCCTGAGCCATCTGATGGTGTACCATCAGCTTTGTATCGGTAGTAAGCCTTAGGATAAGTACGCTCAAAGTTGCTATTTGCGAGGTCGAAAGTATGGTTGTAAACAACGTCGAGGATAACTCTGATACCCGCTTTGTGCAATGCTTGTACCATCTGTTTGAACTCCGTGATACGACGAGTTGGCAGATTAGCATCGTATGAATAGCTTCCCTCTGGTACATTGTAGTTCAATGGGTCATATCCCCAATTATACTGTGGAACGTCTGGCTTGGATTCATCTACTGATGCAAAATCGAACGAAGGGAGGATATGTACAGCATTAATACCCAACTTCTTCAAGTGGTCAATAGCCTTCTGCTCTGTCAAGGCAAGGTATTTACCCTTGTGCATTAAGCCCGATGAGTTATCAATAGAGAAGTCACGATGGTGCAACTCATAGATAATGAGATCTGCCGGACTCTTAGTCGGTACACGACGATCGCTCTCCCAGCCCGTTGGGTTAGTCTCCTTCATGTCAACAACGGCACCACGACCGCCATTACAACCTACCGCTTTGGCAAAGACACCCGGTGTCTCGCCGTGTCCGATATCGAAGGTATAGAACTTACCTTTGAGATCTCCCTTCACAGTAGCAGTCCAAGTGTTGTCTCCACTTGGTGTAAGTTTCACCTTCTTGTAGGCTTTTCCACCTCGTCCTGCCTCATAAAGGCGGAGCGTTGGTTTAGAGGGAGCATTGAGGCGGAAGGTTGTCTCACTCGGAGAATAGGACATCTCGTTGAATCGCTGCTGAGCAGTAGCGTTCTGTGAGAATATGAAAGCAGCAACAGATGCTGCAAGTTTATATTTTATTTTCATTGGGTGTTGAATGTTGGGTGTTGAATGTTGGGTGTTGATGATTTGGATGATGGGTGTTGGGGGGGGTGTTGAATATTAGGTGATGATGGATTGTTATAACAATTTACAATAGCCATCATCACCTATTCTTTTTATCGACCCGCCTGATAGATAAGGTCTGTTATCTGCTCATTGAAAGCCTTATTCTTCATCAAGTCCTCAATGCTAACGTGCATACGGTAACGCCAGTAATGCTTTGGATTGGCAGGAACATTGATACGCTCAGCATTAGGGTCAGCCAAACGCAATTCCTCGTCGATGCTCATCCAGTCCTGAATACCGAGGATACAGAGCATACTTGGTGATGTAAGGTGACGGCTTACGATGTCTCTTGCCAACCAACCTGGTAGTGGGTGAGGTGCTGGACCACCACGATGTAACATACTATTGAAGTAATCCTGCGCACGTTCCCAGTCTTCATCCCACCACTGACGTAGCGTTGCCATGTCGTGAGTAGAGATGGTGCTAACACTGCGGTAAGGGTTCTCACCAAGATGACCGAAGCGTACCTTTGGATCCTTTGGCATACTCTGAATCTCAAGGCTGAGAATACGTAGCTCATTCATCACCCATGCTACGCAATCAGGAACCATTCCCAAGTCCTCTGCACAGACAAGCATACGAGTCGCATTCACCAACTTAGGCAACTTCTTCATAGCCTCCTGATACCAGAACTGGTTATTACGACGATAGAAGTAATCGTTGTAAAGCTTATTGAATATAGCCTTATCGCTATCGTAGAGACTCTCATAAATAAAGTCGAACTGTACGCAGATACGTGGATGGAAGCGGTTTGGATCCTTATGGTCACGAACGAAGAGAACATTGCTGATTAATGCGTAAAGTCCGTCACGCAGCCAGATGTCAACATCAGAGGTCTTACCAGCAAATGCTTTCTCAACCTTTCGCTGTGTGTCATACGCTGAACGCATCTTGTATCTGTCGCCCCATACATGTTCCACATACTTCTGTCTTACCTCATCAGCGTGCTCACGGAAGATGCGATCGAGTACCCAATCGGCAATGAATGGCTCAGTGAAGAGTTCTTCCTGCCAGTGTAGACCATAGCCTTCAATCTCCTCACGGCTCATACCGAGTGATGGAGAGAACTGACCAAGCAGTCCGTGTACCGAATGAATAGGAATCTCCCAGATACGGAAGAAGCCGAGAACGTGGTCGATGCGATAAGCATCAAAGTATTGCGCCATATTCTGGAAGCGGTTTACCCACCACTGACAGCCGTCCTTAATCATCTCATCCCAGTTGTAAGTAGGGAAACCCCAGTTCTGACCATTCACTGAGAAATCATCAGGTGGAGCACCCGCCTGCCCGTTAAGGTTGAAGTAACGTGGTTCTGTCCATACGTCACAGCCATAGCGATTAACACCGATAGGAATGTCACCCTTGAGGATAATCTTATGAGCCTGTGCATATTCGTGTACCGCCTTCAGCTGACTGCTCAACACGAACTGTACGTAATAGAAGAAAGCCACCTCTTTATAAGCCTTGTCCTTAGGATTAGACAATGCCTTGCGGTCAGCCTCATCCCATTGCTTATGGTCTGGCCAGTGAGAGAAGTCGGCTGTTCCGAACTTATCTCTCATATAAGAATACTGTGCGTAAGGCACGAGCCAACTCTCTGTTTCAGCAAAGAAGGTTTTGAAAGCAGTGCTTTCGAGTACCTTAGTACCTTCCTGTTCAAAGAGCAGACGGAGGTATTCATTCTTCGCATCGTTCACGCGCTCATAGTCAATCTGTGGTAGTGCGTTAAGCTCTTTGCGTAGTTTCTCGAACTTCTCACTCTGTTTCTTGTCCTTCAATGCAGGTAATGCAGTAAGGTCAGCATACTGTGGATGGAGGGCAAAGATAGAGATACAGCTGTATGGATAAGAGTCTGTCCACGTGTGTGTGATAGTTGTGTCGTTGATAGGGAGAATCTGCAGCGCACGCTGGTTGGTCATACTCACCCAGTCAACCATCTTCTTCAAATCACCGAAGTCACCGATACCGAAGCTTGTTTCCGAACGGAGTGAGAACACTGGTACCAAAGTTCCTGCAACACGAACGGCAGGAAGTGGGAAAGCAGCCTCTGTCAATTCATAAACAACAACGTCGCCTTCGTCCATTGTAGGCAATGTCACGGTACGGTTGTCGCTGTACTCCCATACAAGATTCTCATTGCTATCATTGCTCTTGACGAAGAACTTTACTTCAAGTTGGTCGCCAACAAGTTTTGTAGCATCTAAGGTATAGCTCCACTCGTTGATATTATACTGTGCCATCTTCAGTGCCTTCTTCACGTTCCAAGCACCTAATGCAGGCTCAGCACCTACAAGATAGAGCTCATCCGTAGCACCTAACTGTGGTGCACGCACCTTCAGCGTGACAGCTTTGTTATAGTTATTGAGTTTACCCTTAGCCATCTTCTTGCCAGCAACACAATCGGTGATAGCAGAAGTATAGAGATAAGCATTGTCTGGAATATCACTCCAGTGGTCGTAAACACGATAGTTAAGACTGCGTTCTGTGTCAAAGTCAAGACGATGATTCACGATACCCCATTCTTTTCGCTGTTCGTTATCTCCACAGAGAATGCTGTAGAAATATTCGATATGCGTTCCTGGCTTTGCATCTTTCTTCACTTCCACCTCCCAGTGGTAGCCATCAGATGTGCGCATTCTGTACTGTGAGGCCTCTATAGCCCCGTTGTGTTGACCTGTGATAATATTCAGGACAAGGTCTTGTCCGTAGTAGGTCTGGTAGTCAATGTGAAACTGTATGTTCATAGAGTTGGGTAGTTATTTTTCGTCAAAGATAATAATATTAATCAGAAAAAGCAATACCCTTTTACATGATTTATATCAATTCTTGCGCAATCGTTTGCATATTGCTGAATTGGCGATAATTCATGGCTAATCAACTAACGCTCTATAAGTATAAATAAAACCTTATTTTCGATGCTCTCTAACGCTACTTTGCTTTCGTGTTAGTGCTTAGCACCAATGGTGCACACGCCCAACACCAATGGTGCGGGGCTGCAACACGGTCGTTAGAAACGGTAAATAAGTTTTGTGATGGGTACTATATGACTTGTAAACTGCGAATGGCAAACTTGTAAGAGGATGTTTGTTAGCTGATGTTAGCTATTTATTTGCATAGGAAAGAATGCTTTATTGGGATTGATTTCTCAGTGCTTTATCATTTCTTTTCATGGTGATAAATATTTATTTACGTGAGAAGAAATATTTATTTTCATGAAGAAAAATATTTTTTTTCATGAAAATAACTTGTTGGTGAGGGTAGAGTGGTAGTGAGTTGCTGATAGAAAAGGTTTATTTTGTTGAACGATAAGAGGTGTAAAAAGCGTTTGTAGAAAAGGAAAAGGTGTGCTGAAACACTTTTCAGCACACCCTTAAATTCAGAGAGATTATAAAAAAGTTATTGTTACCCTTGCTCTGCAGGACGGCGTACCTTTATGAATCCAACGGACATTGCACCGAGGATAAGGGAAACGCCTGCTACAATCATCATATTACTTTGTACGGAGCCAACCATCTGGAGTAGTACTCCGCCAATAGCCGCAGCAATAATCTGTGGGATACAGATGGTTCCGTTGAACAAGCCAAGATAAGTTCCCAAGTGGCCATAACCCTCGAGCGCATTGGTCACTAAGGTGAATGGCATTGCCAATATCGCCGCCCAAGCGCATCCAATGAGGAGGAATGGGATGAACATAACATACTGGTCGTGTACGAAGGCTGCGAGGATAAAGCCTGCTGCACCTAAGATAAGCGAGAAGGAGTATGCGAGTTTGGTGTTCTTGAACTGTGGAAGAACCATTGCCCACAGCACTGAGCCAATAGCTTGTACAGCAAAGAGAATACCTACCCAGTTGCCTGCTTCTTGATAGCCCTTTGTCATCGTTGCATCATGTGCAAGCATATCTACGCCCCAACAGTTAGCTGCTACGGTTCCATTGGTATAAGTCCACATATACATAAAGGCGAACCAGCAGAAGAACTGTACCAAACCGACTTTCCAGAAGGTAGATGGAGCGTTCTTAAGAAGTGTGAGTAAGTTTGCCTTTGATTCGTTCTCTGTATTCTTAACGCTATGGTATTCAGCGTACTCCTTTGGTGGCATCTCCTTTACCTTGGCTGTGGTAAAGATAACACAGAGGATGAGGATGGCTGCACCAATATAGAAAGAATAGACCACAGAGTCTGGTACTACACCCGATGGAGCTTGGTTAGAGATACCTAAGAAGGTGAAGAAGAATGGGAAGACGTAGCCGGCGATAGAGCCTGCATTGCAGAGGAAACTCTGAATAGAGTAGGCGAGTGTCTTCTGTTTTTCGTTGACCATATCTCCCACCAACATCTTAAAGGGTTGCATAGCCATATTGATACTTGTGTCGAGGAACATCAATGAGACAAGTCCAAATACCATAGCCGTTGAAACTGCCATACCTAAAGAGCCCGCATTCGGCAGCAGACACATCACGAGAACAGACATGGCTGCACCTACGAAGAGGTAAGGAATGCGACGTCCGAAGCGTGTCCACGTCTTGTCTGAGAGCGAACCAACAATCGGTTGTACGACGATACCCATCAATGGAGGGAGTATCCAGAAGTAGCTAAGATTGTGAGGGTCAGCACCTAATGTTGCGAAGATGCGTGAGATGTTGGCACTCTGCAGCGCGTACGCAATCTGCACTCCAAAGAATCCAAAGCTGAGATTCCAAAGTTGCCAGAAGCTTAAGTTAGGTTTTTGTTTCATTGTTATGTTAGATTTTGTGCTCCCTAAGTCCCTCTTGAGAGGGAGTGCGAAGCTTGTGTTGTTTGTTTTCTTTTGAAGATAGGGTTATTAGGCTTATTGGGCTTATTGGGCAAATAAGCCCAATTTTGTCCTCAGCACTCCCCTCCTTTGGAGGGGTTGGGGGAGGGCTCCTTATCTCGTTGTCCCTCTGATAATCAGCCTTGTCCTTACCACACGTTTCTCAACTCGATTTTTAGGAAGTCTTCCTTCTACTTGGTCGATAAGAATACTTGCAGCCTCTTCACCAACGCGAATTCCTCTTTGTTCCACAGTTGTCAGCATTGGATCGCAGGCAATGGCACGTTGTCCATTAGTGAAGCCACAGATAGAGATGTCTTCTGGAACACGGAAACCTAATCGTTTGCAGGAATAAAGAATACCGATAGCCGTATCATCATTGACGGCAAAGAAGGCATCTGGTGGTTCGGGAAGTCGCATTATGCTTGGCGTGATAAGCTCGGCTTCTGATCTGTTGTCGCAGTTCTTTATCAGTTGCTCGTTAGGTTGCATACCATTCTTCAGTAAGGCATCAAGATATCCATTATAACGGTTCTTTGCGATTTGCATTGTTAACGAAGTGCCGTAATATGCAATACGCTTGCAACCAGTATTAATAAGGTGTGTGACGGCAGAGAAAGCACCCATGTAGTCATCAACAACTACTCGGCTTGCATTGACACCCGTACTGATACGATCGTAGAAAACCAAAGGCATACTCTTATCTATGAGTGTTTGGAAATGGTCGTATTTGGTGGTATTCTTCGCTTGAGAAACGATGATGCCACAAACCTTACTCTCCGAAAATGCTCGACAGATTTTCACTTCGTCCTCATAGTTCTCTCGGCTCTGTGCAACCATAATTCGATAGCCACGTGAGGAAGCCTCTTCTTCGATACCAGAAAGAATAGATGAGAAGTAGAAATGGTCAAGCTGTGGAATGATAACACCGATAACCTTAATCGGTTGTACCTTACTTTTGCGCAGACTCTCAGCAAGAAGGTTAGGATAGAAGTTATGTTCTTGTGCATACTTCTTTATTGCCTCACGCTTTTCTGCAGAGATACGAGGACTGTCTTTGAGTGCACGAGAGACGGTAGCGACCGAAACACCAAGGTCTCGGGCTATATCCTTCATTGTTATGTTGGTTGAGTCACTCATGCGATTTAACTTTGTTTTTAGTCTGCTAATGGTTTTATATCGCAAATATACATATTTTCTACAAATCCTTTGACCTATGTCAATTTATTTATCTTATATTTATTTGTGCAATCGTTTGCATTATGTAAATTGCAAATTCAAAGCAAAAATAGTATAAAGTAGCTTAAACTCAACTACCTTTGCAGCAGAAAAAGCCCAATTAGCGGCTATTAACCTACCTTTGATCAAGCTAAACGAATATTACTTTAATCAATTTATAAATTACTTTAACAATAACAAAGATGAAGCAGGTAAAATGCAAATTTCCTGTTAGGATTTTGACTCTATTGTTGGGTCTATTCCTTTCAGTCAGTGCCTTTGCGCAGTCTACGATTACTGGACAGGTGAAGGATGCTACTGGCGAGCCAGTTATTGGTGCCTCTGTCCTTATTAATGGGACAGGTAATGGTACTGTGACCGACCTTGATGGTAACT
Source organism: Prevotella melaninogenica (assembly GCF_003609775.1). Taxonomy (NCBI): domain Bacteria; kingdom Pseudomonadati; phylum Bacteroidota; class Bacteroidia; order Bacteroidales; family Prevotellaceae; genus Prevotella; species Prevotella melaninogenica. The sequence continues at coordinate 232,533 of NZ_AP018049.1, forward strand.
TCTCTATCAACGTACAGCCGGGTGCTACGTTGACAATCTCTTACATTGGTTTCCAGAAACAACAAGTGGCTGCAACCAATGGTATGGTAATTACACTTCAGGAAGACCAAGCACAGCAGATGAATGAGGTTGTTGTTATTGGTTATGGTGCTGTTAAGAAGAGTGACCTTACGGGTTCTGTGACAGCCTTGAAGCCAGATAGCAAGAACAAAGGTCTTGTTGTTAATGCACAGGATATGCTCGCTGGTAAGGTTGCTGGTGTGAGTGTAACAAACGATGGTGGTACTCCTGGTGGTGGTGCTAACATCCGTATTCGTGGTGGTTCTTCTTTGAACGCATCTAACAGTCCATTGATTGTGATTGATGGTGTGGCTATGGACCAGACAGGTGTTAAGGGTGTGAGCAATCCTTTGTCACTTGTAAACCCACAAGATATTGAGTCTTTCAACGTTTTGAAGGATGCTTCTGCTACTGCAATCTATGGTTCTCGTGGTTCAAATGGTGTTATCATCATTACAACTAAGAAGGGACGTCGTGGCTTGCAGGTTTCTTATAATGGTAGCTTTACCGTTAGTAGGAATTCTAAGAATCTTGATGTCTTGTCTGCTGATGAGTATCGTAGCCTCATAGCAAACAAGTTTGGTACTGATCTTTATACCCTTGATTCTAATGGTAATCAAGTTCCAACAGCTTATTCACGCCTTGGTAAGGCTAATACTAATTGGCAGAACGAAATCTTCCGTACTGCTATAAGCCATGATCATAACGTAGCTGTTTCTGGTCAGGTTGCTAACTGGTTGCCTTATCGTGTTAGTGCAGGCTACACAAACCAGCAGGGTATCATTAAGACTTCTAACTTTGAGCGTTTCACAGGAGCGTTGACATTGAACCCTTCTTTCTTGAATGACCATTTGAAGGTTACGTTGAATGCAAAGGGAATGTGGACAAAGAACCGCTTTGCTGATGGTGAGGCTATCAAGGCAGCACGTCAGTTTGACCCAACACAGCCAGTCTATGCGTCTGGTTATGACAACTTCGCAGGCTACTACCAGTGGCTTGATGATGGTACAGCTCTCAATGATAGTAGCTGGCCAAAGACCTACTATTTATTGGCAACAAAGAACCCTGTGTCTATTCTTAACCTGAAGAACGACCGTGCTATCAGCCGCGACTTCCTCGGTAGTGCAGATTTCGACTATAAGGTTCATGGTTTTGAAGACCTCCGTCTTCACGTTACAGCGGGTATTGATGTAGCTAAGGGACGTCAGGTAACAGATGTTGATCCTGCTTCTCCACAGGCAATCTATTATGGCTCATACGGTTGGGAATCGCAGTTGAAACGTAACATGCAGCTCTCTGCATACGCTCAGTACTACCACGATTTCAATGATAAAGCAAAGAATCACTTCGATATCATGGCTGGTTATGAGTGGGCACATTTCTGGCATAACACTAAGAATGCTTATTGGAGTTATTATCCATCAACAAACAGTGATGCAACTCTTGCAGGCAAACAACGCAATTATGCACCTTATTACTATGCGACAGAGAACTACCTCGTATCTTTCTTCGGTCGTGCAAACTGGTCTTTGATGGATGGTCGTTATATGGTAACTGCAACCGTACGTAATGATGGTTCTTCACGTTTCAAGGAGCATTGGGCAACATTCCCATCATTTGCTTTCGCATGGCGTATCAATGAAGAGAACCTTTTCAAGCAGATTGACTGGTTGTCAGACTTGAAGCTTCGTCTCAGCTGGGGTATGACTGGTCAGCAGGAAGGTATCGGCGACTACAATTACTTTGCGATATACGAAATGAATAAAGGTAATGAATCTACCTATCCAATCTCTGGTGATGGTTCTTTGGCTCGTCCAAAGGCATACGATCCAAACTTGAAGTGGGAAACTACTACCTCTTATAATGTAGGACTTGATTGGGGTATTCTCAAGCAGCGCCTCACTGGTAGCGTTGATTGGTACTACCGTAAGACCACCGACTTGCTCAATAGTGCAACCGTACCTGCTGGTTCTAACTTCCGTAATCAGGTAATGAGCAACATCGGTTCTATGTATAATATGGGTGTTGAAACAAGTCTCCACTGGTTGGCTGTGAACGCTAAGGACTTCAACTGGACAATGGATTATAACTTCACCTATAACTATAATAAGATTACTAACCTTAATGGTGGTAACGATCCAGACTACTTCGTACCAACAGGTGGTATTTCTGCCGGTACAGGTGGTAACATTCAGGCACAGCACGTAGGTAATGCTGTTAACTCTTTCCACGTATTCCAGCAGGCATACGACCAGAATGGTAAGCCATTGGAAGGTGTAGTTGTTGACCGCAATAGCGATGGTAAGATTACTGATGCTGATAAGTATTACTACAAGGCACCTGCAGCACCAGTAACAATGGGCTTTGCTTCACGTTTTGAATATCGCAACTGGGACCTTGGTTTCGCACTCCGTGCAAGTCTTGGTAACTATGTTTACAATGATGCTTTTGCAAGCACTTCTAATATGTCTAACTCAGAAATCTATGCAAAGAGCAAGTTCCTTGTGAACCGTCCTAAGGACGTAGTGGCTGACAACTGGTTGTCAACAGAGACTACATCTACACAGACAGACTACTGGGTACAGAATGCTTCATTCTTGAAGATGGATAACGTGACCTTGGGTTATAGCTTCGCTAACCTTCTCAAGCAGGGTTCATGGAATGGTCTTACTGGTCGTGTTTATGGAACTGTGAATAACGTGTTCTGCCTTACTAAGTATAAGGGTCTCGATCCAGAGGTGTTCAATGGTATTGATAACAACCTCTACCCACGTCCAATCTCATTCATCTTGGGTTTGAACCTGAATTTCTAAATATATAAAAGAGTAAAGACAATGAATACTAAATTCAAATATATATTCTCTGCAGCAGCACTTCTGTTGTCAGTAGGATTTACCTCTTGTACAGGCGATTTGGATGTAAAACCAATTGATCCAAATCTTAATACAAAGGAAAATACGTCACCAGAAAGTGCATTCAATAAGTGCTATGCTCATATTGCTATGGCTGGTAACGGTGGAGCTAATGGCGATAGCGATGTTGATGGTATTGACGGCGGAACCAGTGGTTACGTACGTCAGTTGTTCAACTCACAGGAATTGACCACTGATGAAGCTATCTGCGCATGGGGTGATGAAGGTATTTCTAACATGAACTTCAATAGCTATGACGCTTCACATCCAATGTTGAAGGGTTTCTATTACCGTCTTTATGTTGGTATTACCTATTGCAACCAGTATCTTGCAGACTTCGGTGACTACAATGCAACGATGTCAGCTGAGGTTCGTTTCATCCGTGCCTTGAACTATTATTACCTCTTGGATGGATGGGGCAATGTTCCTTTCACAACAGCTATTTCATCTGCTAATCCTGCTCGTATTCAGCGTGCAGAACTCTATAAGTGGCTTATTGACGAGTTGAAGAACGAGGTTGAGCCTAAGCTGAATGATGCAAGTCCAAAGACTTCTACCACTACTGGTTATGGTCGTGTTGACAAGGCAGCTGCTTGGATGCTCTTGGCTCGTCTTTATATGAATGCTGAGGTTTATACAGGTACTGCTGATTGGGCTAACGCTAAGACCTATGCAAAGAAGGTTATCGACTCTCCTTATAAGCTCTATACTACCAAGAAGGGTCAGTGGAGTGCTTATCAGCAGCTCTTTATGGGCGATAATGGTGAGAACGGTGCTTCTGTTGAGGCTATCTTCCCAATCCTTCAGGATGGTTTGAAGACTACTTCATACGGAACAACACTCTATCTCATGGCTGGTTCTAACGACAACAGCGAGCATATCAAGAGTGCAACTGTTGCTGGTAACAACACAACTGGTGGTTGGGCTGGTAACCGTATGCGTACAGACCTCGTACAGAAGTTCTTCCCGAATAACGATGCTCCAAATGTTGCTGCATACGCTATGCCAGCAGCTGCTGATGACGATCGCGCTCTCTTCGATGGTGAAGGTCGTACTGTAAGCAATGGTGACGATGAGAAGGGCGTAAAGGTATTTACCAACGGATTCTCTGTTTGTAAGTTTAATAACTTCAAGACGGACGGCAGTGCAGGTCATAACTCACTCTTCCCAGATGCTGACTTCTTCCTTATGCGTGCTGCTGAGGCTTACTTGATGTATGCTGAGGCTGACGCACGTCAGAACAATGGAACAACAACAGCACAGGGTACAGCTTATATCAATGCGCTCCGCACGCGTGCTAATGCAACTACTCAGACCGCTTACTCACTCCGTCAGATTTGTGACGAGTGGAGTCGTGAGTTCTACTTTGAGGGCTTGCGTCGTACAACACTTATCCGTTTCGGCTACTTCGGTGGTAATGTTAATTACAACTGGAGCTGGAAGGGTGGTGTGAAGAGCGGCCGTAACTTCGACTCTCACCTCAATCTCTTCCCAATTCCGACAAGTGATATGGTTGCTAACAGCAACTTGATTCAGAATACTGGGTATTAATTAAGGTGTTGTCAATGGCTGAAAAGTCTGGTGAAAACCGTGATTGAATCTCTCGGAAATCATCATTGGCAAATTCTTTTCATGAAAATAAATATTTTTCTTCATGAAAATAAATATTTCTCCTCGTGAAAATAATTATTTCTTTTCATGAAAAGAATTCGCCGACAAGACTCTAATATGACCTACTTCATGGTAAATAAAGATGTTCTTGGGACTTAAAAGGCATTGAAAAGACGTACTACTGAATAATAGAAAGAAAACGATTAAAGAATAATCAATATGAAATCAATAATTAAGTCATCGTTGCTGTTGTGTGCAGGTGTGGCATTGTTCTCAGCTTGCGACAAGGACTTGGACAATAACCCAGTTCTTCAGTCACCAAAGACATTTGTTCTGAACACACCAGCTTACGCTGCACAAACAATAGATTTGAAGGTTGCTGAGGGCCTGAAGTTCACATGGTCACAGCCAGCATACGGTTTCCCTGTAGCCGCTGAATATGGTATGCAGTTCTCAACTACCAACACTTGGACAAAGTCTGTGGACGCTGTTGTTGATATGGATGCTGAACGTGGTAACTATGCTGCTGTTGGTTCGCCAACAGGTACTGCTTCTACCTCTGTTCCTGCAGCCGACCTCGCTACCGCTATTCAGAAGATGGAACGCTATGAGGAGACTACTGTCCCTGCAACACAGGAACTCTATGCACGTGTTTACTCATTGGTAAATGGTGATACTATCTACTCTAACCCTGTAAAGGTAAGCGTGGCGCCTTATTATGTAGAACTTTCTGATGCCGCGATTGAGACTTGGTATCTCATTGGTGGCTCATTTGGTAACGGTTCATGGGGCGATAGCCATGTTGTTCCTTTGTTGCCAATGGAAGGTCAGGAGTATGACAAGAAGACTGGTAAGGGTGTTATCTCTTGGACTGGTTATCTGTCAACTGCGGGCTTCAAGTTGAAGAAGGATCCTTCAAACTGGGATGCTGGTCAGGTTGGTCAGGGTTCAAGCTATGGTGATTTCGTTTATAACGATGGTGGATCTTCTGATATCAAGGTGCCAACAGCAGGTTACTACACCATTACTTTTGATACTAAGAATGTGAAACTGACGATTGCAGAGTACACGGGTGCTACACCTACTGTTTACAACTCTATGGGTCTGCCAGGCAAGCATGACGGCTGGAGCCCTGCAGGAACACCAATGACTGCACAGACTTCTGTTGTTGAGAACCACGACTGGAAGGCTACTGTAACCTTTGCAGAGAAGTCTACTGGTGCTGATGGTGAGGGCTGTAAGTTTGCTGCTAATGGTACTTGGGACGTAAACTGGGGTTCTGAAGTATTCCCATACGGTGTTGCTACGAAGGGTGGTAAGAATGTTCGCAATGGTAAGGGTACTTACATTGTTTACTTCAACGACATCACTGGTCAGTACTCTTTTGTAAAGCAGTAATTTATTAAAGATGATAATAGGGGGTGTGTCAGCAGGCACAACCAGCATGGCACACCCTTATCACATAACAAGAAGAATCGAAATGAAGAAATTATTAATCATGGCAAGTGCCGCATTGCTCCTTGCTTCTTGCGGTAGCGATGAATATGAAGCATGGTCTGCTCCACAGAGTAACAGTGCAGAAACAGTTAGTACGGTTTCGTTTACTGTAAGTCAAGCTGCTGCAATCGACTTCAATACAGAGACAGCAGACTCTGTTCAGCTGTTTGTTCCAAAGGTGGTATCAACAGATTCAGTTGTTTCTCAGACCCTGACAGCTGTACTTTCTTATAACAACAAGACCGCAACCCTCAACGCAAGCAAGAGCGGTAAGGTGAAGAGTACAGAACTTGTTTCTGCCGTAGAGAACCTCTATGGTAAGAATGGCGACCAGCATCAGGTGCCTGTTACAGTGACAGATAAAGTAAAGTTGCTTCGTGGTGAGGGTTTCAGTCTTTCACAGAGCGTAACTGCAAATGTGACTTGTGTTGCCCCAGCTTTCACTCAGTATCTTTATATGTCAGGCGATGCTAATGGCTGGTCATTCAGCAATCCGCTTTATAGCGCAGCTGCTGATGGTAAGTACACTGGCTTTATGTATCTCAATCAGAACGGCTTTAAGTTTGCAACTCAGCAGGATTGGAATGGTACTGATTATGGTACTGGTCTCGTAGAGAAGGGTAGTAATATCGTGATGACTGAGCCTGCAGGCTTCTATAAGGTAGATGTTGACCTCACATCACAGGCACTTACCTACACAGCTATTAGTCGTGTTGGTGTTATTGGTTCTGCAACAGCAGGTGGCTGGAGCAGCGATCAGGCAATGACCTACAATGCTACTGAGAAGTGTTGGGAGATTAAGGGCATTACACTGACTGCTGGTGAGATGAAGTTCCGTGCTAACAATGATTGGGTATTAGACTGGGGTGGCTCATTGACTGATATTACTTTCAAGGGTGGTAACATCAATGTTGCAGCTGGTAAGTATAATATCAAACTCTATCTCTTGTGTGATACGAAGTCTTATTGCACAATGGAGACAGCTCCTTAATTACTTGAATTTAGGTAAAATGATAAGAGTGTGCCGAAGGATTGTTCGACACACTCTTTCTTTTTGATTGCTTTTGAGGAGAGAAAAGTTGTATATCAGGGGCTTAACTTTTTGTTCTTGAAAGTGCAAACGATTGCATCCTAAAATACTCAGGTACCCAGTTGTTTGCGGATATTGTGTTTGGTAAATTACTATCTTTGTAGACATAGACTATAAAAGACTAAAAAAGAAATCTATATGAAACGTAAACTCGCATTTTTATATGCCTTAGGACTCTCCCTTTGCACGCTGGCACAGGGTTGGCCTGCTGGTTATGGTGGCGTAATGCTACAAGGTTTTTATTGGGATTCATTTGATGATTCGCAGTGGATTGTATTGGAGAAGAAGGCAAATGACTTCTCTGGTTACTTCGATCTTGTATGGGTTCCACAGAGTGGTAAGGCTGCCGCAACGAAGTCAATGGGTTATGATCCACTCTATTACTTCAATCAGAACTCATCGTTCGGTACTGAGGCGGAGTTGAGGAGTATGATTACTACCTTTAAGAACAAGCAGATTGGTACGATTGCCGATGTGGTTATCAATCACCATGGAACGAATAATGGATGGTTTGGTTTCCCTGCAGAAGTTTATAAGGGAGTAACTTATCAAAACCTTTCTACGGATGTTTGTGCTGACGATGACGGTGGAGCGGCTGCTACAGAAGCAAGAAAAACGGGTGCTCAACTTAGTCTGAACAATGACGATGGAGAAGGTTGGGGCGGTATGCGCGACCTTGATCATAAGAGTAGTAACGTACAGAAGATAGTGAAAGCATACGAAAACTACTTGCTAAACGACCTTGGTTATGCTGGTTTCCGTTATGATATGGTGAAGGGATTTGCTGCTTCTCATGTTGGTAATTATAATACAGCGGCTAACGTTACTTACTCTGTTGGCGAGTTTTGGGATGGCAATGCGAATACTGTAAAGGCGTGGATTGATGGCACAGGAAAACGTAGTGCAGCCTTTGACTTTGCTTTCCGCTATACCGTTCGTGATGCTATCAATCAGAATAATTGGAGTGTGCTTAACGGATCGAGAACAACAGGAATCAATGTTGATAATGGAGCTTATAAGCAGTATGCCGTTACCTTCGTTGAGAATCACGATGTTCAAGACAGAGGAACAACGAGCGGTTACACTCCAGATCCTATCCGTAAGGATACGTTAGCAGCCAATGCTTACTTGTTGGCAATGCCTGGAACTCCTTGTGTTTTCTATACTCATTACCTCGCTTATCCAAAGGAAATAAAGGCAATGATTGATGCCCGTAAGTTGGCTGGTGTAACGAATACGAGCAGTTATCAGAACTATCGTTCTTCTACTGGCTATTATGCGAATGTTGTTACGGGTACGAACGGAAATCTATTGGTCGTTGTGGGTAGTAATGCTAACCAACTAATAGTTCCTACTTCACGTTATACAAAGCTCTTGAGTGGTTATCATTACGCTTATTATTTGACTAATGATGCTGAGACCCCTTGGGCTGATAAGGCAAGTGGAGCGTATGAAGGGGATAATTTAAAGGTAAAACTAACTGCCGTGTCTGCCAATGCGGGAGCTAAACTTGTTTATACAACGAATGGTGCAACACCAACAGCAAGCAGCGTACAGGTGGCTTCTGGAACGGAGATAACTCTCCCTGAGGGCGAAACAACCTTGAAGGTGGCATTGTTGGCAGGTGGTGTTGTGGGTAAGGTTATCACGCGCAGCTATAAGATAGCTGCTACTGCTCCTTACACGCCAGAGATAATCCGTGTCTATGTGAATACTGATCAGGTGGGTTGGAACTCATACGTGAATTATCATTCATGGGGTGGTACGCACACAGCAACGTCATGGCCGGGAGATAAGGTTACTTCAAAGACAATCCTGAATGGTAAAACTTGGTTCTATAAGGACTATACGCTCACGAAAGCAGATGACTATGTGAACTTTGTGTTTAATATTGGTACGGCTTCAAATGCCAGTGCTAATCAGACTGTGGATATCGAACGTGTGAAGAAAACGTCTTATTTTGAAGTCGCATCAACAAAGGATAACGGTAAGTTTACAGTCAATAATGTGACGAGTGTGGTCACTGGTATTGGGGGAGTTGAAACTGATGCTCAACAGAGTAAGGCTGATAAATATTACTATACGCTCTCTGGTCAGCGACTCACTGGAACGCCTACGCAGCGTGGAGTTTATATTCATGCAGGCAAGAAGATTGTTGTAAAATAAGAAAAGCTACCAGATAAAAAGAAAAATAGCATACTCTTTCTTACGTAATCTCTTTTGTTTAGATACGTAGTGACATTGAGAAAGTAAGTCTTCTTATTAAATTAAGGGGGCTTACTTTTTATTTTATAAGTCTTTGCTAAGGTTATATTGTGCTTATTTATACAATGACTTGTATTGTGTTTGGCCCTCCGCACATGATGTGCTCATAGTTCGCACCATTGGTGTTAGGCATCATTACGATGGTAAAAGATGGTGGAATAGGGTGGAGTAGGCAAGGCTTTTTGAATGATATCAGGGTAAAAAGAGATGTAATTGAATAGCAATCACTATTATAAACAAAGTCTTAAATAATGTAAAACTTGTAATATTTACAAGGCTAACTTTTGTTTCTCTCGGAAAATAGATATATCTTTGCAGACATAACATTAAAGAAATAATTTATTATGGCAAAGAGAAACGAAGTATATAAGTGTTCAGAGAGTGGTCAGATCGTTGAAGTATTAGTAGGCGGTGAGTGTGGTGTTGCTGGTATGGAGCATGTAGTTGAGAATACTACTGATGCTGCTACCGAGAAGCACGTACCAGTTGTTGAGAAGATTGAAGGTGGTTACCGCGTAACTGTTGGTGAGGTTGAGCACCCAATGACAGAGGCTCACTCTATCCTTTGGATTGAGTTGGTAACTAACAACAACGAGGTTCTCCGCAAGTATCTTGAACCAACAGACCGTCCAGTAGCTGAGTTTAAGACTGATGCAACTGAGGTTTATGCACGTGAGTACTGCAATCTTCACGGTCTTTGGCGTTCAAAGTAAGAGTAACTTTTCATACTTACATATAATAGTGGGTGTATGATTCTTCTTAAAAAGGAGGTCATACACCTTTTTTCTTTTCCTTTTTCCTATTATTCTTTTATTATGTTGGGCTTATTAGCCTTATTAGCCTAATTAGGCTAATAATCTTCTCAAAAGCTCTTGAAAGTTATAAAACAAAAAAAGGAATTACTTTCGTAATTCCTTTTGATGCGCTCCAGGATGGGCTTGAACCAACGACCCCCTGATTAACAGTCAGGTGCTCTAACCAACTGAGCTACTGAAGCAGTTTGTATTGCTTATTTCTTGTAAGCGGTTGCAAAGGTAGTATGTTTCTTTGAAACTACCAAATGTTTTTGAAGAAAATTTCAAGAAAATCGTAATTTTCTTTATTTTCGTTGTTATTAAGGCGTGTTTTCCATTATAATAATGTACTTTTGTCCCGTTATAAGAACATTAAACAACAAACAGATATAATATATAATGAGAAAATTGTTTTTGGCTTTCGGACTCTGGTTGCTAACTTTCAGTGGGTCTGTTATGGCACAAAGCACAGCAGAAAAGGATCATAACTTTAAGGTTGCAAAGAATCTTGAGACTTTTTCGGCTATTTACAAGTACCTTGACTTGATGTATGTTGATAGCCTTAATGCCGACGAAGTAATCGGAACGGGTATCAATTATATGCTTCGTTCGCTCGATCCTTACACGGTTTATTATCCTGAGGAGAAGGTGAAAGACCTCGACTTGATGATTTCGGGTAAGTATGCAGGTGTTGGCGCATTGATTCGTTATAATTTCTTATTGAAGAATACGGTGATAGATGAGCCATACGAGAATATGCCTGCTGCGGAAGTTGGATTGAAGAAAGGTGACGTTATCCTTGCTATTGGCGATTCGTCGATGGTGGGTAAGGATGTTGCCTACGTCAGCAATCATTTGCGTGGCGATGCTGGAACAACCTTTATTTTGACTGTTCAGCGTCCGTCAGTGAATAAGAAGATGAAATTTAAGATTACCCGTCGATCTATTCAGCTCCCTGCTGTACCTTATTATGGTGTGCAGGATGGTGGAGTTGGATATTTGAATCTTAACTCTTTCACAACGGGTTGTGCTAAGGACGTACGTCGTGCCTTCCTTGATATGAAGAAACAGGGGATGACTTCACTTGTTTTTGACCTCCGTAATAATGGTGGTGGTAGTTTGCAGGAAGCAGTTAATATTGTAAATATGTTTGTACCGAAGGGTATTACACTCGTGAAGACAGTGGGTAAGATGGATCGTGCAAACAATGAATATAAGACAACTGTTGAACCAATCGATACCCTCATGCCAATCGTTGTGTTGGTGAATGACGAGTCTGCCAGTGCCAGTGAGATTACCAGTGGTAGTTTGCAGGACCTTGATCGTGCGGTAGTTCTTGGTACACGTACATACGGTAAGGGACTTGTACAGGTGTCAATGGACCTTCCTTATAATGGAAATTTAAAACTCACGTCAAGTAAGTATTATATTCCGAGCGGACGTTGTATACAAGCTATCAACTATAAGCATGGCAATGGTGGATATACTGAGCATGTTCCTGATTCACTGACACGTGTTTTCCATACTGCAAATGGACGTGTAGTGCGTGATGGTGGTGGTATTAAGCCAGATGTTGAGGTACGTCCTGACTCTTTGCCAAACATCGCTTTCTATCTTGCTTCCTCTGGTCGTGATTCAACGGAGGTGATGTGGAACTGGGAATTGCAGTATTTAAAGAAGCATCCTACGATTGGTCCTGCAAAGACATTTGTTATTTCAGATGCTGATTTTGAGGATTTCAAGCAGGCTGTGCTGAAGAGTGGTTTCAAGTATGACCGTGAGAGTAAGAAATACTTGGAGAACCTTGTTAAGTTGGCTAAGTTTGAAGGCTATTATGACGAAGCAAAACCAGAGTTTGAAGCTTTGGAGAAAAAGTTGAATCATAATCTTGCTAAAGACCTTGATTATAACAAGCAGACACTGAAAAAAGTGTTGACGAGTGACCTCGTTTCAGCTTATTATTACCAGAAAGGCTCCTTAGAGAATAGTCTACAATTTGATAAGCAGTGGAAGAAGGCTGTGGAAATCTTGCAGAATCCAGCAGAGTATAAGAAACTCTTGCAGCCTGTTGTTGGTCAGCCATTAGTTAAGCTCGAACCAGCAAGCAATGTAGCTGTTGATAATAAGAAGAAGCCAAAGGCGAAATAAAGGGAACTTTATAGAATGAATTAGGGCTTATAGGTTTGTTTGGAACCTATAAGCCCTAATTCATTAATATGGTTTCGGTTTTTTGTTAGTGCGGTCTTGTAAATATATCTCTGTTTTCTGTTGTTGTGTTGGTGTTTGGTACGTGTGATGCTGTTGGTAAACACCGTTGGTGTTGAGGGTTAAATATGATGCTGTGTATAGTAGAGTGGAGAGTAATTTACTGTAAAAAAAGTGTTGTAAAACCAAAGGTAAATGGGATGTATTTAGCTGTTTGAATGTTCAAAGAGTACGATTGTCGAATTATTTTCATGAAAAAAAATATTTTTGTTCATGAAGAAAAATATTTCTCTTCGTGAAAATAAATATTTATGTTCTCGAAAGGATTTTGATTTTGGTAAGCTTCTTCGGGCTAATGAAAATGGTGCTTGCTTCTTATAACGCGAGAAAATAATTATGTGAAGGCTTCCCTTTAAATCATTTACGTACTGATAAAAAAGCCGTAAAACATTTGGTGTGTGGAGAAAATATTCGTAACTTTGCAAACGTTCAGAGGAATGAGGGGCTTTTAATAGTCCCTCATTTTTCATATTAAAACACTTATGATAGATAAAAACGTTGTAAAAAGTCTCGTTGACGAGTGGCTGGAAGGTAAGGAATACTTCCTGGTTGACATTCAAATCAGTTCTGACGATAAGATTGTCGTTGAGATTGACCATGCCGATGGTGTATGGATTGAAGATTGTGTAGAGTTGAGCAAGTATATCGAAGATCGTCTTTCACGTGATGAGGAAGATTACGAACTTGAGGTAGGCTCTGCAGGATTGGGACAGCCATTTAAGGTTCCTCAGCAGTATCAGAACTTCATAGGGAAGGAAGTTGAGGTGCTCGGTAAGGACGGAAAGAAAGTCAAAGGCGTGTTAAAGAGCGTTGATGGTAACGACTTTGTTGTGGCAGTCAATGAGAAGGTACAAGTGGAAGGTAAGAAACGTCCAGTGAAGATGGACGTAGACCATGCGTACAAGATGGATGAAGTAAAATATACAAAATACATAATTAGTTTCAAGTAAAGCTATGGCAGCAAGAAAAATAGAAGAAGAACGTCCGAATATGATCGAGACCTTCAAGGAGTTTAAAGACACCAAGAGCATCGATCGTACTACATTGGTGAGCGTTTTGGAGGAGAGCTTCCGTAATGTACTCGCTAAGATTTTCGGTAGTGACGAAAACTTCGACGTGATTGTAAACCCTGATAAGGGTGACTTCGAGATTCACCGTAACCGTGTGGTTGTGGCTGATGGCGAGGTTGAGGATGAGAATAAAGAAATTAGCCTTACAGATGCACGTAAGATTGAGTCAGACTATGAGGTAGGTGAGGATGTTAGTGAGGAGGTAGACTTTAATAAGTTCGGCCGCCGTGCTATCTTGAACCTTCGTCAGACTTTGGCTTCTAAGATTCTTGAGCTGGAGCATGACTCTTTGTATAACAAGTATAAGGATCGTGTTGGTCAGATTATCTCTGGTGAGGTTTATCAGACTTGGAAGCGCGAGGTTCTTCTTGTTGACGATGAGAATAACGAGTTGATTCTCCCTAAGGGCGAGCAGATTCCACGTGATCAGTATCGTAAAGGCGAGACTGTTCGTGCGGTGATTCATCGTGTTGATAACGAGAATAACAATCCTAAGATTATTCTTTCACGTACTGCTCCTGAGTTCCTTGAGCGTCTGCTTGAGGCTGAGGTGCCAGAAATCAACGATGGTTTGATTGCTATTCGTAAGATTGCTCGTATGCCAGGTGAGCGTGCTAAGATTGCTGTTGAGAGCTTTGATGAGCGTATCGACCCAGTTGGAGCTTGTGTTGGTGTACGTGGTAGCCGTGTTCATGGTATTGTCCGTGAACTTTGCAACGAGAACCTCGACGTTATCAACTGGACAGCAAATACTAAACTCTTTATTCAGCGTGCACTCGCTCCTGCAAAGGTAAGCAGCCTTACAGTTGATGAGGAGAATAAGAAGGCCGAGGTTTACTTGCAGCCAGAGGAAGTTAGTCTTGCGATTGGTCGTGGCGGTATGAATATCAAGTTGGCAAGTATGCTGACAGGTTATACCATTGACGTATTCCGTGAACTTGACGAGCAGAGTGCAGAGGAGGATATTTACTTGGACGAGTTCTCTGATGAAATCGACCAGTGGGTTATCGATGCCATTAAGGGTATCGGACTCGATACAGCACGCCAGGTACTCAACGCTCCACGTGAGATGCTGATTGAAAAGGCAGACTTGGAGGTAGAGACCGTTGATAGCGTGTTGAACGTATTGAAATCAGAGTTTGAACAGTAAAAGGTGATTGGTTGGTGGGTGATGGCTGTTGACTGAAAGCTAACGGGTGTGACTATTCAGCAACTCCATGTTCGGAACCCCTCTCTACCAAAAGGCATATCAACAACCAACACCCTACACCGAAAAATAAAGTTAATGAGCATCAGATTAAACAAAGCAATTCGTGAATTAAATATAGGACTCCAAACGGCAGTGGAGTTCTTAGAGAAGAAGCCAGAGTTAGGCGAAGTGAAAAACGAACTTAACTTTAAGCTAAGCGAGGGTCAGTATAACGCTCTCGTAGGTGCCTTCAATAATGATAAGGAGGTAAAGAAGGACGCAGCAAAGCTCTTGCAGAAGAAAACTAAAGAGAAGAAAAGTTCTGCAGAACATAAGGGTGAGGCTGTCTTGAAGGCTGAGCGTCAGCAGTATAAACCAGTCGGAAAGATTGATCTTGATCAGCTGAATAAGCCAGCTGCAAAGAAAGCTGTTGCTCCTGCTGAGAAGAAAGAAACTCCAGCTGCAGCTGCCGTTAAACCTGCAGAGGAGAAGAAAAAGGTAGAGAAGCATGATGCAAGCAAGAAGCATGCAGCAAGTAATGAAGAGGTTAAGCCTGTAGCTCCAAAGGTTGAGAAGCCTGTTGAGGCAAAGGTTGAGCCTGTAAAGCAAGAAACTCCAGCAGCTGCGGTTGAGGTAAAGACTGAAAAAAAGATTGAGCCTGCTACTACTAATGCACCAGCAGAACCTACTGCTGTAGAGGAGAAGGAAGATAATGGCTTGTTCATGACCAAGAATGAGAAGAAAATCTTGAATACACCTAAGGTGAATGTCTTGGGTAAGATTGATCTCAGCACTTTGAACCAGAGTACCCGCCCTAAGAAGAAGAGTAAGGAGGAGCGCCGTAAAGAGCGTGAAGAGAAAGCTGGTCAGGGTAATGGTCAGGGCAAGAAGAAACGCGTTCGTATTAACAAGGAACGTGTTGATATCAATGCTGCCGCTAATCAGCAACAGAACCAGAATGGTAAGAAAAACAATAACAACAATGGCGGTGGCAACAAGAATGCGGGTAAGAAGAACCGCAATCGTAATCAGAAGCCTTTAGAGGTTGATGATGAGGCTGTAGCACGCCAGGTAAAGGAGACACTTGCTCGTTTGACAAGCAAGAGTCAGAATAAGAAGGGTGCTAAATACCGTAAGGAAAAGCGTGATGCTGTTCAAGAGCGTCTGAATGCAGAGGCTAAGGCAGAGCGCAAGGAAAGTAAGATATTGAAGTTGACAGAGTTTGTTACTGTTTCAGAGTTGGCAACAATGATGAATGTTCCTGTAACAAATGTCATCTCAACCTTGATGTCTGTCGGTATCATGGTGTCTATCAACCAGCGTCTTGATGCAGAGACTATCAACCTTGTTGCTGATGAGTTCGACTTCAAGACAGAGTATGTTAGTGCTGAAGTACAGGAAGCTGTTAGTGAAGAGGAGGATGATGAGAACGATCTCGTATCACGTGCTCCAATCGTGACAGTCATGGGTCATGTTGACCACGGTAAGACTTCTTTGCTCGACCATATCCGCAATACGAACGTGATTGCTGGTGAGGCGGGTGGTATTACCCAGCACATCGGTGCTTATGGTGTGACACTTGAGAATGGACGCAAGGTTACCTTCCTTGATACTCCAGGTCACGAAGCATTTACTGCTATGCGTGCTCGTGGTGCACAGGTTACTGATATTGTGATTATCATCATTGCTGCAGACGACTCTGTAATGCCTACTACCAAGGAGGCGATTGCTCATGCACAGGCAGCAGGTGTTCCAATGGTCTTTGCAATCAATAAGATTGATAAGCCAGGAGCTAACCCAGATAAGATTCGTGAAGACTTGTCACAGATGAATCTGCTCGTTGAAGAGTGGGGTGGTAAGTATCAGTGTCAGGAAATCAGTGCTAAGAAGGGTGTCGGAGTGAACGAACTTCTTGATAAAGTTCTTCTTGAGGCTGATATGATGGATCTCAAAGCTAACCCTAACCGTAAGGCTACAGGTACTATCATTGAGTCTTCACTTGATAAGGGTCGTGGTTATGTAAGTACGGTTCTTGTATCTAATGGTACATTGAAGATTGGTGATAATGTTATCGCTGGTACTTCATGGGGTCGTATTAAGGCTATGTTCAATGAGCGTAATCAGCGTATTGAGAGTGCTGGACCAGCAGAGCCTGCAATCATCCTCGGTTTGAATGGTGCGCCAACAGCTGGTGATACCTTCCACGTGATGGATACAGAGCAGGAAGCGCGTGAGATTGCTAATAAGCGTGAACAGTTGCAGCGTGAGCAGGGCTTGCGTACACAGACTCGTCTTACCCTGTCTGATATCTCTCACCGAATTGCTCGTGGTGAGTTCCATGAGATGAATATCATTGTGAAGGGTGATACTGATGGTTCTATCGAGGCTTTGTCTGACTCATTCATCAAGCTGTCAACTGAGAAGGTTAATGTTAACGTTATCAGTAAGGCTGTAGGTCAGATTTCTGAGAACGACGTTATGTTGGCATCTGCTTCTGATGCTGTCATCGTCGGTTTCCAGGTTCGTCCTTCTGCTGATGCACGTCGCTTGGCTGACCGTGAGGGTGTAGAAATCAATACTTACTCTGTCATCTACGATGCTATTGACGACGTTAAGTCTACGATGGTAGGTATGCTTGACAAGGTGAAGAAGGAGATTGTCACTGGTCAGTTCGAGGTTAAGCAAGTCTTCAAGATTTCCAAGGTTGGAACTGTTGCTGGTGGTATGGTTACTGAAGGTAAGGTTCACAGCAAGGATAAGGGTCGCGTAGTCCGTGATGGTATCGTAATCCATACAGCTCCTATTGATGCTCTGAAGCGTTATAAGGACGATGTGAAGGAGGTCGCTACAGGGCTTGAATGTGGTATCTCACTTGTCAATTACAATGATTTGCAGGTAGGTGATATCATCGAGACCTTCACGGAGATTGAGGTTGAACAGAAATTGTAATAATATAAAAAACCGTCTTTTCTCCATCAAAGGGGTAAAGGCGGTTTTTTTCATGGTAACAAATGTTGCCATTGGTCTTTGTGGCATATATATTGTATGTTCATAGAGTGTATATAAGTATTGAGAATAGAGACGGTGGGAACTAAGAACTTATTGTTGGATGAATAGAAACGATAGGTTTAAATGAATCAAACAATAGGTATAGGAAAGATAAAGAGTGTATTTGGATGGGCTAAACGTTAGAGATGAAAAGATATACAGTAAATGAAAGTATTGACTTTAAGTCGTCTAACTCCCTCTAATTTCTCTAATTCTTAAGTAACCTTCTTCTCTTTAATCACAAAAAACAAATGTCTGAGAACAAGAATAATGAATTTGTAAAGAAGGTCGCAGAGCAGAAGTATGAGTTCGGCTTTACGACTGATGTACATACGGAGGTCATTCCGAAGGGTCTGAACGAAGATGTCGTTCGACTTATTTCGCAGAAGAAAGGGGAACCAGAATGGCTCCTCGATTTTCGTTTGAAGGCTTTCCGTTACTGGCAGACACTCCCCATACCAACTTGGGGACACTTGCATTTGCCAGAGTTACATCTGCAGGATATCTCCTATTATGCTGATCCATTGGCGAAGAAGCCTAAGAACAAGGAGATTGATCCAGAGTTAGCTAAGACTTTTGATAAGTTAGGTATTCCATTGGAAGAGCGTCTTGCTTTGAGTGGTACGGCAGTCGATGCCATTATGGACTCAGTGTCAGTGAAGACTACCTTTAAGAAGCAGTTGGCTGAGAAGGGTATTATCTTCTGCTCTATTGGTGAGGCAGTTCAGGAGCATCCTGATTTGATACGTAAGTATCTTGGAAGTGTTGTTCCTTATCGTGATAACTATTCTGCAGCACTCAACTCTGCGGTCTTCAGTGATGGTTCCTTTGTATATATTCCTAAGGGAGTACGTTGTCCAATGGAACTTAGTTCGTATTTCCGTATTAATGCGGTTAATACAGGTCAGTTTGAACGTACACTGATTGTTGCTGATGATGACTCATACGTTAGCTATCTTGAAGGCTGTACCGCTCCTATGCGTGATGAGAATCAGTTGCATGCAGCAGTCGTAGAAATCGTTGTGATGAACAATGCTGAGGTGAAGTATTCCACTGTTCAGAACTGGTATCCTGGTGATGAGAACGGTAAGGGTGGTGTCTTGAACCTTGTTACAAAGCGTGGTGAGCTTCGTGGTGTAAACTCTAAGCTGTCATGGACACAGGTAGAGACAGGTTCGGCTATCACATGGAAGTATCCTTCTTGTGTATTGAAGGGTGATAACTCGCAGGCAGAGTTCTATTCTGTTGCTGTAACAAACAACTATCAAGAGGCTGATACAGGTACGAAGATGATTCACATGGGTAAGAATACTAAGAGTACAATCATCTCTAAGGGAATTTCTGCTGGTCATAGCCAGAACTCTTATCGTGGTCTGGTACGTGCAACAGCGAATGCCGAGAATGCTCGCAACTATTCAAGTTGTGACTCTCTTCTCTTAGGTTCAGACTGTGGTGCTCACACCTTCCCTTATATGGATATCCATAATGATACGGCTATTGTTGAGCATGAAGCTACTACTTCTAAGATCAGTGAAGATCAGCTTTTCTATTGCAATCAGCGTGGTATTCCTACTGAAGATGCAGTTGGTTTGATAGTTAATGGATATGCTAAGGATGTACTCAATAAGCTTCCAATGGAGTTTGCTGTTGAAGCTCAGAAACTTCTCTCAGTAACGTTGGAAGGAACAGTAGGGTAATATAACTAAACACGGAATATGCAAAGGGTCATACTTATAATGTCTGGCTTGCTGCTAACAATAATGCTTCAAGCCCAGTCATGGCAACCAAAGCCGTGGCAGAAGTATCTTATTGGTGAACAAGTAAAAAAGGAGTCAATAAGTAGTTGTCATTCAGTAATGGGCAATGTCGTTGAACCAACGCCTTATGACCCTCGTCTCTTTCGTACAGTAACGGGGTCTGCTTTTATAAAGGATATTCGTCCTTATAAGAAGAAATCAAAGTCCTTCTTTGGTTATAATGACTCTTCGCCATCGCTTTTTGAAGAGCAGAGAGAGCAAGAAAAAACAGGGAAGATGGCTCGTGGTGAGTATCATACCTCTGATTTCGTATTCGATATGTTGTTAGATTTCGTTAATATATTTTTAGTCAAGAATAAATAAAGCAAAGATAATATGTTAGAAGTAAGAAACCTGCATGCAACCATCGCAGGTAAAGAAATATTAAGAGGCATCAACCTCACAATTAAAGATGGTGAGATTCATGCTATTATGGGTCCTAATGGCTCTGGTAAGTCTACGCTCAGCGCAGTGCTTACAGGTAATCCTCTCTATGAGGTAACGGATGGTATGGCTCTTTTCAATGGCAAGAACCTCTTGGAGATGAAGCCTGAGGACCGTTCACATGAGGGACTCTTCTTATCTTTCCAGTATCCAGTAGAGATACCTGGTGTAAGTATGACTAACTTTATGAAGGCTGCTATCAATGCAAAGCGTGCCTATGAAGGATTAGAGCCAATGAAGGCTGCAGAGTTTATGGCACTTATGCGTGAGAAACGCCAGTTGGTTGGTATGGATTCAACACTCTCTCGTCGTAGTGTAAACGAAGGCTTCTCTGGTGGTGAGAAGAAACGTAACGAGATTTTCCAGATGGCAATGTTGGAGCCAAAGCTCAGTATTCTTGATGAGACGGACTCTGGTCTTGACGTTGACGCTATGCGTATCGTGGCTGAGGGTGTAAACAAGATGCACAATGAAAAGACATCAGCTATTGTTATCACGCACTATGAGCGTCTCTTGGAGATGATTAAGCCAGATGTTATTCATGTACTTTATAAGGGTCGTATCGTGAAGACTGCAGGTCCAGAACTTGCTAAGGAGATTGAGACACGCGGTTACGATTGGATTAAGGAAGAGGTTGAGGCAGAGGATTAATGGCTGGCTTTAGAGAGTTTAGTTTTTCTATAACCTCTAATCCGCTATTCTTTAGATAAAACCTCCAAAAAGAAATTACAATGCAAAGCGAAAAACAATATATAGACCTCTACACAGAGGCGCAGCAACTCATTAAACAGCATGCTGCACCTGTGCTCAATGAGGTACGTGATAAGGCTTTTGAAGACTTCCGTCGGCAGGGCTTTCCAACCAAGAAGGTGGAACGCTATAAGTACACGGATATGCAGAAGCTCTTTGAGCCAGACTATGGATTGAATCTCAACCGTCTTGAGATTCCTGTTAATCCATACGAGACCTTCAAATGCGATGTGCCAAATCTTAGCACTTCTCTTTACTTCGTAGTCAATGATCAGTTCTATAGCAAGATTCTTCCTAAGGCAAAACTGAGTGAAGGTGTCATTGTTGACAGTTTAAATCGTATAGCAACAGAACGCCCAGAATTGGTTGAGAAGTACTATGGTCGTCTTGCCAATACTGAGGCAGATGCTATTACTGCTTTAAATACAATGCTTGCACAGGATGGACTTTTCATTTATGTGCCTAAGAATGTACAACTTGAACGTACCATACAAGTAATCAATATTCTTCGTTCAGATGTAGACTTGATGGTCAACCGTCGAGTACTCATTGTTCTTGAAGAAGGTGCTAAGGCACAGTTCCTCTTCTGTGATCATGCAGCAGACGATCGTAACTTCCTTGCTACACAGGTAATCGAAGCCTACGTAGGTGCAAATGCAAATCTTGAACTCAACTGTCTTGAAGAAACTCATGCAAAGAACGTACGTGTATCAAATGTTTATATTGAACAACAGCGTGATTCACGTGTAAGCCACAATGTCATTACATTGCATAATGGTGTTACTCGTAATATGCTCGACCTTGTATTTAAGGGTGAGGGTAGCGAGTGTTTCTGTAATGGTTGTGTGATAGCTGACAAGAACCAGCATGTTGACAACAATACGGTTATTGATCATCAGGTACCTCATTGCACAAGTTCGGAACTTTATAAGTATGTACTTGACGAGAATGCTGTTGGTGCTTTTGCAGGTCGTGTTCTTGTTCGCAAGGATGCACAGAAGACCCTCTCACAGATGAACAACCGCAACCTCTGCGGCAGCAAGACTGCCCGTATGTTTACCCAGCCAATGCTTGAGATTTATGCTGATGATGTTCAGTGTAATCATGGTTCAACGGTTGGACAACTCAATGATGCTGCACTCTTCTATATGCAGCAGCGTGGTATCGATAAGAAGGAAGCAAAACTTCTTCTTGAGTTCGCCTTTATCAATGAGGTAATCGACAAGATGGAACTTGAGCCATTGCGCGAACGTCTTCACCATTTGGTAGAGAAGCGTTTCCGTGGTGAGCTTGATAAGTGTGAAGGTTGCGATTTGTGTAAGTAATTTGGCATTGGGCTTATTAGCCCAATTAGCTTAATATGGCCCATTAGTCCAATAAAAGATGTACGATATAAACAAAGTCAGGGAAGATTTCCCAATTCTCTCTCGCACCGTCTATGGCAAGCCTCTGGTTTACCTTGACAATGGTGCTACCACACAGAAGCCACTTTGTGTGTTGGATGCTATGCAGGAGGAATACCTTAATGTAAACGCCAATGTACATCGTGGTGTACATTGGATGTCGCAACAGGCAACTGATTTGCACGAGGCTGCACGAGAGACTGTACGGAAGTTTATCAATGCCCGTTCAACAACTGAGATTGTCTTCACACGTGGTACAACAGAGAGTTTGAATCTCGTTGCTTCTAGTTTTGTTGAAGGCTGCATGAAGGAGGGTGATGAAGTGATTGTTTCAACGATGGAACATCATTCTAACATCGTTCCTTGGCAGTTGCAGGAACAGCGTAACGGGATTGTACTGAAGGTTATTCCTATGACTGATGAGGGCGAACTTCAGCTCGAAGAATATGAAAAACTCTTCACCGAACGTACAAAGCTTGTTAGTGTAACGCAGGTAAGTAATGTCCTTGGAACAGTCAACCCTGTAAAGGAGATGATTCGTATCGCCCACGAACACGGAGTACCAGTAGTAGTGGATGGTGCACAAAGTGTTCCTCACTTTGCTGTTGACGTGCAAGACTTAGATTGTGATTTCCTTGCTTTCAGTGGTCATAAGGTATATGGACCTACGGGAGTGGGTGTTCTCTATGGTAAAGAAGAGTGGCTCGATAGACTACCTCCGTATCAAGGTGGTGGTGAAATGATTGAGCGTGTCAGCTTTGAGAAGACAACCTTCGAGCGTCCACCTTTAAAGTTTGAGGCAGGAACTCCTGATTATATCGCTACGCACGGACTTGCAACCGCCCTCGATTATGTTACTTCCTTAGGGATGGATAACATTCTTGCTCACGAACAAGACCTTACGCATTATGCGCTTCAGCAGCTTCGTGAGATAGAAGGTATGCACATCTATGGACATAATAATGACTGTGGAGATGCAGTTATCAGTTTCAATGTCGGTGATATTCACCACATGGACCTCGGTACATTGCTCGATCAGTTAGGTATTGCTGTCCGCACAGGTCATCATTGTGCTCAGCCTTTGATGGACCGGCTTGGCATCCTTGGTACTGTTCGTGCCTCCTTTGGTTTGTATAACACTCGCGAAGAAGTAGATGCTTTGGTAGCAGGTATCAAGCGTATAGCAATGATGTTTTAAGGCTATAAGAAATGATAACAGGCGTTTATATGCGTTTCATTACGCTTATGAACGCCTGTTTTCTTGCAGATATACAAGGTCGTACGGAAAGACACCTCATCCCTTTTTACACTTATAGAGGCTGAAGGCAAACCAAGTAAGAAACACTCCCTGCAATAGCAATGAGGAAACAATAGGAAATATGGTTAGAATAAAAGCTAACTGAGCTTGTGTGATATACGAAGCCTGCTTGCTACTCACTTCTCGTTCAAGGACTGAGCTGTAATAATTGCGGAGCCACTCTACTGGAGTTTGGAACCATGCAGCAGCGTCTGTGATGAAACTACTAAGCTCGTTATACGATGCGTTACGCTCTGTGAGAATCAATTCCTTTTTCATATTCTTTGTCTTTAATTGTTTGCTATATATAAGTAAGGTGTAGAACCGTCCTTTGGTTTACGTATGCAAAAGTAGTTTTCCTTTGTGCAAGGAATGTTCACTCTAAGAAAAATATTTGTTATATAAGATTAATTTGAAAGGTTCTTTAACGTTTAAAACTTATTACTCATGCTGAAAAGTCATTATTATGAAGACCTTATAGAGGCTGGTTGCGATGAAGCGGGCAGAGGATGCCTTGCTGGAAGTGTCTATGCAGCAGCTGTTATCCTACCACCCGATTATCAGAATGAGTTGTTAAACGACTCTAAGAAGCTGACGGCTAAGAAACGTTATACACTTCGTGAGGAAATTGAGCGAGATGCTATTGCGTGGTCGGTGGGAATCGTTACGCCTGAAGAGATAGATAAGATAAATATTCTCAACGCCTCTTTCTTGGCTATGCATCGAGCGTTGGACCAGTTGAAGGTACGTCCAGAAGCGGTTATCGTTGATGGTAATCGTTTTAAGCCTTACCAAGACCTACCTTCAACAACCATAGTTAAAGGAGATGGGAAGTATCTTTCTATTGCAGCTGCCTCAATCCTTGCCAAGACTTATCGTGATGATTATATGCTCTCCTTGGCTGAGGAATATCCGCAGTATGACTGGCAGTCCAATATGGGTTATCCAACGAAGAAGCATCGTCAGGCTATTCGTGAACATGGTATCACACCTTATCATCGCAAAAGTTATAACCTTTTGGGTGATGGGCAGCTCTCTTTTGACTTCTAAGCCTAATTGAGTATATGTTTCTAAACTGATTTTGTTGTATTGTCAAGCATCTTGTCTGTTATCGTAACGCTAACATAGTGTACTAACATCAAGTTACAAAGACAGACAAGATTCTAATAAGAGCCTAAAATCGGTTTAGAGATGATATTATATTAGGTATTGTTTAATGCTCCAATTTGAGATTCATCTGTTTTAGACTTCATTTTCCTCAACGAATTGAGTTGCGACTTTTATTTACACCATTCTAATAGGATTACTTTACATTATATGTGGTTCTATCAGCGTAAATGTAAGGTTAAGTTCTTTTTATTTTATATATTGTTTATGTTGTCTTGTAAACAATTCTCTGATAAATTTGTTCTTTATACCTTATAATATACTATAAGGAGTCTTTCTTTCCGTTTTCTGGTTATGTGTTGTTATTTCGCACATGTGGTGCTAAGGCTCAGCACCAATTGTGTTAAGCCTTAGCACCAATGGTGCGGAGTACTAAACACTATGTAATATGTCATTTGTTTGTGTGTAACTTACTGTCAGAAAAGACTTATTTTATTGTTACTAAGTATGTTTGTTAAGTTATTTACTTCTTCTAAAGATAGCGAGATATTGTTTAATAGGATTAATCTTAATAATCAATATTACGATTTAAAGTTAGATTTGGCTCTAAAGTTTCTTTATCTCTCTATACTATACTGTAATTTAAGTTTTAATAAGGAATAAAAGTGTTGGACTTACAATATGGTGTTTTTGGTACTATTATATGTAATAATTAATTTATTTTCATGCACTAAACTATTGTTTTGTAAAATCAAAATATTAATAAATGTGAAAATATTAATTAAAATTTCATTTCCACTTGGAACTTTAAAAGCGGTGCACTATCTTTGTGAAGTGTTAAAAAATATCTGTACCATGATTGTATGCAATTTGTAATACCTTACGTATTAATAGTTTGAATCTGAAATAGTTTATTTATTATATTAATTAAAGAGAGAATTTATGGAAAAAAGACTAATGATGTTTTTAGTCGGCTTATTCCTAAGTTTAGGAACAGCGCTGGCGCAAACAGAGATTAGCGGAACTGTAGTCTCCACAGATGATGGACAGCCAGTTGTTGGTGCGTCTATCCTCGTGTCTGGTACACAGACGGGTACTGTAACAGATGTTGATGGTAAGTTCCGTCTCTCAGCACCTGCAGGTGTTAAGTTGGTTGTGTCTTATGTTGGAATGAAAACAAAGACAGTTACAGCAACTAATAACATGAAAGTTAGCTTAGCACCTGATGATAAGAATCTTGAAGAGGTCGTAATTGTTGCCTATGGTACTGCTAAGCGTCAATCAATTACGGGTTCTGTAGCTGTTGTAGACTCTAAGAAGATCGGCGATCGTATCAGTACAACTGTAACGGGTGCGCTGGAAGGTTCTGCCCCTGGTGTTCAGGTAAATAACTCTTATGGTGAACCTGGTGCTACACCAAAGATTCACATCCGTGGTGTGGGTACATTGGTTAAAGATGCAGACCAGCCTCTTTATATTGTTGATGGTACTCCATTTGAAGGCAATATTGCCGAGTTAAATCCAAGCGACATCGAGTCTATGTCTGTCTTGAAGGACGCTTCTTCTGCAGCTCTCTATGGTAACCGTGCGGCTAATGGCGTTGTCTTGATTACAACAAAGAAGGCTAAGTTCTCTACTAAGCCAAATATTACTTTGAAGATGGATCAAGGTTTCTACAGACGTGGTATTGCAGAATATGATCGTTTGAATGCTAACGAATGGATGGAAGCTTCTTGGGTAGCAATGAAGAATTATGCGCTCTCAGGTGGTATCGCTTCTACAGAAGCTGCAGCTGGAACTTATGCAACGCAGCACTTGGTGCCTGATTATGTGAAGCG
Organism: Prevotella melaninogenica; assembly: GCF_003609775.1. Classification (NCBI taxonomy): domain Bacteria; kingdom Pseudomonadati; phylum Bacteroidota; class Bacteroidia; order Bacteroidales; family Prevotellaceae; genus Prevotella; species Prevotella melaninogenica. Next base: position 258,969 of record NZ_AP018049.1, read on the forward strand.
TAATATCTATAATGGAGCCGATGATGCTCTCTTTGATGCAAATGGTAAGTTGACTGCTGCTATGCGCACTGGTTATGATGACCTTGATTGGCAGAAGGCTGTTGAGCGTACTGGTCACCGTCAGGAGTATAACCTCTCTGCAGCTGTAGCAAGTGATAAGTATAATATCTATTCTTCTGCTGGTTATCTGAATGAGCAGGGTTATACATTGAACTCTGGATATGAGCGTTTTACTGGTCGTATCAATACGAATTATAATGCTAATAAGTGGCTCGAGTTAGGATTGAACCTCTCTGGTACTTCTTCAGTAAGAAGCTATAATTCAAATGCAAATGGTAATATGTATGCTAACCCATTCTATATAACTCGTTACATGGCTCCGGTTTATCCTGTTTATTTGCATAATGCTGATGGTACATACGCTTTAGATGCAGATGGTAATAAGCAGTATGATACCACATCTGAGTATCTTGGCAACCGTAACCTCCCATACGAGATGACAATGGACATGGACCGCGTGCGTAGAAACGTTTTGGACGGTTTGATTTATACAAAGATTACTTTACCATACGGTTTCTCTTTGTCTGGAAAGGTGAACTTGAACCATGCTAATACAAACCGTCAGACCTATAACAACCCTGTTATTGGTGATGGTGCTTCTAACAACGGTCGTTTGTCAGAGTATGCTAACCAGTATATCTCTTATACAGGACAGGAACTCTTGAATTGGGATCATAATTTTAATCTCCACCATGTTGATGTTCTTCTCGGTCATGAGAATTATAGCTGGAATCGTAAGTATGCACGTGTCATGAACACGAATGCTGCTATTGCAGGCTTGCGCGCCCTGAGTAACTTCGTATTAAATACTGATACAGAAGGCTATTTTGAGGATTATAGAACTGAGTCTTATCTTGGTCGTCTTCGTTACAACTTTGATGAGAAATACTTCTTTGACTTCTCTCTTCGTCGTGATGGTTCTTCTAAGTTCCACAAGGATAAGCGTTGGGGTAACTTCTTCTCTGCTGGTGTAAACTGGAATATCAAGAAAGAGAAGTTCATGGAGAAAGTAAAGTGGGTTGATGCTTTACGTGCTCGTGCTTCATACGGTGAGGTAGGTAACGATGCTGCTGTTAATTTCTATGGTTATCAGGCACTTTATTACATTACTAAGAATGGTGGTAACCCTGCTTTGGTACGTCAGAAATTGGCTGCTCTCGACTTGAAGTGGGAGACAACTCAGACACTTGACTTTGGCGTTGAGGGTACGCTCTTTGATCGTTTGAACTTCAGCTTGGGTTATTTCGACAAGCGTTCTAAGGATTTGCTCTTCGAGGTTCGTTTCCCATTGTCAGCAGGTTCATTCTTTGGTAATGATGCTATTGAGAACCTTACACAGTATCAGAATATTGGTACTATCTCTAACCGTGGTTTCGAGATTATGTTGAGTGGTGATGTCGTACGCTCTAAGGATTGGACATGGAACCTCTCATTCGATGCTACTACATTGAAGAATAAGGTACTCAAATTGCCTAAGGGTGAAGATATCTTACATGGTCAGCAGAATTATTCTGAGGGACACTCTGCTTATGAGTGGTACACTTATCACTTCGTAGGTGTTGATCAGATGACTGGTAAGGCTCTCTATGACCTTGATCCGAAAAAGGAGGCGGCTGCTTCTGCAGCAGGTGACCTCGTTGAAATCAATGGAACAAAGTACACTACATCTACTTCTCAGGCAATCCGTAAGTGGGCTGGTACAGCACTTCCTTCGGTTTATGGATCATTTAGCTCTAACCTTCGTTGGAAGGACTTGAGTCTGACAATGTTGATGACTTATAGCCTTGGTGGTAAGACTATGGATGGTTCTTATAGAACATTGATGTCTACTGCTTCTGCTTCTACTGCAGCAGCACTTCATAGAGACGTGCTCAACTCTTGGAGCGGTGCCCCTAATGGTATGACAGCTACTTCTCCTAACCGTATTGATCCTAATGGCACACCTATCCTTGATTTCAATGGTAGCAATGATAATAATGCTATTAGTGACCGTTGGTTGACAAGTTCTTCTTATCTCATTATGAAGAATATTATGCTCACTTATCGTTTGCCAAAGGCTTTGGTAACAAAGTGGGGTCTTAGTGGTGTTTCTGTAAAGGCTGGTGTTGAGAATCTCTTCACACTCACAGGTCGTAAGGGTATGAACCCACAGTATAGTTTTGCTGGTGGAAGTGACGATACTTATGTATCTGCACGTGTGTTCAACTTCGGTTTGACAGTGGATCTCTAATATTGTAGAATTTAAAAAACGAATAATATGAAATATTCAATAAATAAATTCACAGCAGGGGCTTTAATTGCTGTAGCTGCAATAACAGCATCTTGCTCCGGTGACTACCTCAATGTTTCACCTGCTGAATCGGCAGAGCCGTCAGCAGCATACGCTACGACAAGTAATGCACGTAATACCTTGAATGGTATTGCAAAGTCAATGAGCGTACAGCAGAGTTACTATAGTCAGGGTTTTGCGGGTGAGAATGCGATTATGCGTCTATATGAGAACCTTCCAAGTCAGAACTATAACTATAACCGTTATGCTTCTGGTTGGGCTCCTATCCATAATCAGACATTCCACTTCCGTTCAACAAGTATCTATGATTCTTATGCGTGGACTTATTACTACCAGATCATTAACAATGCAAATGCTCTCCTTGCAAACATTGATAATGCTACGGGTAGTGAGGCTGACAGAAAGTTTATCAAGGCTTCTGCATTGACCTTCCGTGCATACGCATTTGAGAAGTTGGCACACTATTACTGCTATCGTTGGCAGGATAGTAACAATGGTGCCTCTACGGGATTGCCTTTGCGTATTGATACCTCTACGGGTGAACTGAAGGCTTCAACACTTGCTGAGACTTACGCTCAGATTTACAAGGACTGTCAGGAGGCTATCAAGCTCTTCACTGAGAGTGGTGTGACACGTTCAACAGCTGAGTGTTGGATTCCTGACTTGAATACCGCTTATGCAGTTTATGCACGTGCAGCATTGACTCGTCAGGACTATGCCACAGCTTTGGCACAGGCTAAGTTGGCGCAGAGTAAGCGTCCTTTGATGACTGGTGATGCATACGCTACTGGTTTCTATAAGCCAAATGATGAGTGGATCCTTGGTAGCTATGGCGATGCAAGTGAGCAGAACTGGTATTGGGCTTATGGTGTACAGGGTGCTTGTAATGGTTACTATGCAAGTAGTCAGAGTACGGGTGCTGGTACTATCGGTCATGAGTTGATTACACGTATTCCTAATAATGATGCTCGTAAGCAGCTCTTTATCACTGCTGATAAATTCCGCAGTATTGACATTACTGACAATGCACAGGTAAACCAGACCTATGGTATCTTGGGTATGGGTAATGAGAGTGTGTTGGCACAGGCTGACTCTATCGTTAAGAAGCATCAGATTTCAGGCCTCTCTGCAGCTTATGCTTCTGGTTATATCTACTTGGATAGCCACATGAAGTTCTGGGTAACTGCACAGCCGGGTGTTAGTTATGTTCCTTTCATCCGTTCAAGTGAGATGGTGCTTATCGAGGCTGAGGCTAATTACTTCTTAGGTAACACTGCTGATGCACAGGCTGCATTGGTTAAACTGAATGCTACAACTGGTCGTAACGCAAGCTATACTTGTACAAAGACAGGTACTGACCTCTTTGAGGAAATCAAGGATTACCGTGAGGTTGAGCTTTGGGGTGAAGGCTTTGCGTGGAGTGATTACAAGCGTTGGAATATTCCTGTTGTTCGCCACTCATTTGCTGAAGGTGGTAATGCACATGCAGCTGTTGCTAAAACTATTGCTGTAGACTTCGGTAACAAGTGGACTTGGGTGGTTCCACAGAACGAGATTGACTATAATGATCTTTTGAAGAACGAGTAAGTCGTAAGTTTTTATAAATAGAAAGGCGGAAAGAGTAGGTCTCTTTTCGCCTTTTTGTGTTATCTCTATTTAATTTGGCTCATTTGGTTCTCAAGTGACATAGTAGTTATTCCTTATTGTATTTTTGCTGTCACTACTGTCACATAAAGTATTCTTCTAACTTGTTAGTTACCAGTAGTGTTATGTGAAATGTTAAAAGTGACAGCAAATCAATTTAAAAGTATTTTTGTAAAAAGCATAATAATCTTGTGTTTGTTAAGGAACCTTTATCTCTCAATATCGGAAGAAACTTTTATTATAGACGGAAATGTATGTGGACTAAGTTATATTAGATTATGATTAAAGATAAAAAACGTTGCACAGGTTAATAAAAGTGTTGTTTCTGCGTTATATATTATATTTCTATTTATTGTAAGAATGAGGTTTGATAAACTAAAGAAACAGTTAGAGCTGTTGATTCTATTGTCAGACGGACGTAACTATACTGTCGAAGAGTTGTGTGAGCGGATGGATTTATCACGTAGGAATTTCTATTACCTACTTGACTTCATCAAGCACGCAGGCTTTATCGTGTTCAAGAGTCAGGGATATTATCATATTGACCGTCGCTCTCCTTTCTTCACACAGTTGCTGCAAACGATTCAGTTTACAGATAAAGATGTGAAGACAATCCATAGTGTACTGACGATGGCTGGCAATGATAGTGAGATGGTGAACCAACTAAGGCAGAAGTTAGAAAGCACTTATAACTTTTCTGTGTCAGCCGATTCGCCTATTCATCGCCAGATGGATAGTAATATGAAACTGTTGCGTAAGGCTATGGCAGAGAAGAAAACGGTTAGAATAATTGGATATTCAAGCCCACATAGTCACTCTGTTAAGGATCGTCTTGTAGAACCTTTTCTCTTGTTGCATAACAATGAGGACGTTCGTTGTCATGAATTGGTGTCGAAACAGAATAAGACATTTAAGATTTCACGTATGACGGGTGTGGAAATATTAGATACACCCTGGCTTCATGAAGATAAACATAGGCAGGTGTTTACGGATATTTTTATGTTTAGTAGTGAGGAGCGACATCGTGTGAGATTGCGCTTAGGACAGTTGTCACACAACCTCTTTAAGGAGGAGTATCCACAAGGTGCACATTATATTACTCCAATAGAGGAAGGCTCGTGGCTTTTAGATATAGAAGTATGCGATTATCGTGGTTTAGGTCGCTTCGTCCTTGGACTCTTCAAAGATATAGAAATCATTGAGGGAGATGGTTTCAAGGCGTATATGAGAGCGGAAATAGAAAGCCTTATAGACTCGTCAAACCAACTATTGCAGAAGTAGGAAAATCATTCTTTATTTTATTATTCATAACAAAACATCATTATTTATCATCAACCTTTCATCAATAGAAATATGTTTTCTAATATTATCTTTTAGTTGGAGACAATGATAGAGGATTGAGAGGTTTTAAATTCAGGACAATGTTTACACGTAAGATTTTATTCGTTTTATTGTTTTTTATTACTCTCAACGCTTATGCACAGCAAGAGCGTTGGGTAGGTACATGGGCTTGTGCGCCACAGACAGTTGATAAGGGTTTTATGCCTTATAATAACCAGATGACGAATCGCTCTGTGCGACAAGTTGTGAAGGTGAGTATCGGTGGTCCTGTTGTTCGTTTGCAGTTGAGTAATGAGATGTCTTCTGAGCCTGTTGAGATTACCAGTGTTTACATTGCAAAGGCTGGAGAAGGCCCAGAGATACAGAAGAATTCTGTAAAGTATCTTCTCTTTAATAATAAACGTCGGGTAACTATCGCTGCTGGTAAAGCTGTCTTTTCAGATGCGTTGACATTTGATTTACAACCGTTGGAACGTTTGTCAATTACTATTAATTATTTTAAGGCACCGAAGGAACCTACTGTTCACATGGGTTCGCGTACTACATCTTATATATTACGTGGTGTGACAAATGCTAATACTGATTTCTCGACAGCCTTCAAAGAGGACCATTGGTTTAATATTTCTGCTATTGATGTCCTTGATGCATCTGCTTCCAGTGTGGCTATCCTTGGTAATAGTATTACTGATGGAAAAGGTTGTGTGACAAATGCACAAGATCGTTGGCCTGATTTTATGTCTGCAGTACTGAATGGAGAAAATGATTCAAAGAGTCCGAAAACGGGTGTGTTGAATCTTGGTATTGGGGATAATCGTATCCTCTCTGTCGGTTTAGGACAGCCAGGACAAGAGCGTTTCGATCGTGATATCTTGGGACAAAGAGGACTTCGTGCTGTAATTATCTTTGAGGCTATTAATGATATCGGTACGTCAACCAATCCAGAAGAAACTGCTCGCCAATTGATAGAAGCTTATCAGGTGATGATTAAGAAGGCTCGCCAACGTGGTTTGAAGATTTATATGGGTACGATAACCCCTTTCAATGGCTGCAAGAATTATTTTACTGAGGAGCGTGAGGCTGCTCGTAAGACGGTGAATGAATGGATAAGAAGCACTCGTGAAATTGACGGTTTCATCGACTTTGATACACTCATGCGTGATCCGTCATCACCCGACCACTTGCGTAAAGAATGGCAGATAGGTGATTGGTTACATCCGAATCCTGCAGGTTATAAAGCGATGGGAGAGTATGCTGCAAAGAAGATGTAGGGGTTATTTCCAACTCTTTTTAAAGAATGGAATGCTCCTTACTGATATGTATTGGTGAACGCTTCAGTTCAAGAAGTCTACTTGATCGCTCATAGGTTGAGAGGGCTATTAAATCTACCTTTTTCAAATGCTCTCCTGTGTATCTGATTGTTATAACTTAATGACGAAGGTGTGTTAGGCATAAGGCTGATTTGTCCTCTGTTTCAAGTTCTATATCTGCTTCAGGAAGTTCTTCTTATGACTTTTCCATCTTCTTTTTCATTCTACTTTTAATCGATCTGATAGCTTGTGATGTACAACAGAAGGCTTCAGCTTTCTGCTCGTCGGTCATTCCGTTGTGTTCCATTATATAGTAGAATGTCTCCTTTGGAGTGAACGCATAGCGGGGATTATTGATGACGTAGGCAAGGTCATAATCAAAGTTGGGCATAATGGCGTTGAGTGCCTGCTGTTCACGTTTGCCCATTTGTGAGATATTTCCACCTTTTAGAATGGTGTAGAGAGTATCTACTCCCAACTTTGTTTGCTCGATGGAATCGGCTATTTTTGTATCTCCACTATGTGTTGGAGTCTTTTGTTTCAGCTCTTCTAACTCATTGATTTTACTGTCAACTTCTGCCTTCATCTCATCAATGGTTGCATCTTTCCGTCGGAGTAATAGCTGAATATTCTGTTCAGTTTCCTCTTGTTGTTTCCTATATGCGTGTTGTTGTTGGTGCATACGTCGGCGAAACCACACTACGATACCAGTTGTAAGGAGTATAAGGAAGATAACAAGATAAGCGATATAGAGTTGTAATTGTAGGGTCTTACGCTGTGCGATAGCCACTTCGTAGCGGTCTTGTATCTGTACAATCTCAATATCTTTTTCCGGTGAAACCGATAAAATTTGGCGTTTTTCGATGCGTGTTTTTAGTTCTTCGATGTGACTTTCTTGGTCTTTACGAATACGAGGTTTGAAGGCTTCAGCCTTCTTAACGTACAATAGGGCAGAGTCACGTTGTCCCATTTGGTTAAAAACAGAGGCTTTACCGAGGTAAATGTCGGTGAGTCTGTGACTCTTCTTGCTATCATTAGCATATCGAGTAGTATGTTTGAAATAGTCAAGTGCTAATTTATAAGCACCATTTTGGGCATTCAAGAGGGCAATACGATAGTATGTAGCAAACTTCAAAGAGTCTTCTGTTACGTTGAAAAGGTGTTTTTCTGCCGATTTTAGCTGATACATCGCATTCCTTGTGTCATGCTTAGCCATGAAGAAAGTAGCACTATCGAGCCTCATACGAGTGATTCCTTCGTCTGTTGCGGGATAGTTGGGCAGTTTCCTTTGGCTGCATGAAAGCAATGTCAAAATACTAATCAGTAGTAAAATAGGCTTTTTATTCATATTTGCAAAGATACACATTCTACTGCGTATTGCCAAATTAGGGTGAAAGGAAAGGGAGTGAAAAGTTATCTTAAAGCTCCATAAAGTGCGAAAACGAGGGAACATTTGCAAACTTTATTGTGTCAAAGAAATGATGTTGTTAATTATAAGTAGCTGATAGTCAAATGTTATATTGTGTTGTATGTGTCAATGCTAATGGTGCTATTGCATTACTTTATATTCTTCTTTACCTTTGCATCGACAATAAGTTCCAATATATGTCATCTGCAATTCATAAACCTGCGGCGGCGTGATTGCGTTTAAGCGTTGGCGCAGGTTTTAAATTAAGAATGTTCGAAAGACTCTTCAAAGCAAAGAGTTTGTTTATAATAATCTCTCGAAAGGCTGCGTTTAGTAGCTGTAAAGGAGAATAAAACAAAAGGTTTATATGATGAAACGAATATTGTTTGCAATATCACTTAGTATCTGTATGGAAGGAACTGTTACTGCCCAACAGAAGAATATGTCGATGAAATCTTATGAAAATGAGGTTCGGAAAGATACAATCGATACCTTAGGAGTGAAAAAAGAAATGCCCGAGAAGATTATCTGTTGTATTCCTCCAATACCATATTTCCCAGGTAATATCCAACAATTCCTCCGTACTCACCTTGTATGGCCAGCCGGTCGTAAGAATAAGAATGTTGAAGGGAGGGTGATTGTCAAGTTCTATATAGACCGCGACGGTAGCTGTTCTCAATTTAAGGTCCTCCGTTCGTTGAATCCATCTTTCGATGCTGAGACATTAAGAGTGTTGAAGTTAATGCCAAAATGGAATATGAGTTCTATGGAAGGAAATGGTGCTTGGTATGTCTTACCAGTTTATTTTAAGAAGCAAAAAGCTCAACAATAAAAGTCTACGGTTATGATGAAGAAACTGTTGTTAGTCCTGTTTTTAAGTTTTGTAGTCGTTAGTAATATCAATGCACAGAAGCTGAAAAGAACGATGAAACCGAAGAAAAAGGAACAAATAGAGCAGCCTTATTGTGCGGAACCAGCCTTTGATCCTTGTAATGACACCTTGAATGTGGATACCTTAGGTGCAAAGATGTTCGAAACTGTCGAGGGATTGAAACCTTCGTTCCGAGGTAATCTCTTCGAATTCATCGCATCAAATCTTCAATATCCGCCTGAATTGGCAGAAAACTCAATATCGGGAAAGGTTATTATAAAGTTTTTTGTGACTCCCTCTGGTCATTGTTGTCTGTTCAGGGTTATGCGTTCTGTAGACCCGTATTTGGACAGAGAGGCACTTCGCGTACTAAAACTTATGCCAGCGTGGGAGTGGGAAAGACGACCGAGGCAGGGAGTTTGGCAGCTTGTGCCAGTCATTTTCAGATTGCAATAAGACAAAGTTACTCATAATATAGCCACTTAACTTAAAGTATTTAGTCATTATTAAGATTAGTGTTTACTCTTAACACGGTTGGTGTTAGCCATGAGCACCAACCGTGCGGAGTATTAGCACGAAGGAAGAAAAATGTAACAATGTTCTTTGATGTTGCTGCCTTATGCTTTCAAACAGTGAATCAAAGGGCTGAATACTCCTATACTTCTAATTCTATAGCTTTCATCTTCAAATTTCCAATGGCTTTTTGCCCCCATCTTATTCTTTTATCGTACCTTTGCAGTAACAATAATAATAATAGGTAATAAACGAAGATAATAACAAAAATAAAGGAATAATTATGGCAAAGAAAGCTTTATTGATGATCCTTGACGGATGGGGTAACGGTAAGCATGGTAAGGGTGATGTAATCTATAACACACCAACTCCATACTTAGATTATTTGAATGCAGTTAGTGCACACTCTGAGTTGCAGGCTTCAGGTGAGGACGTAGGTCTTCCAGATGGCCAGATGGGTAACTCTGAGGTTGGTCACTTGAATATAGGTGCAGGTCGTATCGTATATCAGGACCTCGTTAAGATTAACAAGGCTTGCCAGAGCGGTGACATCTTGAAGAACCAAGATATCATTGATGCATACAGCTATGCACAGAAGAATGGTAAGAAACTTCACTTGATGGGTCTGACCTCTGCGGGTGGTGTACACTCTTCACTTGATCACCTCTTTAAGCTCATCGAGATTGGTAAAGAATATAACCTCAAGGATGTTTACGTTCATTGTTTCATGGACGGACGTGACACTGACCCAAAGAGTGGTGCAGGTTTCGTTGCTGACATTCAGAAGGTATGTGATGCAAATGATGCACATATCGCTTCAGTAATTGGCCGTTTCTATGCAATGGACCGTGATAAGCGTTGGGACCGTGTGAAAGAAGCATACGACTTGCTCGTTGAGGGTAAGGGTACTCCTGCTACTGACATGGTTAAGGCGATTGAGGCAAGCTATGCAGAAGGTGTGACTGACGAGTTTATCAAGCCTATTACCAATTCTTCTGTGAATGGTAAGATTGAGGAGGGTGACGTAGTTATCTTCATCAACTTCCGTAACGACCGCGCGAAGGAGTTGACATTGGTGCTCACACAGCAGGACCTCCCAGAGGAAGGTATGCACACAATTAAGGATCTGCAGTTCTACTGTATGACTCCATACGATGCAAACTTTAAGAACGTGAATGTACTCTTCCCTAAGGAGAACGTAATGGATACATTAGGTGAATATCTCAGCAAGCTCGGCAAGAAGCAGCTTCACACAGCCGAGACAGAGAAGTATGCACACGTAACCTTCTTCTTCAATGGTGGTCGTGAGCAGCCTTATGAAGGTGAAGATCGTATCTTGGTACCTTCTCCAAAGGTGGCAACATACGACTTGAAGCCAGAGATGAGTGCCTTCGAGGTGAAGGATAAGCTTGTTGGTGCTATTAATACACAGGAGTATGACTTCATCGTTGTGAATTTTGCTAATGGTGATATGGTGGGTCATACAGGTGTTTACAATGCGATTGCAAAGGCTGTATGGGCAGTTGATCAGTGTGTTAAGGAGGTGGTTGAGGCTGCAAAGGCTAACGATTATGAAACAATCATTATCGCTGACCACGGTAATGCAGACAACGCAATCAATGAGGATGGCAGTCCAAACACTGCTCACTCACTCAACCCAGTACCATTCATCTATGTTACTGACAATAACTCAGCAACAGTTAAGAATGGTCGTTTGGCTGACGTTGCTCCTTCAATCCTTCATATTATGGGCTTAGAACAGCCAGCAGATATGACAGGTGAGAATCTTATAAATGATTAAACAGATTTTAATAAATCTAAAATAATTAAATCCCAAGCGCATTTTTTGCATTTGGGATTTCTTTTTTCATTACCTTTGCGCCCATAAGGAATTATATCCTTTCCGAGTTTTAAAGATATTAATGTGTAATTTTTAAACAGTAAAAGATTATGGATTTTAAGAAAATAGCATTGTCACTTGTAGTAGCATTTAGTGTATGTTCACTCAGCGCACAGGCACAGAGCCAGTGCTCAAAGAAGTGTGACAAGGCTCCAAATGAGCAGGTAGAGAAGGGCAAGCAGTGCGATAAGGCAGGTAAGGCTTGTGATGAGAAGGCTGAAAAGGCTTGTGATAAGCAGGCTGGTAGCTGCTGCAAGAAGCAGGAAAAGGCTTGCGATAAGTCTGCTAAGGCTTGTGATAAGGAAAAGAAGGACTGCAAGAAGGCACAGGCAGGTAGCTGCTGCAAGAAGCAGGCTCAGCCAAAGAAGAAGTAATAGTTTAACTTCAAAAATAAGAAAGTCGTGTCGAAAGGCACGACTTTTTTGTTGTTATCAGAACTTTATCGTACTTTTGTAGTAACAAAACTACGTGTGATAGGATGAGATAATGAAATCTTCATTCTTCTTCTTATTGCGCTTGTGGATAAAAGTCATAGCTATGAACGTAAAGATAGAAGCTTCGTGGGAACAACAACTGAGAGGAGAGTTTGAGAAACCTTACTTCCAGCAGTTGGTTGAGCAGGTGAGACAAGAGTATGCACAGTTCTCTTGTTATCCTCCAGGGAAGTTGATTTTCAATGCCTTTAATCTTTGTCCTTTCGATAAAGTAAGGGTTGTGATTATCGGTCAAGACCCTTATCATGAGCCCGGCCAGGCGATGGGATTAAGCTTCTCCGTGCCTGATGGGGTACAGCTTCCACCTTCATTGCAGAATATCTATAAGGAGATTGCAGCTGACTTGGGTACACCGATTTATCAGTCTGGTGACTTGACACGATGGGCAGAGCAAGGAGTTCTCCTGCTGAATGCTACACTTACCGTTCGTGCACACGTCGCTAATAGTCACCAGCGATTAGGGTGGGGAACCTTTACAGATGCAGCTATCAAGGCACTAAGTGATGGTCGAGAGAACTTAGTCTTTATGCTTTGGGGCGGTTTTGCGCGTAGTAAGAAGGCACTGATCGACCAGCAGCGACATTGTGTCATAGAAAGTGTACACCCTTCGCCACTCTCTGCTAATCGTGGTGGATGGTTTGGGCAGCACCAGTTCTCACGTTGTAACGCCTACTTGACCTCTTGTGGGGCGCAACCTATTGAGTGGTAGTGATAATTAACAGCAATGGAATGGATTTTAGAAGAGTCGTGGCGTGAAAAGCTGAAAGACGAAATGGATGAACCCTACTACAGGAATTTGGTAGAAAAGGTGCGAGAGGAGTATGAGAATAAGACTTGCTATCCGCCAGAAGATAAGATTTTCAATGCCTTAAATCTTTGTCCTTTTGATAAGGTAAAGGTTGTCATTATGGGGCAGGACCCTTATTTCAATCCTGGTCAAGCTATGGGGCTGAGTTTCTCCGTGCCTGAAGGCGTACAGCTTCCGCCTTCATTGAAGACTCTATATAGGGCACTTGGGATTAATCTCAATGGGATTAATCAGCCTTCGGGAGACCTTACACGCTGGGCTGAACAAGGTGTGTTGTTGTTGAATACGGTATTGACTGTGCGTGAGAAGCAAGCTAACAGTCATCGTAAATACAAGTGGCGGCTTTTTACGGATGCTGTTATCAAGGCATTGGATGCTGAGCGTGAGCATATCGTCTTTATGTTATGGGGACGTATAGCGCAACGAAAGGAGCGTTTTATACGTACGGATAATGGCAGGCATATGGTTTTGAAGGCGATACACCCTTCACCGGCTGTCCGCCGTAAAGGAGAATGGAATGGAAAAGAACATTTCACGTGCTGCAACAAGTATTTAAATGAGCATGGAATTGCAACTATTGACTGGATGGTAGTGAGTGAACAAGTTGACGAGTGAATAAGTTTATTAGTTTTCGAGTTGTTTACTTTAAAGAGTATAAGGCGTATTTGCCTTGTAAGGCTTATAGGACTAAGATAGTTTGTTTACCTAATTAAAGCCTTAAAATAAGGTTAGAAGGGAATTATCTTCGTGAAGAAAAATATTTATTTTCATGAAAAGAAATATTTATTTTCACGAGAAAAAAGATTTTTCTTCATGAAAATAATTTGGCGAAAGGCTCTGAGTTAATGGATAAAGGCAGTTGATAGTACTGCAAAAGACAATTGAAAATGAAATAATTTAGCGTTAAGAAAGATGGGTAATACGTATGATCATATATTCATGGTGGGCGATGTGCTTGTTTCACCAGATATAATCAATGTGAAGTTTTGCTGTGATCTCGATAAGTGTCATGGTCAATGCTGTATTGATGGAGATGCTGGCGCACCTGTGACCTTGGACGAGACAATGGAGATAGAGAACATTCTCGATACTGTTTGGGGTGATTTGTCTGCCTCTGGTCAGGCGGTCATCGACAAGCAGGGCGTTGCTTATACCGATGAAGAAGGTGAATTGGTGACGAGTATCGTTGGCGGTAAGGACTGTGTCTTTACTTGTTATGAGAATGGATGTTGTCTTTGTGCGTTGGAGCGTTCCTATCGTAATGGTAAGACAGGCTTTGTAAAGCCTATTTCTTGTTCGTTGTATCCCGTTAGAGTGAAAGACTTTGGTAATGGTACCTGTGGTATTAATTATCATCACTGGCGCATCTGTGCTGATGCAAGAAAAAAAGGAGAAGAACTAAATCTTCCCCTTTATAAGTTTTTGAAGGAACCTCTTACTCGTAGATTTGGCAAGGAGTGGTATGATGAATTGTGCGAAGTAGCTCTTCAGTTAATAAGTGAACAAGTTGACGAGTAGACAAGTTGACGAGTTACTACCGATATAAAGCAAAGAGAATTATTCTTTGAACAAGCAACTGGTTAACTCGTCAACTTGTCTACTTGTCAACTCGTCTACTCGTCAACTTTTCCTAAACTTCGAGGGACTCATGCCCACATGTTCCTTAAAGTATTTACCCAAAAAGCTCTGATTAGCGAAGTTTAGCTCATCAGCTATCTGCTTAATACTCATCGTACTGTTTCTTAACATTACGCGTAATTCACGTGTCACATAGGAGTCAATCCAGTCGCTTGGCGTACGTCTGCTGACTGTACGCACCGTCTCAGAGAGGTATTTCGATGTGATACACAACTGTTGTGCATACCAGCTAACACGTCGTTCCGTACGGTAGTTCTTCTCCACAGTTTGTATGAAGTCACGGAAGATGACCTCAGCACGTGTCTGTCCAGCTTCTCCTACTTGTTGGAAGCGATAGATGATGTTACTCATGTCGATGACAAGTGCCTTTAGCATTGTCATAACCAACTCACGGCGGAAACGGTGGCCAATATCAATAATCTTTTCTTTGATATGTTCGATATCGTTTTCCAATGCTTTAGTCTGATTGTCATCAAGATGGAAAACGGGATGTGTACGGGCAAAGAGGAAGAGAGCAGAAAGTTCGTGGACTCCACTTACAATGTTCTGAAAGAAATCGTATGACATGATGAGGGCGATTCCCTTGCAATCTTGTGAAAGCATATAATCAGCAACTACCTGCTCCTCGCTGATGATAATGACGTCTCCAGAGCTCACCTCGTGCATCTTTGTGTCAACGGTATATTGCGCATGACCGCTGGTACAGAGTGCAAGAAAGAGTGACTTCATGCGAGAAGGACTGGTAGGAAGTGGTACTTGCGTAATATCTTCGAAGAGAATAAGGTCGTTGTCTATATATTTACCTTCAGGATAGACTGCTTTTGCTTGTGCTACATTAACTTCGAGAAGTCTTATCTTTTTGTTCATTTTCCTATTATTTAGAAGTTGCAAATATACTGATTTATTTCTTTTTTCGAAAAGTTTATGTGGGAAAAAGGACAATTTCTGTGGAAATATGGGTGGTAATTGGTTGTGATAGGTGATATTTAGAAGAAAATAAAAAATCCCTTTCTCGTTTTGTGAGAAAGGGATTTTCTTTATGTTTTCAGCTTTAGAAGCTGTTTTTAATCTGCTTAGAGAAACTTATGCATCAATGTTAGCATAGGTCGCATTCTTCTCGATAAACTCACGACGAGGCTCAACATCATCACCCATCAGCATAGAGAATATCTCGTCAGCA
The DNA here is from genome assembly GCF_003609775.1 of Prevotella melaninogenica. NCBI lineage: Bacteria > Pseudomonadati > Bacteroidota > Bacteroidia > Bacteroidales > Prevotellaceae > Prevotella > Prevotella melaninogenica. The sequence continues at coordinate 274,423 of NZ_AP018049.1, forward strand.
TCAGCAGCATTCTCGATAGTCACCTGCTTCAAGAGTCGTGTCTTTGGGTCCATAGTTGTTTCCCAAAGCTGCTCTGGGTTCATCTCACCAAGACCCTTGTATCGCTGTGTGTGGATAGTCTTACCATCTTCGTTGCCATTCGCATACTTATCGATGAAAGCTTGGCGCTGTTGCTCAGTGTAGCAGTATTCGCTTACTTTCTTGTAAGTACACTTGTAGAGTGGTGGTGTAGCGATATACAGGTGTCCCTGCTCGATAACCTTTGGCATATAACGATAGAAGAGCGTCATAATCAGTGTGTCGATGTGAGAACCATCGACGTCGGCATCGGTCATGATGATAATCTTATCATAGCGAAGTTTATCAGTATTTGCCTCAAAGTCGCCTTCTCCCTCAACACCGAAGCGTACGCCAATAGACTGAATAATATTCATAACAGACTCTGCTTCGAATACACGATGGCGCTGAACCTTCTCTACGTTTAGAATTTTACCACGGAGAGGGAGGATAGCCTGTGTATAACGGTCACGTCCCTGCTTAGCTGAACCACCCGCAGAATCACCCTCGACGAGGAAGATTTCACAGTCCTTAGGGTCCTTATTAGAACAGTCAGCCAACTTACCAGGCAATCCACCACCGCTCATCACGTTCTTACGCTGTACGCTTTCACGTGCCTTACGGGCTGCAACACGAGCTGTAGCAGCAAGAATAACCTTATTACAGATCATCTTTGCCTCGTTAGGATGCTCCTCGAGGTAATCTGTCAGCGCTTCACCAACAGCCTGCTGAACGGCACCTGAAACCTCACTATTACCGAGTTTGGTCTTTGTCTGGCCCTCAAATTGTGGCTCAGCAACCTTGATAGAGATGACTGCTGTCAAGCCTTCGCGGAAGTCTTCACCAGCAATCTCAATCTTAGCTTTCTCCAACTGCTTAGAGATCTGTGGGTCATTGTCTGCGTATGTCTTCAATGTACGAGTCAATGCAGCACGGAATCCCTGCAAGTGAGTACCACCCTCGATAGTGTTGATATTGTTAACGTATGAGTGGATATTCTCTGTATAATCAGTGTTGTACATCACAGCCACCTCGATTGGAATGTTCTGCTTCTCTGTTTTGAGATAGATAACATCATCGAAGAGGTGCTGACGATGGCGATCAACGTAACGAACAAACTCCTTCAAACCATCCTTAGCATGGAAGACCTCAGTGCGTGTCTTACCTGTTTCAGGATCTGGACGAAGGTCAGAAAGCGTAATCTTGATACCAGCATTCAGATAAGCCAACTCGCGCATACGACGTGCAACGATTGCCCATTGGTAAACTGTAGTAGTAAATATCTCTGGGTCTGGCCAGAACTGCTGACGTGTACCAGTCTTTTCGGTCTCGCCAACAACCTTTACAGGATAGAGAGGCTTACCCTTCTCGTATTCCTGCTGGTAGATTTTACCATCACGGAACACCTGTGACTTCATGTGTGAAGAAAGTGCATTTACACAACTTACACCTACACCATGCAGACCACCGCTGACTTTGTACGAACCCTTATCGAACTTACCACCTGCGTGGAGGACGGTCATAACAACTTCAAGGGCGCTCTTGTGAAGCTTCTCGTGCATGTCAACAGGGATACCACGACCATCATCCTCAACGGTAATGGAGTTGTCCTCGTTGATTGTAACTTCAATGTTCTGACAGTAGCCAGCCATTGCTTCGTCGATAGAGTTATCGACGGTCTCGTTAATCAAGTGGTGGAGTCCCTTCTCACTGATGTCACCAATGTACATAGCAGGACGCTTGCGTACTGCTTCCAATCCTTCTAAGACTTGGATGTTACTGGCGGAGTAATTATTCTCGTTTTCTGGATTTTCTGCCATTTTCTTTCGATTGTTCTTATAGTATGCAAAGATACACTTTTTCCTTTATATTTGGAAATAAAAACTATCAAAAAACACAAAAGAAAACATATTAATTTGTCGTTTTGTGCTGATAATTAGCATTTATTCTTCTTAGTGGTAATACTTAATTTCCTTATAAATGAGGATTGTTCGGAAAAGTCATTATCTGTACCTTTGCAACACAAAAACATTAACGAAAAGCCTTCTTTTATGTTAAATACCTTATTATTGGCATCCCTTACAATCAGTGGAGTAGCTGGAGTGACTCCGGACTCCGTAGTGAACAAAGATGTATCACTTAATGAAGTAGTCGTAACTGACTTCAAACAGAACAAAAGAAACCTTACCTCTGTTGCTGTCTCAACTATTAACCATCAGCAATTATTGAACCAGCAAATTGTGAGTTTGAAAGAGTTGACGGCTGTTATGCCTAACTTTTATATGCCCGACTATGGTTCGTATGCTAACACACCTATTTTTATTCGTGGTATCGGAGCAAAGACGAAGGGTTCTGCTGTGGGTTTCTATGTAGATGGTGTGCCTCACTTTGAGTCGTCAGCATTTAATATTGACCTCAGTGATATTGCTGCTGTAGATGTGTTTCGAGGTCCGCAAGGAACCTTATATGGTCGTAATACTATAGCAGGTGTTATCAATGTCTACACACATAACCCTCTTGAGTATCAGAAAACACGTATAAAAGTTGGCTATGGAAGGTATAATGACTTTGTAGCACAGGCTTCTAACTATTCTAAACTGAGTGATAAACTGGGTCTGTCAAGTGCTATTTCTTATCATCATAACGATGGTATGTTCACTAATCAGTTCTTGAATGATAAGGCTGATAAGATGAATGAGATTGAAGGACGCTTAGGACTTTACTGGCGACCAACTACAAATTGGCTTATTCATCTCAATAGTACCCTTACTCATAGTAAGCAGAATGGTTATCCATACGCGCCTTATGACCTTGTTAAAGATGCACTATCACCTATTAGTTATAACCGCAATAGCACTTTCAAGCGTCTAATTTCAACAACTGGTCTTAATGCTCGATATGAGAATAGTCGTATTAGTTTCAATAGTCAGACGTCTTATCAATTTATCAAATCAAACCAAGGATTAGATCAAGACTTCACCCCGAAGGACGTATTCTTTACTGATAATAGCTATCATCAGAATATGTTATCCCAGGACATAACCTTGAAGTCGAATGATAAGGGACATTATCAATGGATTATTGGTGTGTTTGGTATGATGCTACATTCAAACCAATTTATAGAAACGAGTTATTATACGAAGGATTTTTCAACTCCTACTTTCTATAAGAACCCTACAGCAGGCTATGCAATCTATCATCAGAGCTCTTATAATATATGGAGGGGTTTATCGGCAACTGTTGGTTTACGCTTCGATTATGAGCATGCTAAAATAAGCTATAATCAAGATAAGGTAACGTTAACAACAGGTGCTAATACACATGTAAAGGACTTTATTAGTAGTGCAAACTTCCGTCAGTTCACCCCTAAGTTTACGCTTCAATATCTAACAAATAGGGATAATCTCTACTATGCGAGTGTCACTCGTGGTTATAAGCCAGGCGGATTTAATACTATTTTTAAGACCGACGCAGAGCGTTCATACGACCCAGAATACAGCTGGAATTATGAGATTGGGACTCGATTAAAGTTCTTGAATGGACGACTGACAGCTGAAGCAGATATCTTCTACATTGATTGGCGACACATGCAGACAACCTACACTATTCCTGCTGTGGGTAACTTAATTGCTAATGCTGCGCACACGAATAGTAAGGGATTCGAACTCTCATTTGCTTATCATCCAATTAAGAGCTTACAGTTGAGTATGAACTATGGTTACACACATGCTCGATACTTAGAATATAAGAAGAGTGCTACTGAGGATTTCTCGGGTAATAGACTTCCTATGGTGCCTAATCACACGCTCTCAATAGATGGAACTTACACTGTTTTACAGGCTGGTTGGTTTAATAAGATTGTTGTTAATGCAGGCTTAACAAGTCTCGGTCGTATTTATTGGGCTGATGACAATATTGTTCGCCAGAACTTCTATGCGACGCTTAATGCGAAGGTCAGCCTCACAAAAGGTATATTCACATGGGGGCTATGGGGGAAGAATCTGACAGGAACTGACTATATAGCCTACAGTTTCAAGATGTCAACTGGTAACTATGCACAGAAGGGTAAGCCTCTTACCTTTGGTACTTCCCTCAGCGTGACATTCTAACGAGAGGATAGAGGCCAGGATAAAAAGGATGCTACAGCTATTTCTGTTTACTCCTTCTGAAGTTCTTTCCCATGGTACATAATACGCTGCTCTACTTATATAATTCACAACATGTTCAACAGCATTTCATCAAAGAAACTAAGTTTTGGTACGTTCTTCTGTCTATATATCGCACAGATGGTACCGTCATCCTTTCTTATGACAGCCTTACAGGTTATCATGAGGGAAGGACAATATAGTCTTGCAACCATTGGGTTGCTAAATCTTGTACGAGTTCCATGGACGATAAAGTTTCTATGGTCACCTTTTGTTGACCGGCACTGCGTAACAGTGCGTGACTACAAACGTACGATTATCACTACAGAGTTGATATATGCCGTTGCACTCTTAGCCACAGGGCTGATTAATGTACGTTCTGAAATCATGCTTGTGGTCATTCTGGCGTTTATCTCTATGCTTGCTTCGGCTACACAAGACATTGCTACAGACGCACTTGCCATCCTTTCTTTTAAGAAGCACGACCATAGTATGCTCAATAGTATGCAGTCTATGGGAGCCTTCGGAGGTGCAGTTATTGGCGGAGGAGTCTTGCTTATCTTACTAAAAAGCTATGGTTGGAATGTTGTAGTACCCTGCTTAGCCTTGTTTGTTTGTATGATGATTATTCCTTTAATGTTTAATCCTCATATCAAGATAGAGAATGAGAAACCAAGAGAACGAGCTAAGTGGACCGACATCTTTAGCTTCTTTGGGCGTAAGGAGATATGGCCGCAGATAGGTTTCTTACTGCTTTATTACATGGGAATTATCGGTATTCTTTCCATGTTACGTCCTTACCTTGTTGATAAGGGATACGACATGAAGGAAATAGGATTCCTTACTGGTATCGTCGGAACAGCTGCATCCTTCGTTATGGCGTGGTTCTCTGGAGTTCTCATACGCCGAATCGGAATTTATAAGGCTCGTATTATCATTGCAGGACTTATTATTCTGGCACCAATCTATTTTCTTGCAATGACTTTTGCAGACTTTAACAAGACTGCATTTGTTATCGGAATTATTTATATTCAAGCTTGTTACGGATTGGCTACTGTGGTTCTTTACACTACAGCTATGCAATGCGTACGTCCTGGTAGAGAAGGAACCGACTTCACCATACAAATTATTATTAGTCATGTAAGCGGTCTGCTCATTGCGGTATTGGCGGGAACGGTGGCACATATCTTTGACTATCGTGGTCTTTATATAGCTGAAACGGTGTTGGCTACTGTTAGCCTTATCTTTGTTCTATTAGCCTTTAGGAAGGAAAAATAACCCGTATATACATAATTGAACATGACAAATTGATTTCTTTTCGAATACATAACAAGGTGTTATTGCTCTCCTTATAAATGAGGATTGTCTATGTTATGGGTTATTCGTATCTTTGTTATATAATTTATTTCGACGAATGAAGCAAGAACTGATTGATAAATACAATGTATCTGTACCTCGTTATACGAGTTATCCACCAGCTAACTTCTTCCGACCTTTTACTGGGGAAGAGTTTCTGAAGGAGATTGATTATAGCAATGAGGTGCGTGAGAAGAATCTTTCTTTTTATTTTCACATGCCTTTCTGTCGGCGTCTTTGTCATTATTGTGGCTGCAACTCTTATCCAATGGCTAAAGAGGAGCGTATCGAAGCCTATGTGCAAGCACTGCATAAGGAGATAGATATCGTAGCAAAGCATCTGGATAAAAGTAGACGTATATCGCAGATTCATTATGGTGGTGGTAGTCCTACTGCTATGCCTGTAAGCGTTCTTAAAGAACTGAATGAACATCTGCTGTCGCTTTTTTCTACGATAGAACAGCCTGAGATAGCCATAGAATGTCATCCAGGCTATCTAACAGCTGAGGACTGGCAAGGACTGTTGGATGCACGATTTAATCGTTTTAGTTTAGGGGTACAGGACTTCAATGAAGAGGTGTTGAGACTTGTTAATCGTACGCCTTCTGAATTACCAACAAAGGAAATAGTGTCAATTCTTCGTAGTGCGGGTGTTAATATTAATATGGACTTCCTCTTTGGCTTACCACTTCAGACGTCGGATAGCTTTAAGAAGACGATAGAGCGTGCTGTAGCAATGCGCCCCGACCGTGTTACAACATTCAGTTATGGACACTGCCCCTGGATATTTAAGCGTCAGATGATACTTGAAAAGGCTGGTCTTCCTGATACGGAGGAGAAGGCTTTGATGTTCCAAAAGGCTAAAGATGTGCTGCGTGAGGCGGGTTATCTTAGTATCGGTTTGGACCATTTTGTACTTCCTAATGATGAACTATCTGAGGCTTTGCAATCACATAGACTACATCGAAACTTCCAAGGTTATTGCACTCGTCGCACAACGGGGCAGGTGTATGCCTTTGGAGTGACGGGTATCAGCCAATTAGAAACTGCTTATGCACAGAATACAAAGTCGATAGATGAATATATATCAGAAGTTTCTGCGGGTACATTGCCTATTCGGAAAGGCTACCAATTAACGCCCAAAGAGCGTATAGTACGTGAAGTAATAGAGCGTTTGATGTGTAACTATCATCTTGATTGGACACACCTTGCGGAGGATCTTGTTGTGTCGGTAGCTGAGGTGAAGGAGGCTATCAATTATGATGTTGAACGCCTGCAAGAGATGGAAAGAGATGGTATTCTTTGTTTAACAGAGAATACTTTAGAGATGACAGGGGAGGGGAATCCCTTTGTTCGAACTGTGGCTGCTGCGCTTGATCCGATGATGGTGGCTACGAATAAGATGTTTTCAAAGCCGATATAAAAGCTTTACTCTCCCTTATCGTTGGGTAGGGAAACTGCGTAGAGGAATCTATATAGCATAAATATTATGGAAGAAAGAAAGATAGTTGTTGTTGGTGCAGGTCTTACTGGTCTTACTTGTGCTGCTTATCTACGTCGTAAAAGTCAAGATGTAGTGGTTTTGGAGGCTGCCGATCGTATCGGTGGACTTATGCAGACGGAAGAGATAGACGGCTTTGTGATGGAACAAGGACCGAGTACGGGTACTATTAAATACCCTGAAGTGGCTGAACTCTTCGATATGTTAGGCGATGATTGTACGTTGGAGGTAGCACAGAGTTCTGCTAAATGCCGTTTGATATGGAAAGATGGACGCTTCCATGCCCTACCTTCTGGACTTTGGTCTGCTATCACAACTCCTCTCTTCACGCTGAAAGATAAGTTCCGCATCCTTGGTGAGCCATGGCGTAAGAAGGGGACAGACCCTAACGAGAGTGTGGGAAGCCTTGCTGAACGACGGTTGGGACGGTCTTTTGTTGATTATGCAGTCGATCCTTTCCTCTCTGGTGTGTATGCTGGTAACCCTTATCAACTACCAACTCGCCTTGCTTTGCCTAAACTCTACGACTTAGAACAGCGTTATGGAAGTTTCATTAAAGGGGCTATGGCACTTGCAAAACAACCAAAGACGGACAGGGAAAAGCGTGCAACGAAGGCTGTCTTCTCTACTCGTGGAGGTTTCCGTAGCCTTGTTTCTGCATTAGAGAGAGTTATTGGTGATGAGAGAATCCGAACGAATTGTAAAGAACTAAGTATAGAACCGTTAGGAGATAAGTGGAAACTATCTTGGGGTGAGAATACTATAATAGCTGAACATGTTGTTACAACTTGTCCTGCCTATGCCTTACCTAAGTTGTTGAGTTTCTTACCTAAGGCTCAACTTGACGACTTAAGCAATCTTTATTATGCTCCAGTGATTGAGATTGGAGTGGGAATGAAGAATACGGGGGATGTACATTGGAATGCCTTTGGCGGATTAGTGCCGTCTAAAGAAAAACAGAAAGTGTTGGGAGTCCTTATGCCTTCCGCTTGTTTTCAGGGGCGTTCTCCTAAGGATGGAGCCAATTACGCATTCTTCATTGGTGGTGCTTGTCATCCTGAATATATCAATAAGACAGATGAAGAACTGATAGAATTGGTTAATACGTCCCTTCATACGATGTTGGGTTATCCTAAAGGCACATGTGCTGACGTCATTCGTATTTACAGACACAGCCATGCTATTCCACAATATATGCCCGAAACGGATGCTCGCCTTCGTACTATTGATGCCGTAGAACTTGCTCATCCTGGTTTACATATCATTGGTAATTTGAAAGATGGTATCGGTATGGGCGATAGAATCAAGCAGGCTGTGGATATGGCAGAGAAGATTAGTTTGTCTGTATCGTAAATACAAGCTATCTTATACGAATATTTCTTGTTTCAATTTGCTGTCACTTTTAACACTTCAATTACTCCTCTGTAAACTAATAAGTTAAGTGCTTACAATGGATGACAGCAGTGACAGCAAATTGAATTTATCCCAATGGCCTAAGCAAAAACACAAAGTCAAACAAGTATATAACATGCAAAAAGCCATAATCCTATTGGATTACGGCTTTTATTGTTCTTTTCAGCTATGACTGAAAGTGTTTTTTATCCCAATGTAGCTACGTGCTTGCAGAGAGCAGACTTCAAATTAGCTGCCTTGTTCTGGTGGATAACGTTAGTCTTTGCCAACTTGTCCAACATCTTCTGTACAACAGGATAGAGCTTAACAGCCTCTTCCTTATCCGTCATGCTACGCAACTTGCGTACTGCATTACGCATAGTCTTAGCATAATATCTGTTGTGCAAGGTCTTAACCTTGTCCTGACGGATTCTCTTCAATGATGATTTGTGATTTGCCATCTTTGTTTTCTTCTTTTATTTTACTCGTAGTCCCTAGCAGAGTCGAACTGCTCTTTAGAGAATGAAAATCTCTCGTCCTAACCGATAGACGAAGGGACCATGGCTTATTTTGCGGGTGCAAAGGTAGCCCATTTATTTCAATCAACCAAACTTTTTGCGAATAAATTTTCGTAAGAGGCTGTATTTTTGTAATTTTGCATTGTTTTTTATATGATTTTGAAGTCAAAGGCAATTGTTTTGCGTTCTCTGAAGTTCGGTGATTCATCGCTAATAATTGATATGTTTACCGAGTTAGAGGGGCGTATTTCTTTTATAACGCGCATTCCTAAGACGGCGAAAGGGAAGATTAAGAAGCAGTATTTTCAACCACTGACCTTACTTGACCTTGAATTTGATTATCGTCCGCGAACCTCTTTGCAGCGTATAAAGGAAGTGCGTATCCTTCGCCCTTACGGCTCTATCCCCTTTGATCCAGTGAAGTCGGCTATCCTTCTCTTTCTTTCTGAATTCCTTTATTATGTTACTCGCGGTGAGCAACAGAATGCCCACCTATATAATTATGTATGCGCGAGTATGGAATGGTTGGATGAGGCTGAGCGTGATTATGCCAATTTCCATCTTGTCTTTATGATGCGTTTGAGTCGTTTCATCGGTTTCTTCCCTAATCTTGATGCCTATCAGGCGGATGCTTGCTTTGATCTTCGCAATGCAACCTTTACAGCAAGTGCACCTCTTCATTCTGATTATCTACTCCCTGCAGATGCAGCAGGTATTAATCAGTTGATTCGTATGGATTACGAGAATATGCATCTTTTCCGTCTATCTCGTCACAATCGCAATCGTATTTCTGATATAGTATTGCATTACTATCGAATTCATGTGCCTGATATGCCTGAACTAAAAAGTTTTCAGGTAATGCGCGAGCTGTTTAGTTAGTGTGCTTTATGATGTTTATTAGGCGTTAATATTGCCCTTAAAGTAAGCGCATATTATACTTATAGATAGTCTTTATCGAATTATTTTCATGAAAGAAAATATTTTTCTTCATGAAAAGAAATATTTATCTTCATGAAAATAATTTCTTTTTTTCATGATAATAATTCACGATTGGTATTTTGTTGCTTGTTTTTTTTATTACTTTTGTGGACTTGAAGCATGAAAATTCAAACTTAACCTATTATATAATATAAGTCTATGAAGTTAACAGAACAGCGCAGTAGTATGCTTCATGGTGTACTGCTGATTACTTTGTTTGCCTGTGCAGCGTTCTATATCGGTGATATGGGATGGGTGAAAGCACTTTCGTTGAGTCCGATGGTCGTTGGTATTATCTTGGGTATGCTTTATGCCAACAGTCTTCGTAATAATCTTCCAGAGTCTTGGGTGCCCGGTATTGCCTTCTGTGGAAAACGTGTTTTGCGCTTTGGTATTATTCTTTATGGTTTCCGTTTGACCTTTCAAGACGTGGTGGCAGTGGGTTTTTCTGCTATCATTGTGGATGCAATTATCGTATGTGGAACGATTCTCTTAGGTGTTTTGGTCGGTAGACTCTTGAAGATGGATCGCAGTATAGCTCTTTTGGCAGCTTGTGGAAGTGGTATCTGTGGAGCTGCAGCGGTATTAGGTGTCGATGGTGCTATCCGTCCGAAGCCTTATAAGACAGCTGTGGCTGTAGCGACGGTGGTCATCTTCGGAACACTATCAATGTTCCTTTATCCTATTCTTTATCGTGCAGGTGTCTTTGATTTATCACCCGATGCAATGGGAATCTTTGCAGGTTCGACGATTCATGAGGTGGCTCATGTCGTTGGTGCAGGTAATGCCATGGGTGCTGCAGTGAGCAATTCAGCCATTATTGTTAAGATGATTCGTGTGATGATGTTGGTACCTGTGTTGTTGGTTATAGCCTTCTTTGTGGCAAAGAATGTTGCTGGACGAGGTGAAGAAGCAGGTAGTAGTAGCAAGATAAACATCCCTTGGTTTGCGATTCTCTTCCTTGTGGTCATCGGTTTCAACTCATTGAACTTACTTCCGAAAGAGCTTGTCGACTTTATCAATACCCTCGATACCTTCCTGCTTACAATGGCTATGTCTGCACTTGGTGCTGAAACGAGTATTGATAAGTTTAAGAAAGCAGGCTTTAAACCTTTCCTCTTGGCTGCAATTCTATGGTGCTGGCTAATCGGTGGAGGTTATTGCTTGGCAAAGTATTTGGTCCCAATGTTGGGTGTTGGATGTTAGATGCTGGGTGTTAGGTGTTGAATTTTGGGTGATGATGATGTGTAAATGTTGGCTTGGTTGTTGGGTTTTGAATGTTAGGTGTTGATAAAGTGCGCATCCGAAGGAACATGTTTGGTGTTTGGGTGATGAATGTTAGGTGATGATGAAGTGCGCATTCGAGGGAACATGTAGGAGAAGGTGATGTTGAGTATTTGTTGTTTATGAAATGTGTTTCAAAAGTAAAAGCACCTGTTTTTTGTAGACAGGTGCTTGATAATGTAAGTTTTGCTGCTATTAAATCGTAATTTCTCTTTTTGACTACCAATTATCGTTTTCGTTGCCTGCTACGCCATGCTTGACCGCTTCTTCAATCTTGTCCATAATTACATTGGAGTAAGCATGAGCCATGACAAGTGCTTTTGCTGAAGTCTTCTTGTGGCTGTCTTTTTCTGTAAATGGAAAGCATTGTTCAATAGGCCAATTCTCTTCTGTTAAAGTCGCACGAGAGCCACCCATCCCACCGAGGAAACCTCCTCCAATCTTTTTGTCTACTTTGTAGAAAGGTATAGTGTAAGTTATTCTCACCTTTCCATCTTTGATGTCAGTCTTTATAATTGGTGTTAGATTTACTGTATATGAATTTGCTCCTCCTGTATGTGAAGCAATGGCATCAACATTTCCCTTAGCAATAATTACACCTGCTTCTTTGTCATTTAATTGAATAACAGATTTTCCACTTCCAAAAGTATTACTGTACCAGTAATTTAGGATGACGTATAGTTGTGTCTTTGTCTTTTCTGGTGCCTCAATAACTTGCGTATAAGTTAGTGCTTTGTTTTTGTCTAATTGTAACTGGCTTGTAAGGCTTTTTGCAGCATCATACCACTTTTCTCCATACTTTTCCTTGGCATACTTTTCCAACTCTTCTGCCCTCATTATTTGGGCATTTACTCCGATAGCCAATAAAAGCATAACGGCACATAAAAACAGTTTTTTCATCTTTATTTGAATTTAATTAAGTAAAATCCCGTTTCTCCTGTGCCAATAAAAAAAGGCGCAGGTCTTCTCCATACGCCTCACGGTTCACCACAAACCACAACTGTATATGGGAAAACCTGCACCTGTAAGATGCAAGGTCCCAATAACAGTTGTTTTGCTCTGTTCTCGTGTGGTGATTGTGAGGCTATTGAGCAAAAAGTGTTGTGTCCCTAAAAGAACACATTGCAAAAATAGTAAAAATACCTTAAATAAACAACAATAATATCATCTTTCTTTTAGTAAAGTAAAATAAAGTTTGTAGTAAGAACTAAAAAGGCTGAACTTCTTTCGGAGTCCAGCCTTTTCTTATTTTTGATATAACTATTATACGAAGCTAATAACGCCCTCAACAGCGCCTTCGTTGCTTTCGTTTTCTTCATTATCTTGCTCAGGATTACTGATGCGTTTGATGTCCTTAATCATCTGTTTAGTACGCTTGTAGGTTGGGGTGTTCTCTACAGCAAGGATAACATCCTCGTTGTCGAGTTCATCCGCAGTAAAGCGATAGATGTGCGGACGATGCTTGTATTGTGAGCTGTTGTTGTCCTTATAGAAACGATCACGACGGTCACGACGCTCTGCAGCCTTCTCCTCTTCCTCTGCCTTGCGTGCTGCATCTTCCTGTGTCTGCTTCTTAATATGGCTACCCATACCGTCAACATCCTCAATGCCAAAGCCCGTTGCAAGGATAGTAACCTTAACCTTCTTGTCGAGTTCAGGGTCAATAGCAAGTCCCCATTTCAACTCGAAGTCTGCGCTGAAGTGGTTCATGAACTCTGTCACATCACCCATTTCCTCCATTGTCAGACCTGGGTTGTCCTTGTCGTCAGTATTGAAGTTGATAGAGAGCAAAATCTTCTTTGACTTATAGACATCGTTGTCGTTGAGCAATGGTGAGTTGAGTGCGTCCTCAATTGCCTGCTTCACACGACCTTCACCCTCACCGTAACCAGTAGACATGATAGCTACGCCACCATCTTTGAGGACTGTCTTTACATCGTTGAAGTCGAGGTTCATAATACCATGAACGGTGATAATCTCTGCAATACTCTTAGCAGCAACGCTCAGTGTGTCGTCAGCCTTACGGAAACCATTGAGCAAACTCAGTTCAGGATAAATCTCGCGGAGACGTTCGTTGTTGATGACGAGCAGTGCATCGACATGCTTTGCCATCTCTTCAACGCCATCCAACGCCTGATCTATCTTCTTAGCTCCCTCGAAACGGAAAGGAATGGTAACGATACCCACGGTGAGAATGCCCAATTCCTTGCTGACACGTGCGATGACAGGTGCTGCACCAGTACCCGTTCCACCACCCATACCAGCGGTGATAAATGCCATCTTCGTACCATCGTTGAGCATACGCTTGATATCCTCACTGGTCTCTTCAGCAGCCTGACGTGCACGCTCAGGACGGTTTCCAGCACCTAATCCTTCTTTACCCAATTGCAGATGAACAGGAACAGGAGAGTCGTTGAGTGCTTGTGCATCCGTGTTGCAGAGTACGAAGGTCACATCGTGGATACCTTCTCTGTACATGTGGTTTACGGCGTTACCACCACCACCACCGACACCAATGACCTTGATGATGCTATCAGCTACATCGCCGTCACCGAAGTCTAATATATCCATTTTATTATTGTTGTCTGCCATAACAGTATGTTGTCTATGTTTATTTCCTATTGTTCTTTTTTGCGTGGGCTGTTGATTACTCTTCATCCTCACTCATAATGATTTTTCCGAAATCTTTCACCTTACGTGAGAATTTATTCCAGAGGCTATTGCGACGCTTCTCCTCTTCGAGTTCGCGCGCTCTTGCTTCCTCTTCCTCACGCAGCTTTCGCTCTTCCTCTTCACGTTTGCGACGCTCAGCTTCGGCTTTCTTCTTCTCCTCAGGTGTTGGAACAATACCCTGTCCCTGTCTTGCAGTAGACGATGGGGTGTAAGGCTGTTCGATAGGTGTTGCTACTGCAACATCATCGTTGTTGAAAAGGTTGTTCTGTGCAGGGTTATATTCAGCACCAGCACAGTTCATATCGCCTTTGGCAAGCAGTCCAAGAATTGTGTTCATGTCACCATTCTTAGCTGTGATATCAGCATTACTTGAAGCGATGGTATGTGTTACGAAGTTTGCTTTGCGAATCTTGTCGATATGTGTGGTATTACGAATACAGCGTTCAATGTTCTTTAAGTTCATACCACCACCAGTGAGAATGATACCGCCAAGCAGTTTGTCGGCATAATCAGATGGTACCTGACACCATACATTCTCAACGATTTCGCCAATACGTGCCTCAACGATTTCAATGAATTTGCGGCTCTCTACCGAACGCTCTGAGTCGATAGAGTATTTCAATGTATTATCGATGTCATTATTTTCAGTGAAAGCAGAACCATACTTAAGCTTCATGGCCTCAGCATCCTTCTCTTCCATTTGTAGGCTGGCAATGTCCTTTGTAATATTGTTACCACCCAATGGAATGACTGCCAAGTGACGGAGAATGTTCTTGTAGTACACAGAAACTGTTGTTGTGTCAGCACCGAAGTCAACCAATACACAACCACCACGCTTTTCAGCTTCGCTCAATACAGCGTCAGCCAAAGCCAAAGGTGCAAGATACATCTCGGCAATAGAGATGCCAGACTTTTCAAAGCAGTTGTTGAGGTTCTCGTAGAAAGCCTTACGCCATAGGATGTTGAGGAAGTTACCCTCAAGACGAGTAGCTTTGATACCTACTGGGTCAAGAGAGAATTGGTTGTCAACCTTATACTCCTGTGTGGCAGCATCGAGAATCTCCTGGTCAGGATAAGTCATATTGCGGTTGGCATCCATTAACTCATTGATCATCTCTGAGGTAATGATGGTATCAGTAGGCAAATCCTTTACGATAACGTTGCGTACGCTTCGTATAGACTGTCCTCCCACGCCTACATAGACCTGAGATATCTCACGCTTCAATTGTTTTCTTAGTTTGTTGATGATGCCAGTGAGGCACTGACCGGTCTTGTCGATGTTATAGACGACACCCTTGCGAATACACTGTGTAGCGTCTTCCTTTACAACGGCAAGCACGGAGATACTGCCGTCAAGATTCTTTCTGCCAGCGATTCCCGTAATCTTTGATGAGCCTAATTCAATGGCTACTATGAACTCTGCCATATTCGTTAAGTATTATGTTCCTTATTTTATATTCTCTAAATTGATAGCTGTTTTTTATTCCGTAAGTCCTGCTGAGGCATCTTCTTGCCGTTTCACTTCCTTACGGGCTTTATCTCTTTCCTCCTCTTCTGTACGTTGTATGTCTTCTACCTGTTCGGACTTAGCCTTCTTAAGCAGTGTGTCTTCTTCTGCTTTTTCAGCCTTTTCATCACGTTTCTTACAGATGATTTGGTTATCGAATTCTATGTCGATGTAAGAGTATTTGTTCCAACCTGCTTGTGAAAGACCATATCGGTAGAACTTCTCTAAGCGTGATAACTTCTTTTTAACGAAGATGTTTATATCATGCTTGCGCTTCCATGGACCATTGTTTTTAGGCAAGTAGCCCATGAAGATGATATGATTACCGACACGTGGTACTAACTCGATGCCTCTGTCTGGTAGGACATTGATTTGCTCTATTTGGTTCAGCCATAGCGGTGATGAGCTAATAGCCTTGGCAAGAGGAGCAATGTAAAGGCGTGCGAAGTTGTTGTCTATATTGCCAGTTGCAATGATTAAGTCGCTCGTGTACTTAGAGTTTGGGAGTATTCCTCCGTTGTCATCAAGATAGTAATCAGCTCCATTGTTACTCTTGATGCGGATAATCGGCATACGTTGAGTAATATGGATGTTGACATGTCCATCTTTGGTTTTGTAACACTGGGCTGTATTGATGAAAGGTCCCACTTTCAATGCTTCCTCAATCTTGCGTGGATTGATATCAGATACCTTCTTATTGAGGGGATAGAGGTGGGCTTTCTCTAATATTTGTTTGATTTCAGTAGCAGTAAGAAAACCTGCATTATTAGAGTCAGATATGTTGATATTCACTTTAGTACATAGCTGTTTGCTCTCATCAGGTTTGTTCCATGAGGTAACAGCCATGATGAGATAAATAGCCAGTACAACGTCCAGCGCAGTGATAATTATCTTTTTCCACTTAATGTGCATATCTTCTCTCTTTTACTTTAAGAGTTTTTGTTTTCTTTCTTCTTACTTCTCGTTGAGTATCTTTGCAATCTCTGGGACATAATTGTCGAGATTACCAGCACCCAATACAACCAGAACATCAAAGTCTCTTGACTTTACAAAGTCGAGAACATCGTCCTTCTGAATCATCTGCTTCTCAATGTTAGGACTGAGATTATCATAGATGAGTTCGCTTGTTACACCTGAGATAGGCTCTTCGCGAGCAGGATAAATCTCTGTCAATACCACTTCATCAAAATGGCTAAGTGCTTCTGCAAACTCCTTATAGAAGTCACGTGTTCGTGTGTAGAGGTGTGGCTGGAAGATTGCAGTAACCTTCTTGTCAGCATAGAGTTCCTTAAGACTCTTTGCACTCTGCAGAATCTCCTTTGGATGATGCGCATAGTCAGAGAGGAACACATGGCGGTCGTTCTTTATCTTGAAGTCGAAACGACGATCAACGCCACCGTATGTCTTCATTCCATTGCGCAGTTCTTCTGCTGTACAACCATTGAGTTGAGCCATTGCCATTGCTGAGATACCATTTTCGATATTGATAGGAATTGGTTGTCCAAGTTCTACATCCTTAATGTTTTCGATAGGAGAAATGAAGTTGAAAGTGATAGTTCCGTTTTCAATTCGTATATTTTCAGCGTGGAAGTCGCCTTCATCACGGCTGTATTCATAGATTCTAACACCTTCTTGTACGTTTGGCTTCATCTCTAATCCTTTGCGGATAATGAGTGCACCTCCCTTTTGAATGAGTTCTGTATAGTGACGGAAACTCTCAAGGTAAGCCTCTTTTGTACCATAAATATCCAAGTGGTCAGGGTCTGTTGAGGTGATAACGCTCATCCAAGGACGCAACCAATGGAAAGAACGGTCGAACTCGTCTGCCTCAATCACAACAAAGTCGCTGTGGTCAGAGAGGATATAATTAGTGCCATAGTTCTTGGAAATACCACCAAGGAAGGCGTTACAGTCCAAATGACTTTGGTGCATAAGGTGTGCACACATACTGGAAGTCGTTGTTTTTCCATGTGTTCCAGCAAAGCAAAGACCCTTATGTGTGCGGGTGAGTGTGCCGAGAACCTGTGCACGTTTCTGAATCTCAAAGCCATTCTCGCGGAAGTAAACCAGCTCAGCATGGTTAGAAGGGATGGCAGGTGTGTAGATTACCAACGTTGATGCTGGTTCTTTGCACGCTGCAGGGATGAGTTGAACATCCTCCTCATAATGAATATCCATTCCTTCTTTCTCCAAAGTGTGGGTAAGTTCGGATGGAGTTTTGTCATAACCTGCTACTATCAATCCTTTATGAAGGAAATAGCGAGCAATAGCACTCATGCCGATGCCACCTGCACCTACGAAGTAAACTGATTTAATATCTTTGAGTTCCATGTGTTATATATTCTTTTTCTTTCTTTTATTTGGGAGTAGAACAGCGTTCTACGATAGTATCTTTCAATCCTATCTGTTGGAAGTTTGTTTTATCCCTTTATGAGTTTGATAACCTCGTCAGCAATAATCTCAGCAGAGTTCTTCAATCCCATCTTCTTTACATTCTCACTAAGACTTGCCAACTTCTCATCATTCGTGATGGTATCGAGCGCAAGTTTTATTAAAGTGTCAGGTGCTTCAACATCCTTTACGCAGAGTGCAGCATCTTTATTAACCAATGCCATCGCATTCTTTGTCTGATGATCTTCTGCCACGTTCGGACTTGGAACCAAGATAACAGGCTTTCCGATAAGCTGGAATTCACTGATAGAACTTGCACCAGCACGGCTGATAACAAGGTCTGCAACCTTATATGCAGCACCCATGTCACTGATAAAGTCCATTATCTTCAAGTTTGGAAGTTCTTTATCCTTCATCGAATCCAAAATCTGCTGATGATAGAACTTACCCGTTTGCCAGATGAATTGAACGTCTGATTGCTCAATGAGGTCAAGGTGTTCAATGACAGATCGATTGATAGTTCTTGCTCCAAGGCTACCACCCACGAGGAGGATTGTCTTCTTGTTAGGGTCAAGACCGAAGCTCTCACGTGACTCTTCAACAGAGAGTGGGGTAGAGAGTACGTTCTGACGAACAGGGTTACCAGTCATGATAATCTTATCAGCAGGGAAGAAACGCTCCATACCTTCGTAAGCAACACAAATCTTCTTCACACGCTTTGACAATAGTTTGTTGGTAACTCCTGCATAAGAATTCTGCTCTTGGATAAGACATGGGATTCCCATCTTTGCACACTCATAGAGCGTTGCACCACTGGCATAACCACCAACACCCACAGCAACCTGTGGTTTGAAGTCTTTAATAATCTGGCGAGCCATACGAAGACTCTTCCAAAGTTTGCAAAGTACTTCAAAGTTCTTTAGCTTATTAGCACGGTCAAAACCTTTGATAGGTAGGCCTTTTATCTCATAACCAGCAGCAGGAACACGTTGCATCTCCATACGTCCATCAGCACCCACAAAGAGAATCTTCGCCTCTGGGTGCTTCGCTTTGATAGCATTGGCAATTGAAACTGCAGGGAAGATATGTCCTCCTGTTCCGCCACCGCTGATGATAATTCTTAATTCCTCGTCCATTTGCATCTTCTTTATAACCTACAAAGGTAATCATTTTTTTTATCTTCTTTCAACTTTCAGCTTCCTTTTTAGGTATCTCTGTAAATTAGGCTGTTACGTGTGAAAGTTTCTCAGAAGGTATCTTATCTTCTTTCTTTTTCTTTGCTGAACGGCTCACACTAAGTATTACGCCAATATAGACGCAATTAATAATAGTAGAGGTACCACCCTTACTGATAAGAGGAAGTGGCTGACCAGTAACCGGAGCTAATCCAACAGCTACTAACATATTGAATAACGCCTGTGTAACCAAGAGGAAGGCGATACCCATAGCAAGAAGAGCTGGGAAAGAGTTTTCGCATCTGTTAGCTATAATACCCGTTCTGAAAAGAAGGATAATATAAAGGAATGCCACAAATATAGCTCCACCAATGCCCATCTCTTCAATGATAATGGCATAGATAAAGTCGGAGAAGGCTTGCGAAAGGAAATCTCGTTCGTTAGAGTTTCCCGGTCCTTTACCAACAACGTCGGATGAAGCGATGGCAATGTTAGCATGTGCCACCTGTGCATCTTTATCTAAGTCATAGTCTTTTGGAGCAACATATTCACTGTTAAAGAACTTCTTAATACGTGCCTTCCACGTGTCAGCACGGTGAAGCATTTTACCGAAGAACCCCGGTGATTCATCTTGCTGTACAGCAACAGTTTGTTCTGTAAGATTCTGCTTGGCAGAAACCTCTTCTTCAGCTTTCTTGTCATCACCTACCAGCATGACCATAGATAGCATGAAAATTCCAAATAAAGCAATGACCCCTATCAAGCGTCCTAATTGTTTGAGGGGGACTCTTCCCACAAACATCATCAGAATTACGGTCAAACCAATGAGCATTGCAGTAGAAAGGTTCTCACCAAGAATCAGTAATATAATACCACCAGATAGCCACATGATATATTTAAAGGCTTTTCGGTCCGCTCCATGTTCGGTCTGCATTGCGCTAAGTATCTGTGATATAGCTAACACCAACGCACCTTTAGCCAATTCGGAAGGTTGGAATTGTATACCTGCAAAGCTAATCCATCGGCTTGCTCCATTCGTACTTTGCCCTGCTGCAAGTACCCATATAAGCATTATTATGGACATGACCAATACGATGGGGGTGACGAGTTTGAAGTAGCGACATTTGATATTTAATACAACCACCATCAAAGCAACTCCTACAAGGAGGATGCTACAATGGTAAATGATAGGGCTCCAGTAGTTTCCTCCTTTGTACGACAGTGAACTTGAGGCTGAATATACCTCAATGATACTGATGATACATAGGAAGAAGAAGACCATCCAAATAACCTTGTCTCCTTTAAATATGTTACTGAGAGATTTATTCTTCATTGTTTTTTGTTCCTTATGGGATTATTAGCCCAATTAGCCTTATTAGCCCAATTAGTCTTATTAGCCTAAGTCCAATTAGCCTAATTAGTCTTATTAGCCCAATAAGCCTTTTCCTACAACGCTCTTACATAGCTCTTGAACTGTTCACCTCGGTCCTCCATATTCTTGAATAGGTCGAAGCTTGCACAGCATGGGCTTAGGAGAACTGTATCACCAGGCTTCGCTAACTCTGCACAAGCAGCAACACAATCCTTCATAGAGTGGGTGTCGCGAACAGGGATACCAAGGTCGTCGAAGTTATCATGAAGCTTTTTGTTGTCAGCACCGAGATAAACAATACCAGCACACTTCTGCTTTACTAAGTCCTTGATACTGCTGTAATCATTTCCTTTATCCTTTCCACCAATAATCAAGATAGTTGGTGTACGCATACTTTCAAGTGCATACCAGCAAGCGTCAACATTGGTAGCTTTTGAGTCGTTGATGTATTGTACACCAGCGACCTTGCATACCTTTTCCAATCTATGCTCAACACCTGGGAAGTCGCTGAGGCTCTTGCGAATATTTTCTTTCTTAATACCGCTGATATCAGAAGCAATACCTGCAGCTAAAGAGTTGTAAATGTTGTGACGTCCAGTAAGCGAAAGGTCTTCCTGCTCCATGTTGAATGGCTCAGGTTGTTCAATCGTATATTGTCCTTCTTCAATGTAACCAATACTGCCATTCTCCTTTAATTCAGAGAAGGGATAGCATACAGCGTGTACATCAAACTTCTCAAGCTCTTTCTTGATGACAGGATCATCGTTCCAGTAGATGAAACTATCCTCCTTTGTCTGGTTCTGAATGATACGCATCTTAGCGTCTGCGTAGTTCTCAAACTTGAAATCATAGCGATCTAAGTGGTCAGGAGTGATGTTGAGAAGGATGGCAATGTTGGCACGAAAGTCATACATATTATCCAACTGGAAGCTGCTCAACTCAATGATATAATATTCATGTGGATCTTCTGCCACCTGCAGAGCAAGACTGTTACCAATGTTACCTGCCAAACCAGCATCGTAACCAGCATCTTTGAAAATGTGATAGATGAGGCTTGTAGTGGTAGTCTTTCCGTTACTACCAGTGATACATATCATTTTAGAATTAGTATATCGACCAGCAAACTCAATTTCGCTGATGATATGTGTTCCTTGTGCAATGAGCTTCTGAACCATTGGTGCTTCGTTAGGAATGCCAGGGCTTTTGATGATTTCATCAGCATTGAGAATCTTCTCCTCTGTATGCTTACCCTCTTCCCATTCGATACCACGTTCATCGAGCATCTTCTTATACTTGTCCTTAATGGCTGACATGTCAGAAACAAAGACATCGAAGCCTTCTTTCTTTGCCAGTACTGCTGCACCGGCACCACTCTCGCCGGCACCAAGTATTACAATTCTTTTCATATATCTTTCCTTTCCTTACTCTTGCTTATGTAATGTTTTTGTTTGCTGGCTACTTACCTCTTTTCGAGTAAACGGTTACTCGCCTCTTGGGAAGTGGTCAGCTGTGTGGTGTTTTGTATGAGCACCAATTGTGCGAACGCCCCGCACATATCGTGCTAACGCCTCGCACGCCTCGTGCTTATCTTATCTTAAGTGTGATGATAGTCATTGCAGCGAGGATGATAGTCACGATGATGAATCGTAAAGTAATCTTACTCTCGTGTACTGCACCATGTGGCTTTTTTAAGAGGTACTTACACTCAGGGTCAAGCTGACTGTCTTGTGTGCGGAAGTTGTCATGAATTGGTGTACGCTTAAAGATACGCTGTTTAACACCTTTACGCTTTCCTAACTTGTAGTACCAAACTTGTACGATAACACTTAAGCTCTCAACAAAGAATACGCCACAGAGAATAGGGAGCATCAACTCTTTGTGAATGATTATTGCACCTACTGCTATGATACCTCCGATGGTAAGACTTCCCGTGTCACCCATGAACACCTGTGCAGGATAAGCGTTGTACCAAAGGAAGCCTATCAGTGCTCCAATGAATGCCATGAAGAATACAACTAACTCTTCCGAGCCAGGTATGTACATAATGTTTAGATAGGCTGCGTATTGTATATGACTACTTACGTAAGCTAATATACCTAAGACGACACCTATGACGGCGGAGTTTCCGGCACACATACCGTCCATTCCGTCATTTAGGTTTGCACCATTAGAGACGGCTGTCACAACGAAGATAGTCATAAGGACAAATAGAATCCAACCACCTGCATTCTTGTATTCGCCTAAAAAGCCCATAATCTCAGAATAATCCAGATTATGTAGCTTGACAAATGGAATGGTTGTTTTCAACGTCTTTTCGGCTTTTGCCTCATGTTTTATGACGATTTCTTTACCGTTCTGATTTGCTACCTCAAGGTTCATATTGGCTTTAACGTCAGGCGAAGCCCAAAGTACCAAACCAACGATAAGTCCGATGGTTATCTGTCCGATAATCTTATATTTACCCTTTAGTCCTTCTTTGTCGTGCTTGAATATCTTAATGAAATCATCCATTCCACCGAGGAAGCCCAACCAAATGGTTGTGACAATCATCAGCAGAAGATAAATGTTACGTAATCTACCTAACAAGACAACTGGAATCAAGAGGGCAACAATAATGATGATACCACCCATTGATGGTACACCAATCTTGTTGACACCAAATGGGTCAATCTCTGCGTCACGCTGAACCTCTGTAATCTGCTTCTTCTTGAGATACTTAATGAATCGTTCTCCGAACCATGCAGAGATAATCAAGGCTAATATCATTGCCAAGATCGAGCGGAAACTGATGTAGCCCCAGAGGTGGGAACCACTGATACCGAACTGGTCAAGCCAACGGAAGATATAGTATAACATGATATTTCGTTTTTATTATGTTTTTATTATGGGGCGATAGAACTTCTATGTATATAGAGTTACTTGATACCAAAGATTTCACGAATAACCTCATGGTCATCGAAATGATGCTTCACACCATTTATCTCTTGGTAGTTCTCATGTCCCTTACCAGCTACAAGGATTACGTCACCCTTCTGTGCCATCATGGCTGCGGTGCGAATTGCTTCCTTACGATCAGTAATCGTGAGTACCTTCTTGCGCTGTGTTGTGTCAAGTCCTGCAAGCATATCGTCGATAATAGCTTGTGGTTCTTCGTCACGTGGGTTGTCACTTGTAAGGATAACTGTGTCGCTTTGTTTAACAGCTTCTTGTGCCATTAAAGGTCGCTTACCCTTGTCACGATGCCCACCAGCTCCGCAGACAGTTATTACACGGCCGCCCTTGTTATCAAGTACGTCATGAATAGCACAGAGGACATTCTCTAAGGCGTCTGGTGTATGTGCGTAGTCAACAACAGCGGTAAAGCCTTCTGGTGACTGGATAGGCTCCAATCGTCCGTTTACACTCTTCAATGTGCTTAATGCAATCAGAATGTCTTCAGGCTTCTTGCCTAACATCATTGCCGTGCCATAGACAGCAAGTAGGTTGCTAATATTAAACTTACCAATGAATTGTACGCCAACTTCTTTGCCGTCAATCTCAAGATACATACCCTCGAAGTGACATTCCAGAATCTTTGCACGGAAGTCGGCCATTCGCTTGATAGAATAGGTCTTGACTGTCGCTTTGGTGTTCTGAACCATTACCATACCATTCTTATCATCGGCATTGGTAATAGCAAAGGCATTCTTTGGCAGTCCGTCGAAGAACATCTTCTTAGCATTGCGATAGTTCTCGAAAGTCTTATGGTAATCAAGGTGATCACGTGTAAGATTGGTAAAGATACCACCAACAAACTCTAAACCACCGATACGGTGCTGCTGGATGGCATGGCTTGAACATTCCATGAAAGCATATTCGCAGCCAGCTTCTACCATCTTAGCAAGAAGACGATTGAGTTCTATTGGGTCAGGAGTGGTATGACTTGCAGGTACTTCCTCATCGTTAATATAATTGCATACGGTAGAGAGTAAGCCTACCTTGTGTCCGAACTCACGGAACATTCTATATAATAAGGTGGCGATAGTTGTCTTACCGTTAGTTCCAGTTACACCAACCAATTTCTGTTTGCGTGATGGTTCTCCATAGAACATAGTGGCAACCTTGCCAGCCTCTTCCTCTGTTGAAGCTACCTGAACGTATGTTACCTTTTCATCTAATACTTCAGGCATATCTTCAAGTAGGATTGCTACGGCTCCTAACTCAATAGCTTTACTAATGAATTTATGACCGTCTACCTGTGTTCCTTTCATTGCGATGAACAGATGGCCATCCTGTATCTTACGACTATCGATGTTTACATCTTTAATCTCAACGTCTATATTGCCTTGGTTGGCAATTACTTTGACGTTTTTGAGTAATTCGCTTAACTTCATATCTTTGTTCTATTCTTGTTCTTTATTATTGAAATCGGATAGGGGTTGTTCTTGTAAGATGAATGCTTATCCCATTTTGAGTTCGCATTTCATACCCCTCTTGACCTTTTCGCCTGGTGCAACACTTTGTTGAATAACGCGACCTCTACCCGTAATGACTACCTTTATGCCGTGTTTCTCCATGAGATAGACGGCATCACGCGCTCCCATTCCATGAACGTTAGGGACGATGTCGGCTTTAGGTGCTTCTGCCTTTTGGAAGGTTAGAGCCTTTCCACTTGTTGTTGTGGTTCCCCAAACAGGACTACCGAATGGGTAGGCACCATTCCAACCGTTGGTAATATTGAACCCAAGAGCATTCAATACATAGTCTGTTGCAAGCAAGTTACCTGTCTTTGCGGTAGGAATTGCAAGGGATGAAGAATCACGTGCATCCGTTACGCTTAGCTTCAGACTCTGTGCCATGATGCCTTCTGCTATGTGATGGAACACAACTCCACTCATTCCTCCTCCCGATGCAGGGAGGCCTGTCTTCTGAATGCAAACAATACAGCTATAACGAGGCTTGTCGGCAGGGAAGAAGCCTGCAAAACTGAGGAGGTAATTGATACCTCCACTCTTATAACCTAAGGCTCCCTTTGACATTTGAGCCGTACCTGTCTTACCCGCAACAAGGAATTTGTCAGAGCCAGCCTTTTTACCCAAACCTTCTGAAACAACCTCTGTAAGAATACGTGTGATATCCTTTATGGTGCTTTCCTTTGCGATACGCTCTTTTAAAACCTTTGGTGGATTGTCATAGATGACCTCACCGTTCTTTACAATTTGCTTTACAAAGCGTGGTTGCATGAGCTTACCACCATTGGCAATCGCGTTATAGAAGGCAAGTGTTGATATCGGTGGAATCTGTGTTTCGTATCCAATACTCATCCATGGAAGAGCTGTTGCGCTCCAATTGTCATACTGTCCACGGCTGTTCTTGTGTGGCATACGGATTCTTGCAGGTGAATATCCAACGATTGGAATGTGGAAATCGGTTGCAAGTCCCAAGTCGTAAATACCCTGAACGAACTTCTCTGGATTCTTATGATAGTGTATATCAATGATACGACTGATACCAATATTTGAACTGTACTTCAATGTCCAAGGCAGTGTCAGCGTACCATATCCACCGCGTGTCCAGTTATGATCTTTCATGTCTCGGCCATACATATTCCATACACCACCTCCTGTCTGAACAGTGTACATGGTGTCAACGAGCCCATCATCAAGGATAGTCATGAGCGAAGCAGTCTTAAATACGGAACCAGGTTCCAACAAGTCGCTTACTGCATGATTCTTAACCTCTCTATATTGACCATCAGTACATTTGTCTAAGTTGACAATAGCCTTCACATCGCCAGTAGCAACCTCCATCACAACAGCAACACCTACGTTACCATTGATTTCTTTCAACTCATCAATCAAGGCACGTTCAGCTAAGTCTTGCATACTGACGTCAATGGTTGTTATGATATCTGCACCATCAATAGGTGGGGTGTCTGTGATGTCAAGGAACTTGTTACGAACCTTACGGCGGTGAATAATACCGTTTGTACCACGTAAGATAGAGTCGTATGAAAGCTCTAAGCCGCAGCGGGCAGTATCTTTTGCACCGAACATATCACCAATCGTGCGCTGAGCAAGTG
Source organism: Prevotella melaninogenica (assembly GCF_003609775.1). Lineage (NCBI taxonomy): Bacteria > Pseudomonadati > Bacteroidota > Bacteroidia > Bacteroidales > Prevotellaceae > Prevotella > Prevotella melaninogenica. Next base: position 300,833 of record NZ_AP018049.1, read on the forward strand.
AACCAAACGGACGACGACGTGCATTGAATTCATCCCAGTGGAAACCACTCTTATATTTAGAAAGGTGGAAAATAGGGAGCGACTGTATTTCTTTGAATGTGTTATAGTCAATACGTTCGTTCCATATAGTCCAGTGCTTACTTTCCTTATGGTATCCTTCCATGAGGTGCTGCTTGAAGTAGGCAGCAGATTTCTCAGGGAAGATGTTGTTCAATCCTTTGCTTATATAATTGATGCTATCAATGAAAGCTGTGTCGTTTCCTGATGCTTTGAGCGCATTAAAGTCCATATATACCTTGAACTCAGGTAAGGAACTTGCCATGAGTTGACCATTGCAGCTAAGGATGTTACCTCTGGTAGGTTTAACAGTAACGCTGTCTTTCTTCTGTGATGCAGCGACCTCCATCCAGTAGGCTTTTCCTGCAGTCATGGTGTAGATAGTTTTTCCAATGACAGCAACAGCGATAAGCGACATGATTATCGCTATAACGCTGTAACGAGGCATTATTTTGCTATTGTCAAACTTACTCATATTCTATTTCTCGGGTATGTCTATAATATAAGGTGGACGGTCAGACATCTTCAGTACACTGTCTTTTCTTGTTTTCAGTATTTCAAGTATATGACTCTCACGTGTCTTCTCGGTGAGTTGACTACTACTTGACAGCGCACGATATTTAGCGTCTTCCAGTTCGTTTTGTAGTTTATCAACCTCGATAAGGTACTTCTGCACACTGTATCGATTTGATATGTAGATGATGGTGAAGATTACGATTGTAATAATCAACCAGATATTATTGCGAAAGAATCTTGCCGAGAGAATATCACCACCCAGAATCTTTCTTAGGGTGAAGTTTGATGATTGTGGTTGCTCGTCTTCGCGTGCTTGTTCCTCAATGGCAGCTTTGATTTTTCTTACTTCTGCCTCTTCTTCTTGTTTTCTCTTTTCTTCTTCTTCCGTCAGTGGCGTTGCAGCTTCATTGTCGACAGGTGGTTGTGGTATCTCTTTTACAGCCTCTGTCTTCATGAGTGGTTCTGTGACGTTTGTGCTTTCTTCTTTGAAAGCAGTCTGATTTTCTGTGAGAGGATGCTCCGTCAACAGTGGATTCTTCTTGTCGTTCTCGTCATTCATTTGCTTTCTTTTCTGCTATTCTTAGTTTTGCACTTCGGCTTCGTGGGTTGCGTTCTTGTTCGTCGTTACTTGCTGTGATAACTTTATTGTTGACTAATCGGAACGGTGTTTCTATTCGACCAAAGAAGTCTTGTTTCACTTTTCCCTCTATATTCCCTGACTTCATAATGTTTTTCACCATTCTGTCTTCTAAGGAGTGATAGGTGATAACGGATAATCTTCCGCCAGGACGAAGTAGTTTGGTTGCTGCCATTAGCATTTCTTTTAAGGCATCCATCTCGTGGTTTACTTCGATGCGAAGTGCTTGAAACATTTTTGCCATGTCTTTCTTTTCGCGTGCTCGCTGAAAGAACGGCTCAATGGTTGTCAGTAAGTCGTTTGTCGTTTTGTATGTCTTCTGCCCTCTTGCCTTAACAATGGCTGAGGCGATACGGCGCGACTGCTTTAGTTCTCCGTAGAGGTAGAGTATGTCTGCCAATCGTTCTTCATCGTAGTTGTTGAGAATATCAGCAGCAGTCAAGCCTGCTCGCTTGTTCATTCTCATATCGAGCGGCGCTTCAAAGCGAAATGAGAAACCACGTGTTTCGTCATCAAAGTGATGGCTACTAACGCCAAGGTCGGCAAGTAGTCCGTCTAAATGCTCTACGCCGTAATACTGCATCCAGTTCTTCAAGTATCTGAAGTTGGAGCGAACGAAGGTGAAACGTTCCAACTGTTCTTCGCTTAAGCCCATGTTGTCAATGTTCTGCTCAGCGTCGGCATCTTGGTCGAAGCTATAAAGGTGACTACCAGATTCTAAGCGAGAAAGAATCTCTCGACTATGACCTCCACCTCCGAAAGTTACATCCACGTAGACTCCGTTAGCATGTAGGTTCAAACCTTCAATGCTTTCGTTGAGGAGTACTGGGATATGATAACATTCTGCGGTCTTAATCATTGCTGTTGATTCTTTTGTGGTTGATTATTCGTTGTTCTGTGATGGGTTGTCGAGCGAGAAGAGCCCTTCCGTTCCCATGGTTTCTTCCATGGCTTTGCTGAATTCTTCAGCCGACATGAATGGCTCGTTGTTCTCACTGTTTGCCCATATCTCAATACAGTCGTCCATTCCTGTAAATCTTATTTGCTGGTCGATATTCGCCATTTTTAGATATCGCTTTGGAATGAGAAAGCGACCATTACCGTCCAAGGTAATCATCTCAACGTCTGTGACATACTGGCGATAAATCATCTGGTCGCGACGACTCCAGCGGCTCAGACGTTTGCGAAGTGCATCCATTCGTTCGTTCCATACCGATTCAGGGTAGAGAACCAGACATGGCTCGAAGATGTCTTTACGCAATACCAACGATTCTTCGCCCGATGCGTTGAGCACCTTGCGGAAGACTGCTGGCAGGAAAGCTCTTCCTTTTGCGTCTGTTTTTGCTTCGATGTTTCCTAAGAATCTCATGTCTATTTTTTATAAAGCTGTATTTGGCCTCAAAGTTACACATTTTTCCCCACATATCCCCACTATGCTCCACAATATTTTGTTAACGACTTCTATTTTTAGAATATTAACACTTTAAGAGGTGCTTCTATCCTTATGTCGACTGTTCAAGGTAGTACACTTGTTTCTTGATGTCTGTTGAGTGGATTAAATGAGTCGTTAGCATGTTTGAAATATCTTTACAGTTATATGGGGTTAAAGTGCATATTTTGGTCTTATAAAGTACTATTTTGAATGCTATTCTAAGTATCAGGGAATCAGGTAGTTGAAGACACGCTTTTCAAAAGGTGCTTAATTGGACTTCAAAAGGGCGTTAGTAAGACTTCAAAAGAGCATCTTTTGCAAGCCGAAAGAGCCTTAATTGAACCGCAATTAAGCATCTTTTGATTTTGAGTTTGTGAAATATTATTACAAAAATAAGTTCTTTGTGTAGCCTTAATAGGCATATTCTGTTTTCTATTTTCTTCTCTTTTTCGTTGTTTTTTGGGAGCCTTATCTCTATTTTAAGGCTTGTTTTTTGGCGTGTTTATGTAGAGTGGGGGATGTAAAAAAGAGTGGGGCGTAATGGGGAGTTGTATTTAATATAAGCAGTCAACCATGTTGTTGGGTCGTTTTTTTTGTGTTTAGACATATATTTTTCGCAAAAAACGTGAGCTATTCCAATTGGTTTCGTTACTTTTGCATTTTGTTAGGAGAGAATTTGAGTACATGAGTATAGAAATAGAGAAAACGATAGATATTGACAAGATACTTGAAGATAAGATGGGGACGAAGGCTAAATTCGTTCCTTCTTTTGCCATCAATTGGCTGAAACGTATTCTTCATGAAGACGAGGTTAACAAGTTTCTTTGGGATAGTCGCGGTTTGACAGGAACAGAGTGGCTTACAGAATGTGTTCGATATCTTGACATGACGCTGCAAATCGAAGGTTTGGAGAATCTCCCTGATAAAGATGATGGTAAGCTCTATACGTTTGTTTCCAATCACCCTCTTGGTGGACAGGATGGTGTGGCATTGGGATCTATTATCGGTAAGCACTATGATGGTAGGTTTCGTTATTTGGTTAATGACTTATTACTCAATCTCCCAGGTTTAAAGCCAGTAAGTATTGGTATCAATAAAACTGGAAAACAGAGTCGTGATTTCCCTCGAATGGTTGAGGCTGGATTCAAAAGTGACAACCATATCTTGATGTTTCCAGCTGGACTGAATAGTCGTAAGATTAATGGGAAGATTCATGACTTAGAGTGGAAGAAAACGTTTATCACCAAGAGTGTGGAGTATCAGCGTGATGTTGTTCCCATCTTCTTTGGTGGGCGCAACTCTGATCGATTCTATCGTATTGCACATTTCAGTGATAAATACGTCAAGAAGGTGAACATAGCTATGTTGTTTCTTGTTGATGAGATGTACAAAAATGTGGGTAAAACGTTCCGCGTTGCGATAGGAAAGCCAATCCCTTGGCAGACATTTGATAAGAGCCGTACATCGATGGAATGGGCGAAATATGTAGAAGATATGGTTTATGAGCTGTAATATCTCAGCCTCATTAAATGATAGAACAAAGGGACAAACCAAGCGATTAGATTTAGAGAAAGAAAAAGATTGATAGAATATATGGAAGAAGAAATCATCCAACCCATAAGCAAGGAACTGCTCAAGAGCGAGTTGACTCCTGAACGGATGCTTCGTATGACTAACAAGAGTTACAATGAGATTTACATTGTGACTGCTAAGACTGCTCCTAATGTTATGAAGGAGATTGGTCGTCTGCGCGAGATAGCTTTCCGTTCGGCAGGGGGAGGTACGGGCAAAGCGATGGATGTCGATGAGTTCGATACGATGGATAATTGTTGCAGACAGCTGATTGTTTGGAACCCTGAAGCAGAGGAGATTATCGGTGGATATCGTTATATCTTTGGTAGCGAGTGGGAAATAGATAAAAACGGACAGCCAAAGGTCGCAACAAGTCACATGTTCCACTTCTCTGATAAGTTCATGAAGGAGTATGCTCCTTATACAGTTGAGCTTGGACGTTCTTTTGTTTCATTGGATTACCAGAACGTTCGTAAGAATTCTAAGAGCATCTTTGCGTTAGATAACCTTTGGGATGGACTTGGAGCATTGACGGTGTTGTATCCTGAATGTAAGTATTTCTTCGGTAAGATGACCATGTATCCTTCTTATATCCGTCGTGGTAGGGATATGATTCTTTACTTCTTGAAAAAGTATTTTGATGATAAGGAAGACCTTATAATACCGATTAAACCATTGAAAATTGATACTCCAACGACAGAGTTGGATGCACTTTTCCAAGGTAATGGCTTCAAAGAAGACTATCGAATCTTAAATCGTGAGATACGTGAGTTGGGTTATAACATTCCTCCTTTGGTGAATGCTTATATGAATCTTTCTCCAACGATGAAACTCTTTGGTACAGCTATCAACTATGGCTTTGGTGATGTTGAGGAAACTGGAATCCTCATTGCGGTTGATGAGATTTTTGAAGAGAAGCGTATTCGTCATATTGAGAGCTTTGTAGATGAGCATCCAGAGGCTCTGAAGATTACAAGTGGTGCTAATAATGTCATCTATAAAGAGAAAGAAGCGCAGTAAGGTCTTTATACAAAGAGATAAAAGAAAAGGCAGGTAATCCCTTGATGTTTGGATTGCCTGCCTTTTTTATATGGCCTTCTTCTCTCTTTGTTCTGTCTAATATAGATGCGAAGAAAGTCTTTATTGTCGATGAAATCGCAATCTTTTATCTAATAAAGAGTAGTTCTCGATACTTAGGAAGTGTCCAAAGTTCGTCGCTGACAACTAACTCTAATTTATCAATCTGATAACGAATTTCTTCCATCTTAGGTGCTATCGTGTCATGATAAGCAATTGCTCTTTCACGTTGACTTTCTATCTTGTTAGCTTGCTTACGTGCATTGACAAGTTCTTCAACGCCAGTCTCGATGATGGTTGTGCGTTCAGCAATCTCACGTATAATCTTAATGTTACGCTCGCTGAGCTGTTTTCCTTCTACATCTCCGAAGATATTGACCATATTCTGCACATTCTTCGCTAACTGACTCTGATAGTGTGTTGCCACAGGGATAATATGGTTCATTGCCAAATCGCCCATTACACGCGCTTCTATTTGTATCTTCTTAGTGTAAGTCTCCCATTTAACTTCGTTACGTGCTTCTAACTCGTTACGTTTCATCACGTTCATCGACTCAAACATCTTGATAGCGTCCTTGTCAAGGTAGCGGTCAAAGCACTTAGGGCAGTTCGATTCACAATCGAGTCCACGCTTCATAGCTTCTTCCTTCCAGCTATCAGAATATCCGTTTCCATCGAAGTGGATAGGCTTACAAGTCTTGATGTCTTCACGTATGATATCAATGATCGCTGATGTCAGGTCTTCTCCTTTCGCAACCAGAGCATCAACGCGCTCGCTGAAGTTCTGTAAAGCTTCTGCAACAGCGGTGTTGAGTACAATCATTGCTGATGCACAGTTGGCTTCAGAACCTACTGCACGAAACTCAAAGCGGTTACCTGTAAAGGCAAATGGAGATGTACGGTTGCGGTCGGTATTATCAATAAGTAGCTCTGGAATCTCTGGGATATCCATTTGCATACCAGTCTTTCCACTAAGGTTGAAGATGTTTTCTTTGTCAGCCTTCTCAATATGTTCAAGAAGATCACTAATCTGTCTTCCGAGGAAAGATGAGATGATGGCAGGTGGTGCCTCGTTAGCTCCAAGACGATGGTCGTTGGTTGCACTCATTACCGATGCTTTCAGAAGTCCGTTGTGCTTGTAGACAGCCATCAAGGTTTCCACTATAAAAACAACGAAACGAAGGTTATCGTTGAGTGTTTTACCTGCTGCATGGAGGAGGATACCATTGTCTGTGCTTAGGCTCCAGTTGTTATGTTTACCAGAACCATTGACTCCATCGAAAGGCTTTTCGTGTAGAAGAACGCGGAAGCTATGCTTGTGTGCAATCTTCTTCATGAGTGACATCAGTAGCATATTATGGTCTACTGCAAGGTTACATTCCTCAAAGATAGGGGCCAACTCAAACTGACCCGGCGCAACCTCATTGTGACGTGTCTTGCAAGGAATACCCAATTCGAGTGCTTGTATCTCAAGATCCTTCATGAAAGCTTGTACACGTTCAGGGATGGTACCGAAGTAATGGTCGTCCATTTGCTGGTTCTTTGCAGAGTCATGTCCCATCAGTGTGCGGCCTGTAAGCATAAGGTCTGGACGTGCAAAGTATAAGTCTTCATCTACAAGGAAGTATTCTTGTTCCCAACCAAGATTGGTATGAACTTGCTTTACATCTTGATAAAAGTATTGGCAAACTTTAGTTGCTGTGACGTTCACAGCATGAAGTGATTTTAATAGTGGTGCTTTGTAGTCAAGTGATTCTCCTGTATAAGATATAAATATTGTAGGAATACAAAGTGTGTCTTCGATGATGAATACAGGACTTGTTGGGTCCCAGGCTGAATAGCCTCGTGCTTCAAAGGTATTGCGGATTCCTCCATTAGGGAAAGAACTGGCGTCAGGTTCCTGCTGAACAAGTAGTTTTCCAGAGAACTCTTCAATCATTCCTCCTTTGCCATCATGCTCGACGAAGGCATCATGTTTCTCTGCTGTACCTTCCGTTAGTGGTTGGAACCAGTGGGTGTAGTGAGTTGCTCCATGCTCCTCCGCCCATTTCTTCATGCCTTGTGCTACTGCATCAGCGATAGAACGGTCTAATCGTGTGCCGTTATCAATCACGTCTATCAGTTTCTGGTACACATCTACAGGGAGATACTTGTACATTTTTGCACGGTTGAAGACGTACTTACCATAAAAATGTTCTGGACGTTCTTTTGGTGTTTTGACTTCTAAGGGGCGCTTCTTAAATGCTTCCTCGATAGCTCCAAATCTTAAATTTGCCATATCTTTTATCTTATAGTGAAAGTTCCGAGTGCAAAATTAAGTATTTCGGATTATTTGGCAAAGTATTTAATGATATTATTCTCTATTATTACTGCCTATTAATTTTTAATCCAAACTGGATATTTTAGCTTGATGGTTATGCTCTTATCAATCCTTTTGTTTATGAGAGCGGAAGTCTTTTAAGCAAATAAAGTTATTTTGTTTTGGGGCTGTACAACTCTTAGCTAACACTAAAATGCACACATCTTAGTCGTATATTATACGGTGTTTAACGCTTCGCACGCATGGTGTTAACGCTTCGCACGCATGGTGTTAGTGCTCCGCACGGTTGGTGTTTACTAAGAACACGGCGTCGGATAGGCTACAATGCAGCGAATAAAGATGGTGGGGAAGAGGTGTTTCGTTCGTATTGTAGGTTATAAGGTAGGGTGATAAAGAATTATTTATGTGTGAAGTATTTATGAAACCATGCGAATCGTTGGCACAAGCTATATGCAAAGAAAAAGTGTACATCTGCTCACGCAGACATACACTCAGCCACTTAACTAAATAACTCAAAAAATTATTTGACTCAAAAAAATCATTAGGCTATCTTCTCACGAGGACCATCCTAATTAGTTTAATTTGACTATTAACTTACTAATAACTATTTAAACGTAATTTGATTGCTACTCAAGAAATATCTTTATTTGACTTTACAAAGATAGTTATTTTCTATAAAAAATATGCTTGTACAAATAATTTATATTTGTTATAAGCATTTTTTTTTATTCTAACTATACTTTGTAATGGTTTTAAACGCTAATTTTTACCCATTTCATCGATTATTCTTCTTCCTTAGAAAAATCCTCCTCTTGAGGGTCTTTGTCATTGCCAAGGGTCTTTCTGTAAACGGTTGGAGCCACTCCAAACCGCTTTTTGAAGGCTTTACTCATAGCTGCAAGGTCGCTATAACCGCACTCGTATGCTATCTCCGAGATATTTTTGTTATTGTCTTTAAGTAACTCTCGGCAATGAATCATACGACACTCGCTTTGCCAAGAGAGGAATGTTTTGCCCGCAAACTCATAGATATAATAGGAAAGGGCTACCGTTTGTATACCAATAGACGCTGCGGTCTTTTCCATTGTAAGCTCTGTGTCTGCCAATGGGAATGGGTCTTGGTGAAGCCACTTGTCTATCTTTTCTTTAATAGAGTTGCCTTTGTTGTAGTTGTTTGACTCCAGAATCATAATATGTTTGTGTAGATTTACGTAGTAACGTGTGATTGTAATAACAGTAATAATAATACCTATCTTTAATAGAGCATGGTAGGTTACAGATGGAACGAGCTGACCAATGGTTATCATTGTCAGGAGTAATCCTACGCTTAAATACATTGTATTTCGCCGTTCAACACCTCTAATATCACCCTTTTCTTCGATGATTTGCTGCTTATATTTACGCTGTTGCTTTGCGATTTCTATAATCATCAAGGCCTTACAGAACAGAATTCCTAAAGAAAAAGCAATACGCATCAATGCTTGTATTGGCATTGTTTGCACAAGTTCAGCTACTAACTGATCGTAATTTTGGAAATGATGAATATCTCCTTTTAGTGCAAATATTACCTGCGGGATAAGTAATGATATGGGAACAAGGTTATAGAATAATAGCGCATACCTATTTTGGTAAAGCTTTCCATTACTGAACGTAGTACAAGTAATGAGGAAAGACTCCCAAAGAAGGTACAAGGTTAATATCGATGGAACGCATAATATTTCCGTTTCATCGTTCTTGCTCCGTAAAAAGTGACAGCAAAGATATAAAAGTAGTAAACTGTAGTCCAGTATAATTATTCTACGTTTAAATGTAAGCGGACCACTTGGTGACTTCCAATACATCGATGCAATGATGGCAAAGCATATAGCCGTAGCAATTATAGCCGCCAATGAGGTTGCATAACTTAGTATCATGATATATTTGTGTTGTTGTCTAATACAAAGATAATAAAATAATCTCAGAAAACCTTGTTCTTTTCTAATTAGTAAGGTTTATGCTGTGATTTTTATGTTGTATGACAACGTAGTAAAGATTGTTTTTATTTTATGATGCCTTCTTTTTTGAGGTTTTTTGATAGTTTAATTATCTTAAAACGCATCATAATACCTCTTTTATCAGATTGTGTAAGGTTATGTCTTGCCTTTAAGTAACCATTGTTTTCATAATCAATCGTATGTCATTATAGGTTATATCAGAAGGGCACAGTTCTTTAATAGGATTCATTCCACTATCCATTCCGACTGCTTTGATTATTCGTTTGATGATGTTGATTTTCTTTTCTTCAATCACATCCTCTATCTTTATCTCTCCATTTAGGATGTAAGGAACGAGATGTCCTTGTATTGTTCCTTGTGTCAATCCTCGCTCTTTGGCAATTTCTTCAATGTTTTTTCCTGTTTTGAAGAGGTTATAAGTTTGTTCAGAAGTACTTATCTTCTTCTCTTTTGGCTTGTCTTTATCATCCTTCCTCTTTCTTCTTTTTCTCTCGGTTCCATCGGAGATACTGTTGATAATGGCCTCTTGCTTTGCTGTAAGGTAGGTAGTAATAGAGAAACCATCTTCCATTATACTCTCTAACAGGTCATGTTTTGCATGATATGTCTGTTTAAGTTCAGTGTAAGCGTTGTCAAAACGTTTAGCACCAATTTTATTGTTCGTCTGTACTTCCTTGGTCAACTCTATCATTCTACTGAAGATTTCGGTCAACTCACTATGGAAGTAAAGTGCTCCTTTCTTTATTCTCTCTTTGAAGTTCTCTTCGTGAAGCTGCTCTGTTGTCATCTTTCTGATAAGATTCTCCCATTTCATCGATACTTGGATGATACGTGACTCTAAGTCAGTAAGAGCCATCTTATGCAGTGCATTTATCTTTGTAAACTTGAAGAAGAATTCTGTTAAAACCCTAAAGAGAGCGGTTTCATAGGCTTTAATCTCGTTGAAATTGAATAATTCAATGAGAAGTTGGCGATGGTATTCTTCTTTTAAGGCAGGTAAGGCGGAGATACTCTTTTCTGCTTCTTCTGTTTGATGAGAGATATATTCACTTACACGATTATCATTTATAATCGCAGTATTACCAATAGGTGATGCCAATACCAATCCTTCTAAGGTCTTACAACGGCTTAACGCTACATACACCTGCCCCGATGCAAAGGATGCTTGGGCGTCTATAATCGCATGTTCAAAGGTAAGTCCTTGGCTTTTATGTATGGTAATAGCCCATGCCAGACGTAGAGGATACTGTTTGAAAGTACCCTGCACCTCTGCTTCAATTTGTTTTGTCTTCTCGTTGAGGGTGTATTTAGTGTTCTCCCATGTCTCAACTTCAACCTCAAATTCTTCATCTTCTCCAGGGCAAAGAACGTATATCTTCTCGTTATCAACATGAGTAATGTGTCCGATACGTCCATTATAGTATCGTCCATTGTTATCATTACGAATGAACATTACCTGTGCACCCGTCTTTAGAGTAAGGTTAAAGTCTGTCGGATAGTTGTATTCAGGGAAGTTACCATCCGTTTCTGCGCTAAAAGTATAGGCTTTTGTGGGAAGTCTACGAAGTTGGTCTTCGTTATAACTTTCCGCCATCCTATTGTGTGTAGTTAATCGGATGTAATCGCTTCCCTCCTTTGGCTGGAAGGTTGGGTCATATCGTTCATTGAGTCGTTGTAGGTCATCAGCAGATACTTTCCCCTCTCTTATATTATTAAGTAAGGTGATAAAGGTTTCGTCTTGCTGTCGATAGACGTGCGTTAGCTCAATAGTTACGTAGCTAATGCTGCGTAAAGCTTTTGAGCCAAAGAAGTATGGAGTGTCATAATGCTGTCTCAAAAGTTCCTCTTCTTCGGGAGTTACAACGGGAGTCAGTTGTTGCAAGTCGCCAATCATCAGCAGTTGTACACCTCCAAAGGGTTTGTCTGGTTCACGAAAACGACGGAGAACGGAGTCGATTGCATCGAGAACGTCAGCTCGTACCATACTAATTTCGTCAATGATGAGCAAGTCGAGAGTACGCATAATCTTGCGTTTCTCTTTGCTATAGTCAAATCGATTCTTGATATTAGTGTTTGGTACGAAAGGCGAGAGGGGCAACTGGAAGAAAGAATGGATTGTCATACCGCCAGCATTAATAGCAGCCACGCCAGTAGGAGCAACAATAATGTTTCTTTTATTGCTGCGCTCCTTAAGTGTGCGAAGGAAGGTGGTTTTACCTGTTCCAGCCTTTCCTGTGAGAAAAATACTTATTCCTGTGTGCTCAACAAAGTCCCACGCATTGCGTAATTCTTGGTTTTTCTCCATTCTTTTGTGCATTTTTGCTTGCGGCTGGCAAAGTTAGTTTAAATATTTGAGAAAAGCAAGTGAAGTTTCATTGATTTATATCAATCGACTTGATGCAGAGTAATAAAAAGGTGTATTACTAACATTATCGGTGATATATGTTGTTCGATGTTTTATTTATGGCTAACTTTGCACTCGTATTTAAAGGATAACATATTTATAAACAAGGGACAGTGGTTCCCCATTTAATTTAAAACGATTATGATTTCAGTAGTATTATCAGCTGTTGTAGTAGCAGCATTAGTAGCAAAGGCAGTCAACTTAAATAAGCATATAGCTGCCTAATTTCAAAAGTAATTTAGAAATTTGAGAGTAGTAACAAGTTCCCAGCTTCGTTTATAACGAGGTTGGGATTTTTGTTTGTACTGGTTTTTATTCTTCTGTTTTGTTCGTTCGTAGACTGTTTATTTTGTTTTTTATGTCCATTATTTACGTTTGTTTGTGGTGAAATAAATTTACAAAAAGAGTGTAGGATGTGTCTGTTTTTTATTAAGAATAGCCTTTATTATTTACCTTTGTAACTATCTTATAATCAGACTGGTATAAAAGCGTTTTTTAAGAGGTGCTTAGTTGGACTTTAAAAGGGCGTTAGTTAGACCTCAAAAGGGCATCTTTTGCAAGCCAATTAAGCCTTAGTTAGCGTCTAATTGAGCCTCTTTAATTTTTGCGTCTTTGAATTTTTATTACAAAAGAGATAAGGGATATATGTTTTGGCTCTACCCTTTATGCCTGTTATTAAAGCGCGAAAATAATTTTATTTCTGATTTACTCCATACCCAAAGAGAGCAAAATCAGCTTTTAGAGGGTCATTAGGAAATATCTCTAAAAGTTTATCTGTAAGTTTTCGAGCAACTGACATAGAAGCAGTTTTGCTTGTAATAAGCCCTAATTGAAGGGATTGTTGTATGACGTGGGTATCAAGAGGGATGATGAGCGAACGTTGATCGATAAGGTCTGACCATATTCCAAGGTCTACTGGAGAGTCGGTTCGAACCATCCAGCGTAGGAACATACACACACGTTTACAGCTTGATGTTGTACTTTTAGGTACAATTCCGATTGCTTCATGCTTTAAGAAATAGTCGCAAATAGCTTCAATAGCGATAATTGCATCCATCTGTGGCTTCTCTTTATTGAGCTTGGCATAGCAGCGAATGTAGTTTTCCATGTCTCCATACTCTTCATACATCGTTTGTAGTGCATAGAAGAGGTCGTGCATCATAGTATTGGTATATAGGCGATAGAAGCATTGATCATCATTAGGAATTTCCAATGTGTACCTTCCTGTTCTAATCCATTCGTAGGGTTCGCTACGTGAGCAGTCGAGCAGATATTGTATGCGTGGTAAGAAAACTTGTCGTGAACCATAACTCAGACAAGAAGCAATGAACGCAATGGTTTCTTGATTTCTTTTGCCAATTACTTGGTGCATAAACCACGATGGGTCGCCATTGAGAAAGGAAGGGGTCTCGTATTTGTTGGCAAGAGTTAGGAGTCTGTTCTGCAATGACTTCGCTGCTGTACTTTTACAAGAAGACCTCACCATCCCTCCCTCTCCAAGTGAAGAGGGGAGTGATTGGTGAGGTTTCTTCGTTTTTCGTAGACTTTTGTTGTCTGTATTTTTAGTCTTTGTCTTCTTACTGCTTGCGTCTTGCGTCTTTGGCATAGCTATTTTGCCTTTCTTTTATCATAGCTCTTTCAGTAGAGAGCGTTTTTTATTCTTTAATTATTGTCGTTCTCTTATTATATGAGTGTGTTTTCGACTTTCTTTTACTATGCCTTTATGCAGCAAGACTTAATCTTCAGCGAGAATCTGAGCAGCGTGATCCTTTGTCTTAATCTGCTTTGGACCGAGGATGCGCTCAATAATACCATCTTCGTTGATGATGAAAGTAGTACGGAAAGTACCCATGTAGGTACGGCCATACATCTTCTTCTCACCATAAACGCCGAATGTCTCAACGAGTTTTAAGTCGGTATCGGCAATGAGTGGGAAAGGAAGTTCGTTCTTCTCGATAAACTTCTTGTGTGACTTCTCGTCCTGTATGCTTGCTCCGATAATAACATAACCTTTATCTCTCAGCTCCTTGTAGTTATCACGGAGGTTACAAGCCTGTGCTGTGCAGCCTGAAGTTGAATCCTTTGGATAGAAGTAAAGAACAATCTTTTGTCCTTTATAATCACTCAACTTAATTTCTTTTCCATCCTGATCAGTGCCCAAAATCTCTGGTGCTTTATCTCCTACGTTCATATTCTTTCTGTTTTTAATTGATGATTTATCTGAATGCAAAGATATAGAAAAGAAATGAAAAGATTACAGTTATAGGTGATAAAGATTCTATAAAATGGCTTTTCAATAGTTTATGGGGTGGGGAATAAGACGAATTTAACACAATGGAAGGAATGTCTTGTACAGCTATAAAGAGGTGTGGGATCTCATCTCACGATGAAATCCCACTGGTAACTAAAAATATCCCATTAAAAATAGGATTTTGGTAGTTATTTTTATTTATGCTAATCTGAAAAGATTTTATATGTATGTTCTGTTTTTATTACATTCAGTTAGTCGGGGTTTAGATAAGACTTACGATGATTTGCTTTAATTCTATTTGTTTCATTTGGAACTATGGCTTAATCCCATATCCCTTTTAGAATGATAGAATGTTGCTTTATAAACTTGTCTCTTGCTATTTAATGTCTTGAACTTATATTCTTATTATGACGCTCCCGCGATACTGTTTGTGCTGAGTAATGCATATATCTTGCGCTGTTATGCAAAACTTTTTACTATTTTATCTACGATTAAAATTGTTGTTGGATGCAAATATACAATATTTTATTGAATTAATAGATAAATAATACTATTTCTTATCAAGAATATGGAATTTAAGAAAATTATTATGTTTTCCCATATACTTGTTAATTTATTACAAAAAGCCTTGTTGTTACACTTGCAGATGATGCTAATGTGTCTGATTTTTAGGTTCTAAAGCTATTTTTCTTTATTAAGTATTTATGCTGATTTTATGCTGAAATCGCTGTTTTCTATGCTTGTTCTAATACAATAAATAAGCGTTGTTGTGTTTCTGTTTTTCTCTTCTTTTCCTTTATTCTGCACTTTGTAAGGACGTTTTTAGTTATTTATTCCTTCTGTATCAGCTGTTGCTTTTAAGCGAAAAAAGTCTTTGATTTTTGTTTAACAAAAATCTATTGCCTTCATAGAAGGTTTACCTTAAAAAATAAGTACAGAGCAGAAGAAAAGGAGTGTATCCTTTTTTCTGGATACACTCCCTTTATATTAGATTGTTAATCCCCATTGATTATCATCATTGGGTTGTAACGATATGGAGTTAATAAGCCATATCAAAAGATATGTGCATAGTAAAAAGTTCTCTTACCAGATGTGTGCTCGGTTCTGCTGAGGAACAAAGAGTTTGTCACCTTCTTTGATATCGAATGCTTTATACCAGTTATCAATCATAGGAAGGGCAGCATTCACACGGCTGATACTTGGTGAGTGAACGTCAGAGTTGACAATGTAAGCAACGAACTGAGGAGCTACATTGCTTGCCCAAACACGTCCCCAAGCGAGGAAGAAGCGCTGAGCAGGTGTGAAACCATCCATATCGCTCAATGGTTTTGCTTTCATACTGTTTTCAAGTGCACGAAAGGCAATGTTCAAACCTCCGTTATCACCGATGTTTTCACCGAGTGTCTTCTCACCGTTAACATACAAGCCAGGGATTACTTCCTGCTTGTTGAACCAGTCTACGAGAACCTTTGTACGAGCGTCATAGTTCTTCTTATCCTCTTCTGTCCACCAATTCTTCATGTTACCATCTTTATCAAACTGGCAACCTTGATCATCAAAGCCGTGGCTCATCTCATGACCAATAACAGCACCAATAGCACCATAATTAGCAGCATCATCTACTGATGGGTCGAAGAATGGAGGTTGGAGAATAGCTGCAGGGAAGTTAATACTATTGGTTGTTGGGTCATAGTAAGCATTGACAGTCTGTGGTGTCATGTGCCATTCCTTCTTGTCAACAGGCTTACCCCAGCGTTTAGCAATACGATACTTCATAGCTGCTTCCTGTACAGCCTTCACATTATCAATCAATGACTTGTTATCATCAATAACGAAGACACTATCCATATTCTGCCATTTATCAGGATAACCAATCTTGATGTCGAATGCCTGTAGCTTCTCCAAAGCCTTCTGCTTTGTAGCAGCAGTCATCCATGTGTTCTCTTCAATACGCTGTGCAAAAGCATCTTGAAGATTCTTTACCAACGTAATCATACGATGCTTGCTGCTCTCAGGGAAGTATTTCTGTACGTAGAGTTTACCTACAGCCTCACCCATAATACCCTGTACGAAAGACAAAGCACGCTTCCAACGTGGCTGTTGTTCCTGAACACCGTATGCCACCTTGGTATATTCGAAGTTACGATCTGAGAAGTTGTCTGACAACATACCTGCAGAAGATGTGATAACAGCAAGTTCCATGTAGGCTTTCAATGCGTCTAATGGAGCAGTTGCAAGAATCTTCTCTACCTCATGCACAGGCTCTGGTTGTCCAACATCAACCTTTCCGCCGTTGTTTGGATAGCCAGCAGCTTTCAAAAGATAGTTCCAATCGACGCCAGGATAGTCCTTCAAGAGTTGCTCCCAAGTCATTGGGTGATAGTTCGCTTGTGGGTCGCGTGACTTTACTTGATCATAGCTAACCTTTGCTATCTGGTTCTCAATCGAGAAAGCAGCCTCCATCTTCTTCTTTGCAGTTGCAGCATCGTTACCAACCATCTTGAACAAATCATTGTTTAGGCTCTTATATGCTGCTATAACAGCCTTCTGTTGGTCGTTAGGCTTTGTGTAATATTCAGGATCAAGACCAAGACCGCCTTGTGAGATACCAATGATATAACGGTCAGAGTTCATCGCATCTACTGTCATACCAAAGCCAACAGGGAAGGTACCATAACCCTTCACATCGAGGTCATACATCAGTTTGATGAGTTCCTTACGATTCTTTGCAGCCCTAACCTTAGCTAACACAGGCTTAATAGGGGTATATCCCTCACGGTTGCGGCGTACGCTATCCATGTAAAGGTTGTAGATAGAAGCAATCTTCTGTGCTACAGTGCCTTTCGTTTGTGGCTTCTTTGCATAATCCTCAACCATTTCACGGATGCGTTTCTTGTTTAGTTCTTCCAAATCAACAAAGGCTCCGTTCATTGGATGCTCCTTGTCAAGTGGATGGTTCTTCAACCAATTGCCTGCAGCATACTCATAGAAGTTCTCACCAGGCTTCATGTTGAAGTCCATGTTGTTGCGGTCTACACCCGACTTCAGTCCCTGCGCCATAGCTGTTGTAGCTATGAATGAGGCTGCAAAAAGTAGGAATTTTGCTTTCATGTGCTTATTATTTTATGTGTTAAATATATACTTTTCTGCCATTTAATTTTACTCCTTTTCATCTTAAAAGATGATGTTAAGAAGTCATTTTTTCTTTGATATTATCTTATTACAAAGGTAAATAAAAAAGACTAATGTTATTCTATTAGTCGTTTTTTTTGATGAAGAACTACGTTAATGGCTTGATTTTTTTGTTCTTTTAACATGCGCTACCAGTAGTTTTTAAAGTCTTTAAACTTGTAAAAGAACTACTTTGTGGGTTATTACTATCTGTTGCTGAAATAGTACCTTTTTGTGTGTGAAGCTGTTTTAACCGCATATTGGTTAGTTTGTTTTTAGTTCTATAACTCGTTTCTATCGATAAGTTGAACCTATTTTGATAAGTTATTGTAATGTGTTTAGCACTCCGCACCATTGGTGCGGAGCCCCAACACCATTGGTGCGAACCATCAGCACGATGTGTGCGGAGTACTCGCACATGGGTTGAAGATGGAAAGAATGGTGTTTAAAGGCTATTATAATAAAGATAGTAAGAGGTTAATAGCTAACTAATATGTGGAAAAGCTTCACAAGAAAGTCCTGTTTATAAGCATTTCTTAATGGTATGTATAATAGAGATTGCACTACGGATAGTGCAGGTTTTAAGGTATAATGCACTGCGAATAGTGCATTTAATAACACAAATTGCACTGTCGACAGTGCAATTTATTAGTATTTTTGCACTATGGTTAGTGCATTTTTTGTATCTTTGTAGCAAAAAGAAGAGCTATGGATATTAGTTTAATACAATTTATGAAGGAAAGGATAGAGCACACTTCTACCACTTTTCATCGTTATTTATATAATCGTATAGATTGGGGAAGACAGATGTTAGGACTGGTTGGTCCACGTGGTGTCGGTAAGACAACGATGTTTCTACAATATATAAAGGAGCATCAGTCTGAGCAGAATATGCTTTATGTATCAGCTGATTATGTTTATTTCTCATCTCATACACTTATTGATTTAGCTGATGAGTTCAGTAGAGAAGGAGGAGAATATCTCTTTATTGATGAGATTCATAAGTACTCAGGTTGGGCACAAGAACTAAAGCAAATATATGATACTCATGTTGATTTGAAAGTTGCTTTTACTGGTTCGTCGGTTCTTGATATAATACAAGGAGAGGCAGACCTTAGCCGTCGTGCTCCAGTTTATCATTTGCAGGGGCTTTCTTTCAGAGAGTATCTGGAGATGTTTAAGGGCATTGTTGTCCCAACTTATAGCTTAGAAGATATTCTTCATCATCGCGTGGAACTCCCAAAAGGCCTGGAGCGTCCATTACCTTTGTTTAAAGAATATTTGCGTCATGGGTATTATCCATTTGGAGATGACGTCGAGTTTATAATGCTATTAAACCAAAGTGTCAATCTTACAATGGAGGTTGATATTCCACAGTTTGCAAATATGACGCTTTCAACAAGTCGTAAGCTAAAGAAGTTGCTTGCTATAGTTTCTCGTAGTGTACCTTTTAAGCCTGTTATGGATTCTTTAGCAACAATGGTGGGAGTGAGCAGGAATGTCCTTCCTGATTACTTCTTATATATGGAAAAGGCTGGAATTATTAGTCAGCTGCGAGATGCAACTGGTGGTATCAGAGGATTAGGTAAGGTGGATAAGGTTTATCTCGATAACCCTAATTTAGCTTATATCTTATCAGGTAGTGAAGCTAATATTGGGAATATAAGAGAAACTGTCTTCTATAATCAGTTGAGAGTACATAATGATATTATTGTTTCTCGTATCTCAGACTTTGAAATTAATGGTGTAACCTTTGAGGTTGGAGGAAAGAGTAAGGGGCAAAAACAGATAGTTGAAGCTAAAAAAGGTTATGTAGTAAAAGATGATATCGAGATTGGTACAAGTAATATCATACCTCTTTGGATGTTTGGATTGAATTATTAAGAACCGCATCTCTCCTATATATAATAGGTAAGAAACACAAATATTATATCAATATTATCGCCCTCATCAGTCCAAGATAAAAATGAAATTTGGACGGATGAGGGCGATTGTTGTTATGTTAATGTCTGATGTTGAGGCTTACTCCTGTTCTTGTTTTTCCTCATTGAAGAGTGCATCTTTAAGTTTTTGATAGAGGAATGAGAGGATAAGGAGAATGGCTCCAAGGCTGATGAAGACAATAATCTTACCAAGAGCAGGCATTGCCCATACGTCATTGAGAATAAGTTTACCAATGATAATACCGAATTCTGCTAAGCTCACAATACGAATCTCCTTACTGTGGTAACGCATACCGATACACATCAAGATGAAGGCTGCAATACCTAACGACAGTGAGAAGGCTGTACTGAAGTTTACTTCATTGAATGTAATCAGCAAAAGTCGTGTCAAGGTGAGCCACGTCAGTGTTGATACGATAGCGTATTCTGTATGTAAGCTTCGTGGGTTAGAGGTAACAAGGAGTTGACCACGCATACAATATGCCATATAAGCGATTGTTACAAGTGCCATTAACCACCTCAGTAAGAGTCCAGTTGGAGCAGTGTCATTCCATACAGTCATGGCAAATAAGATTCCAGCAAGATAGAGGCTAATCTCGTATGCTAACTTGTTTTTACTTATTTCGAAGCGTTTGCGCAGGATAAGTGCTCCTCCTAAGAGCATTATGTTTGCTGTAAGTAGAGAAGCATACTCTGATATTGGTTGCTCAAGATGGAAGTGGAAGTTGTCTCTGAAGGCAAGGAATAGAATGCAGAAACCCAAAGCATAGGCTATAGCATTGCATGGAGTGTAAGCGATTAGACGTCTCATATCACTGAATAGATCCTTGTTATATTGCATAATGACAGCTACAATAAAGTAGGCTATACTAACAAATGTAGTCACAAAGAAGGCACCATTGACGAACAAACTATCTCCTGTATCATGGATGAAGGTGTCAGTTGTTCTGTAGTATGCCAATGCTCCCATCGTTAGGAACAATAATATTGCAGATGCCCATTCGTAGATTCTGTTTTTCTCCTTTGTGAAGAGCCACAAAAGAAGTACAGCCTCAGCTGCCCATACCAAAAGAACATTGGCTGTACTGAACAGAATTGGAATACCCATAGAGGCGAATGTGACCGCAAGTCCTAACATAAGGTTGCGCAGTGTGTCTTGTCCTTCGACGCGGAATCGTAAATAAAGGTGTATTGCCAAATTGACACCAGCAATGAAGAAAGCTAAGTAAGCTGTCGTGTCAGATGATGCCTCGAAGTGTTGTAAGAGAGAATCGCCATAAATAAGATACATGAAGCTATTAGCTGTGATGATGCCCAATAGTCCAAGTCTGGTATTTTCACTATACTGTGTGCGCAGAATAAAGACAACAGGTAATAGGAAGATGACGTAGAATAGTGTTGCAAAAGCAAATAGGGTAGGATAAATTGTAACAGCTTCACTATCAGTGAATGATCCTATTGCAGTCGTTCCCCATAATATTATATAGGTGAAAGCGAAGGAAACCATAGGTAGTATCGCCCATTTCTTATACATTGCAAGGCAGAACATACCAATGTTCAGAATGCCGATATAAATCTGTAGGCTAATGATACTACTTGAGTCCGTACTAATAATGAAAGGTGCAATAAAGCCGCCAACGAGTGCTGTGACTGCTAATTCCTTCCTATCGTATAGGACGGAGACTGCCGACATGAAGATAGTTGTGGCGCATAGGATAACAAATGCCATCGTGTGAGAGAACAAGTCATAGTAATGGAAGGCGATGGCTGTAATCAAATAGTAGATACCAAAGGCACCACCTGCTAACAGTGAACTGAAAGTATGGTAGCGTTTGTGTAATCGTTCAGCGAGTACTAACATACCTGCACCGACAGCATAGCCCATCAACGTACGTGCTGTCTCATTGATCCAGTTCTGGTCAATAGCATATTTTACGAAGAAACCGATACCAATAATAAAGATGAGAATACCAATCTTGCCAAAGAGATTCTCACCGATATATTTCTCAAAGTTGGTCTCAGAAGTGGCATATTCTTCTATTTTCTCCTCTTTCTCCATAGCCATTGCAGGCTCTTCCTGCTCTTCTTCTACAGGTTCTTCAATGGTGTCAGGAGTCTCCTCCTCAACTTCTGGAGTCTTATCTTCCGTTTTCTCAATAGGAATTTCAATGGTAGAAGGTCTGATATCCTCATTGTGTACAATAGGAATTTCTATAGTTTCTGGTGTCTCTTGTAGCTCTGGCTGTTCGTTTTCACCCGTAGTCTCTGTTTCTTCAGCCTTTTCGGTTGTTGGCATATCGTCCTTTATTGGCTGTTGCCACCAGTTAGGGTTAGGAGTAACAGTTTCAGACTGAACTTCCTTCGGAGTTTCTGTAATCTTCTCCTGAGATTGCTCAACATTCTCTTTTGGCTTTGTTTCTGTTGCTAATTCAGCATGTTTCTGATTTTCACGCTGCATCTTTTCAATGATAAGTTTCAGTGTGGAAATCTCAAAACTGACGTTGTTTAGCGTATTACTTATGTTGTTAAGCTTGGATATAAGATAAAAGAAGCCCAATAGTGATACCGCAAATAAGGCGAGAAAAAAAAAGGATAGAAATTCATATTCCATATTCTAAGGATTTAGTTTTGGATGTAAAGATAATGATAATGTATGATAATGACGAATGTTAACCAACAATAATACTTATTTCTTTTGTTTTTAAGGGTGGAAGACGTTGTTCTTTAAGGTTGCTTTTGACATCGTTAAGTAATTCTTTTCATGAAAGAAAAGAATTATTTTCACGAACATAAATATTTTTCTTCATGAAAAGAAATATTTTTTTTCATGAAAATAATTCCCTCCTGATTAGCTCAAAGAAGTGTAAGCGGTGGTAAATAGCTTTCTTTTAAGTGGTTGGGTTGAGGCTTAGTGGTTATGTGTTCCAACCTTAAACTTAATGTTATAAGCGTATTAAGATAGCTTTATCTTGATGTAAGAAGCTTAGCTTTCTGTTTCCTTCATAGCGTCTATTAAACGACTGAACATTTCTTTTAACCCATATTCAGCCTTCCAACCTAATTGGTTGATACGCTTTGTGTCAAGTCGTAACTTTGTTGTTGGTGGATAACCCATTCCTTCTTGCAACTGTATGACAACTTTTACGTGCTTAGGATTGAAGTTTTCTGCTACGAATTCTGCCATGTTACGGATAGAAATATAGGTATCGCTGTTGGCTACATTATATGCCTCACCATTCTCTCCACGTAGCAATAGATAGAGCATCGCACTGACCGCATCTATTGTGTAGCAATAGCTGTGACAGCCTTCACCCTTGGTATGTAGAATGATGTCGTTGTTATTAATGACACTTCGTGCAAACTGGGCAAAGACACGATTGTCGTTTTTACCGACTCCTGCACCGAATGTCTGTGCCAGTCGTGCTACTTTTACAGGTACTCCATATTCGACAGCATAATTATGGCACAAACCTTCAGCCGCTCTCTTTGCCAAAGGATAACAGCTTCGTGTAGCCATTGGATCAATATATCCCTGCTTTTGCTCGGTAAGCGACTCCTTGTCGTCAGTAACAGAGCCATAAACCTCCATCGTTGAAGCAAAAACAAGTGATTCTACTTTTGCCTCCTGCGCATAGGTAAGGATGTTCTGCATACCAAAATATATCGTATTCATCGTTTCAACGGGCCTCTCGATAAACCCCTTTGAGACTGTCGGAGCAGCAAAATGAACGATGTAATCGATGTTTTTTGAAGGTTTGAAAGGTGCCATTGAGGAAAAGTCATAAGCATAATAGCTTAAAGCTTCGCCTTCTTTGCCAAACATCTCTGTTGCCTTTTCGATGTTTCTTACAACTGCAATGACGTGCAGATTGATACCTTTCTCTGTTGATAAAGCCAAAAGGCAACGTACCATACAGGAGCCTAATAGACCTGTTGCACCTGTTACGGCAATGGTTTTGTTTCTCAGTTCTTCTGTTAATGCAAACTTTTCAACAAAGTTCTTGATATCTTCTTTTAGTATCTTACTGCTCATCATCTCAAAGTTATATAAACGACGGTCCTTTAATTATTTTCTTTTCTGTAATAGGAAGGCTTCATCCTATTGGATGAAAGAAGGAAACTTATAAACCAAATATTTGCTGATCTTCGTGTACCTTCACCATGGCACGCAATACAAAGAAGTCCGTTGGGGTTGTAATCTTAATGTTTTCCATTGGTCCAATGATGGTCCCAAGTTTATAACCATAATGGCTCATCATCGTACAAGAGTCGATGAAATCGGACTTTTCTTCCTCTAAGGAGCGTCTATGTGCACTGATAATATCCGATAAGCGGAAACTTTGTGGAGCACGGGCAATGAGTGAGTCTGCACGTGATGGAATCTCTAATGAGCCATCTGCTTGCTTCACAATAAGTGTTTCTGTTGCAGGAATGCAGGTGATACAACTTCCAACCTCTTCTACTTTCTTGATGTTATCCGTAATCGTTTCCTCTGTGATAAGCGGTCGAACGCCATCATGGATGAGGACAGTTGTGTTCTCATTGTTAATATTCTGACTTTGAGCATATTCCTCTGCCGCACATAGTCCTTTGTAGATAGACTCCTGTCCTGACTTTCCTCCCGGCACAATCTTTACTACTTTGTTAATTTCAAACTTGCGAAGTTGCTTTTCAAGGAATGGAATCCAACTCTCAATACACGCTACAACGATAGCATCTATGTTCGGATGATTGTCGAACAACTCCAAAGTATAGATGATAATAGGTTTCCCATTAAGGTCAAGAAACTGCTTAGGACGCGACTTTGTGTGCATTCTTAGTCCTGATCCGCCTGCAAAGATTACTGCTATGTTCATAATTTCAATTTGGGATTTAAAGGGGTTGAAAGGATTCCTCTTACTACTTAAAGACGACATCTACCTTATGTCTGTCACGCTTATCCCTTGGAGGTAGGTTCATATAGTTCCCGTAGGCGATGCGACAGAACTCATCAACGTCTGCAGGACCTTCAAAAGTATAGCCCTCAAAAACGATATCTTTGTGTGGTATCATACAGCGACGTGGATGCTGTTCATAGAACCAAGCACCGTATGAGTGCATCCAGAGATCTTGTTTCCCAAAGATTTTGCCGAAAAAGCGGAACGTAGGAAAGATGATGTTGTGCAAAAGGTTATAGCTCGTCTGTGCTAAATGGGGGTGCTGACCTGCTAATTTTGCATTCACATTCACCGATAGTTTTGCAGCAAAACGTTGTAACCAAGGAATCATATTACCTTCGTATGGAAAGATGTCAACATGTAGACCTCTGTATTTCTGTGCTTCGTGTATTCTTCGGTCAACACTGCCTTGGCTTTCGTGGCTACGGTTTTCACTTTTCAAATCGCGTAAACATGCCCACTCTTTATAGAAGCCAGGGTCTGTATCATTGTCTTGTAACACATATTGTGGGTGAGGGTGTGCTTTCAGATAGTCGCATAAGCGTTTGAAATCCTTATGACTAACTACCATATCTATGTCATCATCCCAAGGAATAAAGCCCCCATGGCGTACAGCTCCTAACACATTACCGCCATCAAGACGGCAGGGAATGCCTATCTTTTTAGCAGTCTCCTGCAGGTAGATAGCCATATCAAGCAGTCTCAACTGTGCTTTTCTGAGCACAGAACCGTCTGGGTTATATTCCTGTCGGAGACTTTCTTTTGTCTCTCCTGTATTGAAAGTTTCAATCATTTTCCGTTAATATACTTGTTGCAAAGATAATAAAAGATTATGACTTCACCTTCTGTCTTTCCGATAATTATGCTGTTTATATATTTTTGTTATTGATGTTTCATAGCTTAGGGAAGTATATATAGTGGTAGATGGATAGTTGGTGGACAACAAATATGGTTCTTTCGTTAGATGTGTGGTTACTTTTCGCATAGCTTTACTGGGAAACCGAAATCACTTATTAAACAAGAACATAGCTAAGACTACCAACTTTCAATACTATTATCATTCTTCGATACTGAAAATGTCTTCATTTTAATATTTCGAAAATCTCGCGGGCAAGATCTTGAAAAACTTACATAATTTTAAATAAAACCTTTATGAATAATGGCATAAATATGTGTAAAAAGACGGTTTGTAACTAAAGGTAAATCAATTAGATATAAAGTTGTGAAGGGGGAGGTGCTCAATTGGACTTCAAAAGGGCATCTTTTGCAAGTCAATTAGGCGTCTTTTTGAAGCCCAAAGAGTATGTGTTTGTTTTGAGAAGCATGAAAATAGTTTACGAACAACAATGATATGAGG